>JAGRLL010000300.1 GCA_020441855.1 Nitratireductor sp.
CCGCTGATCACGTCCGAGCACATCGCCTGGAGCCTGAAGGCGGCCGAAGCCGGCAAGCATGTGCTGTGCGAAAAGCCGATTTCATTGCATGCATCCGAGATCGCGCCGCTGATCGAGGCGCGCGACAGGCTCGGCGTCTTGATCGCCGAAGGCTTCATGGTCACCTACCATCCGCAATGGAAGAAGATACGCGAACTGCTCGCCGACGGCGCCATCGGCAAGTTGCGCCACGTGCAGGGTGCGTTTTCCTACTTCAACAGGAACGCCGCGGACATGCGCAACAAGCCCGATCAGGGCGGCGGTGCACTGCCCGATATCGGCGTCTATCCGACGGTGACGACACGCTTCGTGACCGGCGCCGAACCGCAGCGCGTGCAGGCCGCGGTCGAGCGCGATCCCGAATTCGGTACCGACCGCTACGCCTCGGTGAAGGCGGATTTCGGCGGCTTCGAACTTACCTTCTACGTCTCCACCCAGATGGCGCTGCGCCAGAACATGGTGTTCCATGGCGATGCCGGTTTCATAGAGGTGCACGGGCCGTTCAATGCCGGCGATTACGACCATGCCTTCTTCACGCTTTACAATAACGGTCATGACCAGGCGCAGATCCATCGCTTTCCCGGCGCCAGGCAATACAGGTTGATGGCGGAGACCTTCGTGCGCAAGGCGCGGGGCGAGGATGTCGAGATCTTCACGCTGGAAGATTCGGTGCGGAACCAGAAGCTGATCGACGCGGTCTATCGCGCCGGCGACAGGGACGGCTGGGAACATGTATAGGCCGGCCACGATCATGGCGACCCTCATCCCCGAAAGCGAACTCTCCGAGAGCTTCATCCGTGCTTCCGGTCCGGGCGGGCAGAACGTCAACAAGGTGGCGACAGCCGTGCAGCTTCGCTTCGATGTCGTGCGTTCGCCCTCGCTCACGTCCTATCAGAAGGAGCGGCTGGCGAAGATCGCCAGCCATTTGATGACCGATGCCGGCGAACTGATCATCGAGGCGGCGCGCTTCCGCACGCAGGTGCAAAACCGCGAGGACGCGCGTGACCGGCTCGCCGCGCTGGTCGAGGAAGCCTCCAAGCCGCCGCCGCCGAAACGGCGCAAGACCAAGCCGTCGAAGGGCGCGGTCGAGAGACGGTTGAAGAAGAAGGCCGGCCGCTCTGCGGTCAAGAAGATGCGCGGGCGCGTGCAGGACGATTAGTCTTTTTTGGCGCGCGTTGACGCGGTTGTGAGCGGTGATTGATTTGTCGCGGGGCGGGTGCCTACCTATACCTTAGGCAACGCAACGCCAAAGTGGGGAAGCCACATGATCTACCGCCCGGTCCGCAATATTCCGGTTTCGCAGATCACGCCGAGGGAGATGTACCTCAACCGCCGCAGCCTGATGGCCGGCGCAGGCGCGGCGCTCGCCGCGGGCATGTTGCCCGCGCCAGCCTTTGCCAGGCTCGAGACGAAGGCGACGGCCTATGGCGCCGATCTCGAACCCACGGCGAAGGAATATGTCACCGGATACAACAATTTCTACGAATTCGGCGTCGGCAAGGAAGACCCTGCCGCGAATGCCGGTTCGCTGACGACCAGCCCGTGGAGTGTCGAGATCGGCGGCCTGGTCGCCAAGCCGGCAACCCTGGCGCTGGAAGACATCGTGCCGAAGGTGCAGGAAGACCGCATCTACCGGCTGCGCTGCGTGGAAGGCTGGTCGATGGTCATCCCCTGGGTCGGCTTCCAGCTTTCGGACCTGCTGGCGAAGGTCGAGCCGCTGGGCAGCGCCAAATATGTCGCCTTCGAAACACTGGTGCGTCCCGATGAGATGTCGGGGCAGAGGGGATTCTTCCAGCCTCTCGACTGGCCCTATGTCGAAGGGCTGCGTCTTGACGAGGCCATGCATCCGCTCACCATTCTGGCGACGGGCATCTATGGCGAGGAATTGCCGAACCAGAACGGTGCGCCGCTGCGGCTGGTGGTGCCGTGGAAATATGGCTTCAAGTCGATCAAGTCGATCGTGAAGATCACGTTGACCGAGAAACAGCCCCCGATGACCTGGAACATCGTCCTCCCCAACGAGTATGGCTTCTATTCTAACGTCAATCCGCAGGTCGACCATCCGCGCTGGAGCCAGGCGAGCGAACGCGTGATCGGTGGCGGATTGCTGACTGAGCGCAAGCCGACATTGATGTTCAATGGTTATGAGGAAGAAGTCGCCGATCTTTATGCGGGCATGGATCTGAAGAAGTTCTTCTGAGCGATGACCATTTCCTCAAGGCCCGTCGATCTTTTCAACGACGCACTCAAACGCGTGCCGGTGCTGCCGCTCTACTTCGTGGCGCTGGTGCCGGGGGTGTGGACCTTCTGGCAGGCGGTGGCCGGCCAGCTCGGCGCCGATCCGATGCGCGCGCTCGAACAGGCGCTTGGCCTTTGGGCATTGCGGTTCATGCTGGCGACACTTGCGGTAACGCCGCTGTTGCGCTGGCCGGGCCTGAGATTGCTGCGTTTCCGCCGCATGCTCGGGCTGACGGTGTTCTGGTACGCGCTGGCGCATCTGGTCGTCTACGTCGTGCTCGACCGGCAATTCTACTGGGGCGCCATCCTCGGCGACATCCTCAAAAGGCCCTACATCATTTTCGGCATGACGGCCTTCTTGGCCTTGGTGCCGATGGCGATCACCTCCAACAATGCTTCGCTCATGCGTCTGGGCACGATTGCCTGGCGCAATGTGCATCGCCTGGCCTATCCGGCCGGCGTGCTGATGGTGCTGCATTATCTGTGGCTGGTGAAAAGCTGGACGGCCGAGCCGCTGGCCTATGCCGCGATCATGGCGGTGCTGCTCGGCCTGAGGCTGGTCACGCGCGGCAAGCCGAAATCCCGCCGTTCCGTCAGGGAGAACAATTCAGGTGCGCGCAACACAGACGCCGCGCGCGCCTGACAATCCCGCCGTCCGGGCGAAATTTCGAGAGCGGCAATTCGCCGATCAGCGATCCGAAACCTTCACGCGGTCCGGTGTGGTCGTCCCCATCAGCGATATGGCCTTGGTCATGACGCGGACCTGCAATTCGGGATTCTTCTCGATATTGAAGTGATTCATGCCTTCAACCGGCGACACGTCGTAATTGTAGAGCTTGCCGGTAAAACCGGGCCCCGCGGCGATGATGTTGGCATCGTGGCCGGACTTGCCGTTCGGCAGGTAGAAATTGACCGCCTCGTCGACATTGGCGCCCGGCTCGCCGGTTACCGTCGGGTCGAAGGACACCGCGTAGGAAACGTGAATGCCCCGGTCGCCGAGATACCGCGCCATCTGCATCGTGGCGTTGCCGCCCAGCGAATGGCCCATGATGACGATCGGATAGGAAACCTGGCCGGCCTTGTCGCGGGCGATGATGTCGTCGGCCCAGACCTGCCAGACGGCGTGGTTGTCGACCTTGGAATTGACGCCGCGGGAGCGGAACTTGTCATTCATGACATCGAGGCCGGTCGAAAAGACGTTGGCCAGGCCGCGCAGCAGGAAGACCTCGCCGGTATAGCGGTATTGGGAGCGCTCGGTCCGGGCAAGGCCCGTCGCGGAGGTTGAGGTGGCCGTCTGGGAGCAGCCGACCGCGAGAAAAGCCGCCATCGCCACGACGATCACGCCGGAAATCAGGCCAGTAAAGGACTTGCGCATATCATCCGCCTTTTACGCAAAACTGATTGACCCCTTGCGTAAAAATAACGCCGGAGGCGGTTTCAAGTCAAATGCGGGCAATCTGATGCCCCGCCCGGCGAAATACTGATGCGAAAACATGAACAATCCGCAAATACCGCCGCGCTTGGCGCGAAGGGCCATCGCGGCCGGTGGAGTGGCGCGGCTGGTGCCCGCTTCAGCCCCTGATCCAGTCGGCGAGCGCGGCCTTGCGCATGTCGGCGAGGAGCTCGATGAATCCCGCGGCCTGGTGCTCGGCGGTGAGGCGGCCCTTTTCGGCATTTGCCTTCGCCGCTTCGCCGACCGTGCCGGCGCCGTTGAGGTCCCCCGACATCCAGGCGAAGGCATGCGTTCCGGTGTGCTTGAGGTGC
>JAGRLL010000029.1:0-2525 GCA_020441855.1 Nitratireductor sp.
CAGGTGTTGGCGCCGTAGATCGAAACCAGCTGGCCTGTCGACAGGCCGGACACGCCGGGTCCGACGCTCTCGATCACGCCGGAGGCTTCGGCGCCGACGACAAGCGGCAGGTTGCGCTTGGCGAATGCCATCCCGCGCCAGCCCCAGACGTCGATGTGGTTAAGCGCAACGACGCGAATCTTGAGCTGCACCTCGCCTTCACCGGGCGGTGGCGGCGCTTCGACATCGGTGACCTTGACCTCTCGGTCGGAAACTAGCTGCAGGGCGCGCACGCGAATACTTCCTCCGTGACGGGAATGGATGGTCCGCAACGGGACCGGGCGTGGTTACACGACACCGCCGCTCGCGGCAAGTCGGACAGGGCGGGTTCGGTCACGTGGTTTCCGGCGAGCCGGCTCAGTTCGGTTCGGCTCCCAGAACCAGACAGGCGTTCTGGCCGCCGAAGCCGAAGGAATTCGACAGGATCGTCGAAACGGAAGCCTCGCGCTTGACGTTGGGCACGACGTCGAGCGGGATGTCGGGATCGGGATGATCGTAATTGATGGTCGGCGGAATGACGCCTTCGCGGATGGTCATGAGCGAGAACACCGCCTCGACCGCGCCGCCGGCGGTCAGCGTGTGGCCGATCATCGACTTGTTCGACGAAATCGGCACATCGTGGATGCGCTCGCCGAACACGGCCTTGAGTGCGCCATATTCCATGCGGTCGTTTTCCGGGGTCGAAGTTCCGTGCGCGTTGATGTAGTCGACCTCGCCGGAATCGATGCCGGCGTCGGCAAGGCTCAGCTTGATCGCGGTGATCGCCGGGATGCCATCGGGGCTGGAACGCGTGCGGTGGAACGAATCGGCCTTTTCGCCGACGCCGCGAATGACGCCGAGGATTTCCGCGCCGCGCGCCCGTGCGTGTTCCAGGGTTTCCAGCACCAGGGCGCCGGAGCCTTCGGCCATGACGAAGCCGGAACGGTCCTTGGAGAAGGGCCTGGAGGCCTTTTCGGGCGTCTCGTTGTGGGTGGTGAGCGCCGAAAGCAGCGAGAAGCGGATCAGACCTTCGGCGGTGACGGAGCCATCCGAGGCGGCGCAAAGCGCGGCTTCGGTCTCGCCGCGGCGCAGCGCCTCGACGCCCTGCTGGATCGCGGTCGCGCCGGAAGCGCAGGCGGTCGAGAGCGAGATCGGCAGTCCCTTGGTGCCGTAGGTTTCGGCAAGCTTGTAGGCGATGGAGCCAAGCTGGATGCGTTCGTGCATGCGCTCGTGCGCGTGGTCGCGGGCGGCGGCAAGCAATTGCGCATATCCCGGTTCCATCCCGGGTTCCTCGGCCATCAGCGTGAAGCGGTGCTGCCACTCCAGTTCGACGGGCGGAGCGGCGAAGAACAGCGGACCCGGAAAACCCGAACCGTTGTAGCCGGCCTGATCGAGCGCTTCGCCGGCGGTGGCGAGCGCCATGGCGGTCGAGACGGCGGGAGCGGAAACTTCCTCGACTTCCATGAAGTCGACGGTGCCGGCAATGGTCGTCGACAGGCCCTCGATCGGGAAGCGGGTGATGTGGTGAATGCCCGATACGCCGGAGGTGAGGGCTTCCCAATTGTCCTTCTTGCCACGGCCAAGCGAGGTCAACACGCCCATGCCGGTCACGACGACGATCGGCCGTCCAAGATGATCGGTGTATTTGTCAGACATCAAGGGTCTCCATATGCCGGCAGCGCCCTGTCATGACGGCGCATTGCCCGACTATCGCACGATCCTGGCCGAAACGTGCAAGCAGAATCATGTTCGCCCTGCTGTGCGGCAAGGCTTTACGCCTTGTCGATCAGCGCGAAGCCCTCGCCCCGGTAGTGGCCGATGCCGGAAACGAGGATCGAGGAAGGGGCACCCGTTGCCGGCTTCTCGGCTTCCTCGAAGGCGGGGTAGAAACCACCATTGCGCAGCGCAAGTGCGGCGAGCGCGATGGCGAAGGGGAAACTCGCCTCGACCGGATTGCCGACGAGCGACTGGTAGGCGCGGATCGCCACGTCCTCGCCGAGATGGCGGCGCAGGGCGTCGAATTCGAGTTCGGTGATGCCGGGAACGCCGGAAGCGCCGGAAATGACGGGCGTTCCGGGTGCTATGGCGAGGCCGTCGATCAGCGCGTCGATGCGGGACGTCGTCTTGTCCTGGTCGCGCGGGCCGAGATCGGAATTGATCGCGCTCAGCCGGGCATAGGGCGTGGCGCCGCGCGCGCGCGCATGTTCGGCGTCCTCGAGCACGAGAAACGCGCCAGCCGTGCCGATGATCGTGCCACCGCCGGTCGCCTGGCGGGACTGGACAGGGCGGGCATCCCCCGAATGGGCGAAATGGCCAAGCTGCAGCGACAACAGCATATCGATGCGCTCGGCATTGAATGCGCCGCCGACGAGAATGTGCGTGGACTGGCCCGCGCGAATGCGGGCGAACGCGTTCTGGAATGCGGAGACGCCGGCACCTTCCTCGCCCATATAGGTTCGCGAGGAGCCGGTGACCTTGTGGACGATGGAGATGTTGCCGGCGAGCAG
>JAGRLL010000029.1:2652-8943 GCA_020441855.1 Nitratireductor sp.
GCGGCGACGACGAGGTCCATGGTGGACACCATTTCCTCGTTGTCCTTCAGCCCTGCATCGTCGAGCGCAAGGCCGGCCGTGTAGGTGCCCAACCGCTGCCAGTTTTCCATCTGGCGCTGGTCGCCGCGGCGCGGAATTTGCTGAGACCAGTCGATCTCGGGCAACGGAAAGACGCAATAGGGCTTGTAGGTCTCGCAATCGGCGATCGGCTCGGGCGCGGTCCCGCCGCCCAGCTTCTGCCAATGGAATTCGGCGCCTTCGCCGTAGCAGGAAACAAGTCCAACTCCGGTAATCCAGACTTCCCGATCTGTCATTTCTGCTCGCATGTCCGTTGTTCGACGCGGATAACGGTGCGTCAGGCTATCAGGCCTGCTTCTTCATGTCAGCGACCTGCCCCTTGATCAAGCCCTGCAATTCCGGCGTGGGGAAGGGGATGATGGTGTAGGTGAGCTGCGCATTGGCGACGCGCTTGCCGCCGGAGCGGATTTCGGCGCGGGTGACGGCAAAGCCGGAACCTTCATGCTCGATCTCGGCGCGAATGTCGAGTTGGGTCTTGGGTCCGACGAAATCGCGCAGCTTGCCTTCCTTGACGCCGGCAAGCAGCGGGATCCTGGCGAAATCGATCGTGTGCATGATCAGGATGCCGGAAGCCTGCGCCATGGTTTCGATCAGCAGGACGCCCGGAACCAGCGGATGGCCGGGGAAATGCCCCTCGAAAACGGTGCTCTGGTCAGGCACGACCGAGGAAGCCTCCAGCACCTTCGCCTCCATGTCCACGGAGGTGATGCGGTCGATCATCTGAAAATATTCAAGCAGCATGAACGTTGTTGCCTTGCCAAAAAGCGCGAGGCCCCGACGAACGGGGCCCGTTAGTGCGTAGCTGTCGGGCGGCCCGGATGGCCGCAACCCGGCGACGAAGCGGTCAGGCCTTGGCGGCGACCAGCGCGTCGATCTTGGAGCAGAGGTTCTTCATGACGAAGTATTCCTCGGTCGAGGCCTTGCCGTCATTGACTTCCTGCGTCCAGGTTTCGAGCGGAATCTTGATGCCGAATTCCTTGTCGATGGCGAACACGATGTCCAGGAAATCCAGGCTGTCGATGCCCAGATCGTCAATCGTGTGGCTTTCCGGCGTGATCGTGCTCGCGTTCGAATCTCGCTGGTTTCGGCGATGATGTCGGCTACCTTGTCGAAAGTGCTCACGTTTTGTTGCCTCTTGTTCCTGCTGTCCGGACAAGCACCGACCCTGAAGGGACGGTCCTTTTCGAACGAATCCAAAATTGTCCTGCTTTTTGTCGCCTGGATTTGCCACCGACGGAATGTCCCATTCCGTCTCCCCGGCTTTTGGGCTGACGTCAAGCCAAAAAACTCTCGCGCGCTTTTATCTATCCTTCTGCTGCTTTGCAAGAACGTGGCGCAAGGCTTTAACGGTATGTGACAATGCGGTTAAAACCGCCCGACAGATCGCACCTCGTCGCGGGGGCTCATTCCGGAAGCCAGTATCGGGCCCGTTCCGAGCCGCGTTCGATTCGCACGAAATTGTTGGCGAAGACGCGATAGGGCGCGCTCCATGTGCCGTCAGGCCAGTGCACCCGGATTTCGGCGCGTTCCGATACGCCTAGCCCGACATGGACAAAACCCAGATGGCCGGAAGCGTGGCCGCCGCCGACCTGCACCTTGCGCACACGGGTCGTGTTGCCGGTCTTGACCGAGATGGTGGCGCCGATGGCGTCGAGATTCACGTTTTTCTGCGCCAGTTCGATTTCCAGCCAATTGCCCATGGGCCTTGCCCGGCTTGGATCGGAGGATTGCGGATCGCTTTTGGCGCCCAGATTGCGAAACAGCGAGACATTGTGCTCGCGGTTGACGACCAGCAGGTCGACCATGCCGTCCATGTTGAAGTCGGCGAGTGCCGCGCCGCGTCCCCTGGTCGGCAAATCGATGCCGGCAAGATGGCCTGCCTCCGTGAATTTGCCGCCAAGGCCGCCAAGCAGCAGGTTGTCGGGGTCGAAGGCGGCGAATTCTGGCATCTGCTCGACATTGCCCTTGGCGATGAAGAGGTCGAGCTTGCCGTCATTGTTGAAATCCTCGAACCCCGCGTGCCAGCCCGTCGAGGGCCGCAGATCGTTGCCCGCATAGGGCCGGTGCGCGGTGGCGCCATGTTCGAACGCGATGTCGCGATAGACGGGACGGCCTTCCTCGGCGTCCTCGTCGAGCGTCTGCATCTTGGTGTCGCCCATGGAGGTAAGCGCATATTCGGGATAGCCGTCGGCGTCGAGATCGGCCTCGGCGATGCCCATTCCCCAGATCTGCACCGAACGCCAGCCCTCGGAACGGGTGAACAGGCGCGGTGGGCGGCCCGGCTCGACGCGCCAGAGCTGTTCCTCGCCGCCGCGATAATATTGCCGGTCGTTGGTGATTCTCAGGTCGGGCGTCCCGGAGCGGTGCCAGTCGGTGAACAGGATGGACAGGGCGCAATAGCCCGGCGATAGCGCCGTACGCTCGGAATAGGCCGGCATGGCGGCCTTGCCGTCCTCGGTCAGTTCGCGCTTCTGGGGACGGAACAGGTCGTTGTCGTGGCAGGTGCCCCAGGGCGAACCCGGTGCGGCGCGGTCGACGTAATTGCCGAAGGCGAGGGTCGGGAAGGGCATGCCCTGTTCGAATTCGGCGGCGAAGGCGGTGGTCCACGCCCGGCCGCCGTCGAAGGAAAGCAGGCGATTGGCCTGCGTGAAGGTGCAGTCCGGTCCCCCTTTCAGAATTCTGTTCTCGCCGACGCGAAGCACGACGAGATCGAGGTGGCCGTCATTGTCGATGTCGATCGGGTAGGCGCCCGAGACATTGGTCAGGTCGCGTTGCGGCAGGCCAGTGTCCTTTTGCTCGAACTTCAGCGCGCCGCCGGTCGGCGAGCGGTTGACATAGAGCGCGGCCGGCTCGGTTCCTCCGGCAAGAAAGAGATCGGGACGGCGGTCGCCATTGCAGTCGAAACTCGCCACGCCGCCACCGACAAAGAACTCCCAGCCGCCGCGATAGGCATGGTCGATGCCGGCCGCCATGGCCTCCTCATGCATGTAGGGGATGTCCATGGGGGGAGGCGGGGCTGTTTCCCCCTCGGCCGCAAAGGCGATGCGAACCGGGGCGGGATGGGCGGCAAACGCCCCCAGCAACGCTGCGCACAAGATTTTCAGGTGGATTTTCAGGGGGAATTTCCGGGTGCTCATGGTTCGATCACCAGCGTCTTGAGGAAGGCGATGAGAGCGGAACGGTCGGCCTCGGCCAGCCCTTCATAGGCTTTCGTGACCGGCGTCGCGTCACCGCCATGGGCGCGGATGACCTCGTCCAGCGTGGTAAGGTTGCCACGATGGCCGTAGGGCGCCGTCGAGGCGATGCCCCACAATTCGGTGGTCTGGAAGACGTCGCGGTCGACAAAGCGCTGCGCCAGCAATTCGTTGCCGAGTGCGGCGATGCGGGCGTCGGCGATGCGGTGGCGTTTCAGGTCGCCAAACAGCGGCACCATGACCGCGCCTTCCGCATTGCGGGGCAGGGCGGCGGTCCATTCGAGCAATGCCAGATCGTAGATCGCGCCTTCCACTTCGCCTGTGCGCAATGTGCCGGCGGCGTCGAAGGGGCCGGGATCGGCGAATTTCAGCGAGTTGAGTGGCAGGGCGCGGACATGGCAGGCATTGCAGCCGACCTGATCGAAAAGCACGTCGCCGCGCGCGGCGGCGGCGCGCCAGCGCGAATCGTCGGGCACCTTTGGTACCGGGGGCTTGAGGCCAGCCTGCCAGGCGACCAGCGCGGAGATGTCGCCGGGCATCAACTCGTCGGCCTTGCCGTCCTCGTCGAAATCGTTCTCGCCGGTCCAGCGCGCGCCGTAGCGTTCTGCGGCCTGCATGCCGTGATGGTCGTTCATCGCATTGATGGTGAACTGCCTTAGCGACGTCATGACACCCTTCTGGGAGAAGGGACGAATGACGAGATCGGTGTCGACGCCGTCGAGGCCCGAAAGATCGACCATCCCGTCTGGCTCGATGGTCAACTGGCCGAAGTCGATGCCCTTGCTCACCAGCGCGACCCTGACCGCTTCGCCCGATTGCCGCGCCTGGCGTACTGCCTCGGCGCGCAGGCGCTGAAGGTCCGCCGTCATTTCGCGGGCAAGCAGTTCGATGAGGCCTGCGCCGAAGAGGTGGTTGGTATTGCGCTCGTTGGAGAATTGCGGGTCGAGGCTGTCGAAATCGGCGTTGGTGAAGCCTTCCGAGACAAAGACATTGGCCGAGAAATTGCCCGCGCCGCCAGGCGAGGGCTCGTTATGGCAGCTCGAACAGGCATTGGCGTCCATGCCGGCGGTGCGCGAGAAACCGTCCTGCACCGGACGCTTGCGCTTGACCGGCGTGATCGCCTGGGTGGCCATGGGCCGGCCAAGTCCGTCTTCGGTCGTGAACTTCGCGGTGAAGAGATGTTCGCCCCTGTCGCGCAGGTGCCCAAGCGCCACGGCATCGAGCGTGCCGGTGTATTGCGACGCATCGATATGGACGGCGATGGCGCGTTCGGACCATGGCTCCACCTCCGCGGCGATGGCGCAGGCTGGCCCCATCGCGATGGCGGCTAGCATGGTGACGGCAGGCATGGTCAGTGCCTTGCCGGCGGAACGAAATCTCTCATGACGCATGACCCATCCTCCTTTCACGTGCGGCCGTGATCGGGGCTTCGGCCGGCGCGAAGACATGGTTATCGAGAAGATCGAGCGCCTTGATCGCGGCGCCGTCGCGTACGAGCGGGAATTCGTCGGGAAAGGAGAACATCTCCACCTGCGACGAGATCATGCCGATGGCGCTGTCTCCGATCGCCTCGCGGATCGGCGCCTCGAGAAGGTCGAAGGCCGCAGCACCCGTGCCGACAAAGGCGACGGGGAAGGGGTCGAACAGCGCGAACATGGACCGCAGGGCCGAGCCGATCGCCAGGCCGGCTGAGCGGTAGGCCTCGTATTCCGCTCCCCTGCCGTTCTTGCGGGCGCGGTCGGCCAGTTCGCGCATGGTCTCGGGATCGAGGTCGTCGACAGGCGGGCTCCTGGGGTTGAGCGCATGCGCGGCGCGCCAGATCGCATAATCGCCGGCATAGGCCTCGACACAGCCATGCCGGCCGCAACGGCACAATGCGCCTTGCTGCGCGCCGTCCTGGGCATGGATCATGTGACCGAATTCGGTCGCGGAAGAGGAGATGCCGCCGACAACCTGGTTGTTGACGATCAATCCCATGCCGATGCCATGCGAAAGCAGAACGGCGGCGAAGGATGCGCTGAAATGATCGGGGAAGCGCCATTTGAGCGCCTGGGCGATCATGTTGCAATCATTGGCGAGGGTTGCGGGAACGCCGAACGCATCGCCCATGAGCCTGCTCAGCGCCAAATTGGCGTGCCGGGTGATCGGCGACCACAACATGGTCGTGCCTTCAGAATCCGTGACACCCTGTACGCCCATCGCGATATGGCGCAGCGGGCCGAGCGGCGCGGGGCTGGCGTCGATTGCGGCGCGCAACGCATCGGCCATGGCGTTCGCAAGGCCGGGTCCGTCGGCGGTGCGTGTGGAGACCCGGTTGACGACTTCGCCGACTACGTTGCCGGCGTAGTCGACCACTGCCGCCGAGACGCGGTTGAGCGAAAGCGACAACGCGGCGATGGATGCCGCAGACGGGTTCAGCGCAAGCGTGACCTGCGGCCTGCCCCTGCGCGACAGGGCGTTGTCGGGGGAGGGCGTTTCGATGAGGACGCTGCTGTCGAGGAAGGCGGCGGTGATCGCCGTCACCGTAGAGGCGCTCAGCCCCGTCGCGGCGCTGATTTCGGTACGCGACATCGGCCCGTGCCGGCGCAGGACATGCAGGATGCGGCGCTGGTTGTTGCGGCGCAGATCGTCTGATCTCGCGATCAAGGACATGCGTTTCCTCGCTGCTTTCGTGGTGGCCATGTACCGGTCTTCTGGTTGTTGCAACGCAAAAAAACTGTTGCATTGCAATAACTTATAAGGGCCGGATTCATCTTGACACAGCGGTTGAGGTGAGTCACTATTTTTTTCGAACCTCGAAATAATGAGGTTTCGCATGGCAGATCCGGCCGGGAGTGTTCAGTGAATATCCGGATACGCCGTACCCGTGTTCAGGTGCGTTTTGCACCGGGAGGAGAAACAATGAAGAAGCTGGCAACCGCCCTTGCGGGCGCAATTTTCGCCGTCTCGTTTGCGGGCAGCGCACTCGCGGCAGGCAAGGTCATCGCCGTTTCATGGTCCAATTTCCAGGAAGAGCGCT
>JAGRLL010000030.1 GCA_020441855.1 Nitratireductor sp.
AACACCTTGCCTGTCAGCATCAACGCCCAGGTCGAGGCGTTGACCAGCGCCGATTCGGCGTGGCCGAGATGGCGCGCCCAGTCGCGCTCGCCGATCTTGTCGGAGATGAGCGCGTCGAGCGTCTCGGCGTCAGGTGTCCTCAGGTAGGCCTCGGCGAGGCACATCAGCGCCACGCCTTCATCCGTGTTGAGTCCGTATTCCGCGAGAAACTTCTCCATCATCCCCGCGCCGTCTTCCTCGCGGATGTCGCGAACGAGATCGGCGGCGCGATGCGCGATCGCCTCGCGCGCTTCATTATCCAGCGCCAGCACGCCAAGCAGATCTGGGAGGCAGTCCGCCTCGGGCCGCAGCGTGGCCTCCCGGATTTCGCTGCGCAGGGTGTCGCTCATGCCTTTTCCTCCCTCGAACCGATATGGCAATCAATACGACTGCCATATCGTCACAAGACTTGTAAAAATAACCAAACATTGGCAAGAAAGCAGGAAAATAACCTTCCACCTGCCGTTGGTTGCCGCATGCGAACCGAACTGGACACCATCGACCGCAAGATACTCAGGGCGTTGCAAGCCGATGGCCGCATCACGGTCACCGAATTGGCCGAGGCCGTCAACCTATCGAAGACACCGTGCACGGAACGCATGCGCCGGCTGGAACGCGAAGGCTACGTCTCGGGCTATCGTGCGCAGCTGGATCCGCAGATGCTCGGCCTGTCGGTCACCGTCTTCGTCCAGGTGGTGCTGGAGCGCACCGTGACGAGCGTGCTCGACCGCTTCGGCAAGGAGGTGACACGCATTCCCGAGGTCGAGGCGGCGCACATGATCGCCGGTGGTTTCGATTATCTGCTCAAGGTGCGTGCGCGCGACATGGCGCATTACCGCAAGGTGCTTGGCGACCGGATCGGCATGTTGCCGGGCGTGAGCCAGACCCACACTTTCGCGGTGATGGAGACGGTCAAGGAAAACGCCGGCATCGACCCGGCGCTTATCTGACGCGTTCCGGTTCTACCGGAAGCACTTTTTTACGGGCGAAAAGCCGGCCTACTTCGAGTAGTCGCGCAGATCGTCGATGACCTTGCCGTCGTTCGGCAGCGAGGCGGCGATCTCCACCATGCCCTTCAGCTTGGTGTGCGTGGTCAGCGCCTCGCCGATCGCCTGTTCGTCGAGATTTGCCCCCGTCGCCGGCTCGATCTTGAGCGTCATCGCATCGCGTTCGCCGTCGCGCGTGACGACGAGGCGCGCGCGGGCGATGCCCGGCACGGATTTCGTCACAGCGTTGATCTGCTTGGGATCGACGAACATGCCCTTGATCTTGGTGCGCTGGTCGGCGCGGCCCATCCAGCCCTTGACGCGCATGTTGGTGCGTCCGCACGGCGAGGGCTCGTCGAGCACCGCCGACAGATCGCCCGTGCCGAAACGGACAAGCGGGTAGGACGCATTGAAATTGGTCACCACCAGTTCGCCGACCTCGCCCGGCTCGACGGGATCGTCGGTTCCCGGTCGCACGATCTCGACGATCAGGTCCTCGCTGACGACCATTCCGGGCAGCGGCTCGCCCTCAAGCGCGCTTTCATAGGCGATGACACCCAGATCCGCTGTCGCATAGGCCTGCATGACGCTGACGCCGCGCTCGCGGTATTCGGCGCGCAGCGAAGGAAACAACGCGCCGCCCGAGACGATGGCCTTGGTGAAGGAGGACAGGTCGCGGCCCATTTCGGCGGCCTTGTCCAGCATGACCTTGAGGAAATCCGGCGTACCGGCATAGGCGTTGGGCTTGAGGAACGCGGCGGCCTCGACCTGCTGTTCGGTGTTGCCGGTGCCGGCCGGGAAAATACGCGCGCCCAGCGCTCGCGCGCCTTCGTCCAGGATAAAGCCGCCCGGGGTCATGTGATAGGACAACGAATTGTGAACCACGTCGCCCGGGCGGATCCCCGCGGCGAAGAAGGCGCGCGCCGAACCCCATGGATCGACACCCAGCGCCTGCGGCTCCCAGACCGGACCGGGCGACATGAAGAGGCGCGCTCCGTCGAGCTTGCCTGGATGGGCGAACCCGCCGAAGGGCGGTTCCGCAGCCTGCGCTTCCATCAGCTCGCCCTTGCGAAGCACCGGAATGCGGGCGAGCGCCTCGCGCGAGGTGAGCGTCGCGGTGTCGAACTCGGCGAGACGCCTTGTCCAGCCGGGAACGGCCTTCTTCGTCTCGGCCAGGAATTGTGGCAGCTTTGCAAACAGCGCCGCTTCGCGTTCTCGGGGCGGGAGCGTCTCCGTTGTGTCGAAATGCTCGTTCATGCTCCTGCTCCCGCCAGTCTGTCATTCGGCACCGATCCGATCGGGCCGGCCAAATTGTCGATGCGCAGCCTCGCATGGCGCGCGATCGCCTCGATCATTTTGCCGACATCGCCTTCCAGCGGCGCCAGCTCGATGACATGGTCGGGCGCATTCTCCGACCCGCCGCCGGTTTCACCCGCCGCGCGGCCGGTCTGCGGCCGCCACAGATAGACGTCGAGTTCGACATCGTTCTCCCTCTGTCGCGCCACGACCTCGCGGATGCGCTCCCACGCAACCGTTTCGGCCTGCCAGCGCGCATCGAAAAGTCCCGTCGGGCGCACCGCCACCACCACGTCGTTGCGCAAATAGCGCAACATCATGGTTGCCGATACGAAGGCGAAGAAGGTCAGCGCCGACAGCGTCGCGTAGAACGTCGCATGCGACATGGCGAACACGTTCAACAGCATCCAAACCGTACCCGACACCATGGCCGTCATGGCGCCGGCGACGATCAGCGTCACCCGGAATTTCGGCCGCGAATAACGCAAGCTTGTCATCCCGCCGCCCCGTTTCGTTGCGTCCTGTCTTGCGGTCAAAACCGTTACGCCAGCCAGCGCTTGCGCCGCTTGTAGTGCTTTACGTCGCGGAAGGATTTGCGGCCTTCGCCACCGACGCCGAGGTAGAATTCCTTGACATCCTCGTTCTCGCGCAGTTCGGAAGCCGCGCCGTCCATTACCACGCGGCCCGATTCCAGAATATAGCCGTAGGTCGCGTATTTCAGCGCGACATTGGTGTTCTGTTCGGCGAGCAGGATGGAAACCCCTTCGTTCGCGTTGAGGTCGTGCACGATCCTGAAGATCTCCTCGACGAGTTGCGGCGCCAGGCCCATCGACGGTTCGTCGAGCAGGATCATGCTCGGCCGGCTCATCAGCGCGCGGCCGATGGC
>JAGRLL010000301.1 GCA_020441855.1 Nitratireductor sp.
GCCGGCGAGGTCGATCGCCTCGTGGGAAATGCCTTCCTGGAGGCAACCGTCGCCAGCGACGACATAGGTGAAGTGGTCGCACAGCTTCGCACCGTAACGCGCGGCGGTCATGCGTTCGGCGAGCGCCATGCCGACGGCCATGGTGATGCCCTGGCCGAGCGGACCTGTCGTCGTCTCGATGCCGAGCGCGTGGCCGTATTCGGGATGACCGGCGGTCTTCGAGCCAAGCTGGCGGAAATTGCGCAACTGATCCGCCGTCATGTCGGCGAAGCCGAGCAGATGGTGCAGCGAATAAAGCAGCATCGAGCCATGGCCGGCCGACAGGACGAAGCGGTCGCGGTCCGGCCAGCCGGGCATGGACGGATCGATTCGCATGAAGCGGCTGAACAGGACGGTGACGGCGTCGGCCATGCCCATGGGCATGCCGGGATGGCCGGAATTGGCGGCCTGAACCGCATCCATCGACAATGCGCGAATGGCATTCGCCATGTCCTGTTCGGCAACGGTGCCGGCGGCCCCGGCTTTGGACCCGGCTGTGGGCTCGATTGCAGTTGAAACGTTCATTGCCTCCTCCTCACATGCGGCGCTTGCGCTCGACCAGCTTGTGGATGAGCGGGGTGAAGATGAGCTGCATGGCGAGATCGAGCTTGTCGCCCGGCACAACGATGGAATTGGCGCGCGACATGTAGGAATCGTGCAGCATGGACAGCAGATAGGGGAAGTCGATTCCGCGCGGATTGGCGAAGCGGATCACAAGGATCGATTCCGCCGCCGTCGGAATCCAGCGCGCCACGAACGGGTTGGACGTATCGACGATGGGTACGCGCTGAAAGTTGATGTCGGTGTGCGAGAATTGCGGGCAGATGTAGTTCACATAATCCGGCATGCGGCGCAGGATGGTGTCGGTGACAGCTTCCGTGGTGTAGCCTCGCGCCGCCTTGTCGCGATGGATCTTCTGGATCCACTCCAGATTGATGACCGGGACAACGCCGATCTTGAGGTCGCAATGTCTGGCGAGGTTGACCTTGTCGGTCACGACGCAGCCGTGCAGGCCCTCGTAGAACAGGACATCGGTCTCGCCGAACTCCTCCCAGCCGGTGAAGGTGCCGGGCGCGGTGCCGTAGCGGGCGCCCTCCTCCTCGTCATGGATGTAGTGACGCGTGCGGCCCGTACCCTTGCGTCCGTACTCCTCGAAAATGCCCTCGAGGATTTCCAGTTCGTTGGCCTCCGCGTTGAAATGCGTGAACTCGCGTCCGGCGGCCTTTTCCTCGGCAACCTTCCCCTTCATCCCCTGGCGGTCGAAGCGATGGAACGCGTCGCCCTCGATGAAGGACGCCGTGACCTTTTCGCGGTCGAAGATCTTCTTGAAGGTCTGCTCGACGGTGGTCGTGCCTGCGCCCGACGAACCGGTGATCGAGATGATCGGAAACTTTGCCGACATGCTGGTTACCTCAATTTCCGAAATTGCTAGGCGCGGAACAGGCCGCGATGGCCGAAGAGCGGCGAACGGTCGGAGATCATTGAAGGATCGGTGTGGTAGCGCGCGATGCGCTCGACCTCGCGCTTGGCGCCGAAGACGAGCGGCGAACGCGCGTGCAGCGCGCCGGGCACGATCTCCATGATGCGCTTGACGCCATCGGTGGCCGCCCCTCCCGCCTGTTCGACAAGGAAGGCGATCGGATTGGCCTCATAGACGAGGCGCAGGCGGCCGGCCGCATAACCCTTGCGGCTGTCGCCGGGATAGAGAAACACGCCGCCACGCACGAGGATGCGATAGCAATCGGCAACGAGGGAAGCGATCCAGCGCATGTTGAAATCGCGCTCGCGCGGACCTTCCGCCCCCGAAAGGCAATCGTCGATGTAAAGACGGACCGGCTCTTCCCAATGGCGGTAATTGGAAGCGTTGATGGCGAATTCGTTGGTCTTGGCGGGAATGTCGACCGAGTCGTAGGCGGCGATGAAATCCCCGTAACGGGCCGAATGGATGAAGATCTTCGTGCCCGACCCGACGGTGAGGACGAGGGCAAGCTGCGGGCCGTAAATGAAGAAACCCGAGGCGTACTGGCTGGTGCCGGGCTGCAGGAAACTCGTTTCCGGCTCGGCCCTGGGATCGCCCGAGACCGGCAGTACAGAGAAGATCGTTCCGATCGAGACATTGGTCTCGATGTTGGAGGAGCCGTCGAGCGGGTCGATGGCGAGCGCCAGCGTCCTGTCGGGGTCGATCAGGATGGGCTGGGCGTTTTCTTCCGAGCCGTAGAGCGCGACGGGCTGGCCCTGCATGGCCTGGAGGAAAATGCCGTCCGCGACGACATCGAGGTCCTTCTGCACGTCGCCGTCGGCGTTACGTTCCGAGCGGGAAGCGGCGAAGGCGGCGTTCAGCGCGCCCTGCGTCGTCATCTTTCGGACTTCCACGGCGGCCTTGGCAAGTGCAATGATCACCGAGGCGATCTCGGTGTGGTTCTCTCGCTGCGCGAACGCGCCGGAATTCAGATAGGCGAAAAGTGACTGCCCCGACATGGCTGGCTCCTCCTGGGAAACACCTCGCTTGAGAGTTCCTGGGCTTTTCCTCGGAGCTAGAAATAAGTCTTTCCTAATGTTTGTAAATTTTAATGATTTGACAATTATGATTAGATTTTTTTACATCCATTCATGCGAAACATCACGATGCGCCAGGTCCGTTCCGTTCTGGCGCTCAACGAACACGGCAAGATATCCGCCGCCGCGCGGGCGCTGGGGCTGACCTCGCCCGCCGTCACCATCCAGCTTCAGCAACTGGAGGAGGAACTGGGATTCCAGCTTTTCCTGCGCACCAGGTCCGGCATCCACGCGACAGAAGCCGGTGAGATCGTGATCGAGTCGGCGAAGCGGATCGCCGGCGAACTGACCACGCTGGAGGAACGTATTGCCTCGCTTAAAGGCGTTTCGGCCGGCACGATCCGGCTTGGCGTGGTGTCGACCGGCAAGTATTTCGCGCCGCGCATCATGGCCGCCTTCAACAGGCTCTATCCTGGCGTGCAGATGACGTTGATCGCCGCCAACCGCACCGAGATCATCGAGAAGTTGCGCAATTTCGAAATCGACGTGGCACTGATGGGCCGCCCACCGAAGGATTTCTCGGTGCGCACCACGCTGTTCGGCGACCATCCGCTGGTGTTCATCGCCGCACCGGATCACGCATTAGCGGGCAAGCTCGACATCACGAAGGAAGAGATCGCACAGCAGAAATTCATCGTGCGCGAACGCGGATCGGGAACGCGATCATCCTTCGAATTCTTCATGGGCGAGGTGGCCGAAGGCCTTACCTTCACGCCGACCGAAATGGATTCCAACGAGACGATCAAGCAGGCGGTGATGGCCGGACTCGGCATCGCCTTCATTTCCGGCCACACGATCGAACAGGAATGCCAGTCGGGCAAGCTCGTCATCCTCGACGTGGTTCAAACGCCGATCCGCCGCCAGTGGTTCGCGGTGACCCAGGCCGCCAAGACACCGACGCCGGCGCTTCAGGCCCTGGACGATTTCCTGCGCAAGACAGGACCGAGCCTTCTGCCGATCGTCTCGAAACCCTATCGCACGGCGACCAGCCAGATCGAGACAGCCTGACATACAATTCCTGCCCCGGTTCGCAGAACCTTCCGTTGTATCTCCAAGCGACCGGCAGCCATGCCCGTAGCGAATGTATTTCAGCCCCGCATGTCCACCGTCGACCAGGCAAGGTCAGCAGGCCGGCATGCCAACATGCGCCACTACAGATCCAGTTCGATCGTGCCGCCTTCTTCCGCCGCGCGCGACTGGCAGGTGATGATCGCGCTTTCGCGCTGGCGGTTCGACAACACGTGGTCGCGATGCTCCACCTCGCCTGACACGAGGCCGCATTTGCATACGCCGCAAATGCCATCGGAACATTTGATGTCGATGCGGACACCATTGGCATTGAGGATGTCGGCGATGGTCTGATCCGCCGGCACATGCAATTCCCTGCCCGAACGCGTCAGCCTGATCGTGAATTCGTGGTTCACGTAATCGGGCTGCTCAGGCACGGAGAAATATTCCAGATGCCGAGCCTCTTCGGGAAAGCCCTGACGCGTGGCCGACTCGATCACCGAATCCATGTAGCGCTCAGGCCCGCAGGTATAGACATGCCAGCCGGGCTCGTAACCTTTGAGCACATGGTCGAGATCGGCGCGCGTGCCTTCTTCGCTGACATGCACATAGACATGGTCGCGCCAGGGCATATCGGCGAGATCGTCGAGATAGCCAGCCAATTCGCGCGACTTTACCGAATAGTGCATCGCAAATTCCGCGCCCAGCGCATGCAGACGATGGGCGAAGGCGATCATCGGCGTGATGCCGATGCCGCCGCCCATCAGGAAGGTCTTCGTCGCACTCTCGTCCAATTCGAAATGGTTGATCGGCTTGGAGATGAAAATCTTGCGGCCTTCCGAGAAGATGCGGTGCATCAGTTTCGAACCGCCGCGCCCCTCGTCCTCGCGCAACACGCCGATCTGGTAGCGCGAGCGGTCGGCCGGGTCGCCCGACATCGAATATTGTCGCAGGAATTCCGGCGCAACGACGATGTCGAGATGCGCGCCCGCCGTCCATTGCGGCAGGTCGGAACCATCCAGTGCCGAGAACTCATACTTCGCGACGTCGCCGGTCATCTTTTCGGCCTTCGACACCTCGACACGGATCACCGGTGCGTCGCCGTCATTAACGTAGCGATGGACCATGGATTGATCGCCACGCGCCAACCGGCCGCGATATTCGTCGGCAGGGATCATAGCCTCGTAGGCAGCGATGCCGGCCTCGCGGTCCATGGGGAACGGATAGGGCCAGGGATGCGGCGCCAGGGGCGCGGGATAGACCGCAAGCGTCTGGTCCTCATAATCGAGATCGAGGTCGCGCTGCAGGTCGCGGCGGTTGAGCGGGTGTTTCGACGGGCGATAGCTGCCGTCATCCTCCAGCTCGATATCCCACCACCATTTCTTGACGTCGTTGAGCCCGCCATTGCCGACCATGTCGTCGAGTTTCGCCAGAAACGGCGCGGCGGAAGGAATGTTTGAGGCCGCCCATCGGAAGGGCGCTTCGGCGAACAGGCCCTCGAGGTTCCACGGACAGGTCTTCATGCAGCGTCCGCACATCGCCCCGCCCGGCGTGGTGATGCGGTAGGTCGCGCATTTCTGGCTGTCCGATTTCCATATCTCGTAGCCGTTGAACATCAGCTTCGGTCCGGCGGTGATCGCACCGGACGGGCATTCGCGCGCGCATTTGTTGCAGTTTTCGCAGAAGTTCTGCAGGCCAAAATCGATCGGCCGGTCATGCGCCATCGGCATGTCGGTGGTGACGACGCCGGATTTGAGGCGGGGTCCCAGATAGGGATTGAGGATCACCTCGCCGATACGGCTGACCTCGCCAAGGCCCGACAGCAGCAGCAGCGGCGGCTGCAGCACCTCGCCGTCCATGACGGTATGCGCCTTCGCCTTGTAGCCGAGGTTGCGAATGTGCTGCGCGATGACCCCGCCAAGCAGGGAGAAGCGCAGATAGGCCCGCATCGATTGGGCGACCGAAATCCAGTCGTCGCCGGATGCGCCTTCCATCGTCTCGTAGCCCTGGTCGATGATCATCGACACGGCCTGATCGTGCGGCGGGTCGAGCACCTCTCCGGTCGCGTCGTGGGAGTACCACGCCCATGCCGGGCACCGGCTGGTGCCGACTGCGTCGATACCTAGAAAATAGCTCGCCGCCTTGAGGTTGTCGGCATTGCGCACAGCGTCCGATGGCTTCGCGCCACCGGGGTTCGACGGGCCGTCCTGGAGCAGAACGAGGGCGCCCAGCAGGCGTCGCTGGGCAAAGCTCGGCGCAGCCTTGCGCGCGTAATGTCCGCCCTTCGCGCCTTCCTGCACCAGTTTGCCCATGTCGCCGAACTGGGCGCGGGCAAACATGTCGGTACGCTTGGGCACCCGCGCGACATTGGCCTCGTCGATATAGGTCGTCGGTTCGTCGACTCGCTTCAGCCGCTCGAAGGGATGCGCGCCGGCGACATAATCCCGGCGTGCATAGGGATCGCGATTCAGCGCCGACTTGGCGAAACCCTTGCCGAGCCACCAGGCCGGGCCGCGCGTGGAGAACCATGGCTGGTCGGCCATCTTCGCCAGTGGCGCGTCATGGGCCAGTTCCATCGTGGTGGTGATGGCAGCAAGGCCGAAGTGCGTGCCGAGCCAAGGCGCGACCAGTTCTCCGTCCTCGGTGCTGGCGAGGCCGGCTGCAACCGCCAGCCGGCCGAGATCGACATCGGACGAGGTGGCGGTATGGGCGCGGGCGTCGAAACCGAGCAGGCGGATATAGTTGGCGATCACCACCGCCGTCTCTGAGGCGCGCAGGCAGGCGCGATGTTCCTGCGCATCCATGATCCAGTCGCTGCCGGGTTCGTCGGGACGCGGATCGCGGAAATGCTCGTAGAGGATGACGATCGCATGGGCATGGCCGTCGATCGTGGTCGGCGGCGCCTCCATGGATTCCTTCAGATCGGCCATGATGACGTCGATGCCGGAGGCGAGCGTCTTGGTCTGGCGAGTCTTCAGGTCATGCGCAAGCCGTTCGATGTCCGGGTTGCGAAACGGCTCCGAAAGCAGGGCATCAGCCGGCAGCAGCCCGACACCGATCATGGAAGCATCCGAGAAATAGCCGAACGCCTTGAGATGGCTGGCGCGTTCTTGCGGGCCGGACGGGATTTCCGCCCTAGCCTTGTTGACCAGACCGTCGCGGATTGCATCCATCATGGCCTGGTATTCGCCCATGGCGTTGACGATGCTCCCGGGTCTGTCCGGGCGATGGAAGTCGAGCCGCTTCATCGCCGGTGCCAGCGACAAATCCGGCATTGCCTGCGCCCGGCGCAACCGTTCCAGCGGGTATGATCCGAGATGGACCGGCCGGTCCCGGTCCGAAAAGAAGCGCATGCCCATGAATTCCTCCCGTGCCCGACAGAAAGCCCGGAGCCGGCACGAGATCAAGCCCCGTCACGCACTTCGAGCATCTTGGCGGAACGAGGCGCGAAGTCGCGCGTGGGAACACGGGCATGGAAGTATCGGCCCAAATCCAATATGTCTGCCGCATCCAGGCTGGAGGCAGAACGAACGGGCCGCGACAGGAAGCGGCGAAACCTGAAAGGAATCGACATGCTGAGAAACGATCAACTGGAACAGTGGGACCGCGATTCCTTCTTCCACCCAGCCACGCATCTTGGGCAGTTTGCGCGCGGCGAGGCGCCCGAGCGGGTGATCAAGACCGCCAAAGGCTGTCATATCACCGACCGTGAGGGCAATCGCCTGCTCGACGGTTTTGCCGGGCTTTATTGCGTCAATGTCGGCTATGGCCGTCGGGAGATCGCGGAAGCCATCGCCGAACAGGCGAAGGAACTGGCCTATTACCACGCCTATGTCGGACACGGTACGGAAGCCTCCATTACGCTGGCCAAGATGGTCATGGATCGCGCGCCCGACCACATGTCCAAGGTCTATTTCGGCCTTGGCGGCTCGGACGCCAACGAGACCA
>JAGRLL010000302.1 GCA_020441855.1 Nitratireductor sp.
ATTTCGATGCCGCGGAACAGCGGCGCAAGCGACATGTAGGTCGCGGAAATGTCGCCGCACCCGACGATTCCCACCCCCAACGTGTTCAGACTCCCCGTACCGCCTTTCCTCATTTCAGGCGTTTCCGAAAATTGCCAGCGCTTCGAGCGAGCGGCGCGCGAACCGTTCATGGTCGCCGGGATTGTCATGTTCCATCACGAAATGGCGGGCGGAAGTGTCTCGCAGGATACGGTTCCATATCATCGGCCAGTCAAGCGTGCCGTGTCCGACATCGGCCCAACCGTCTTCGTCAACGCATTGGCCATCCGGCGCAATATCCTTGATATGAACGGCGTCAATCCGCGCGCCATGACGCTCGATCCAATTGAGCGGGTCCGCGCCGGCACGGACGATCCACGCGATATCGACTTCCCAGGACAGATCCGCTCCGCCATCGAACAGGGCATCGAGCGGTACCGTCCCGTCCGCGAACGGAACGAACTCGTAATCGTGATTGTGCCAGCCGAAGATCAGATCGGCTTCGCGCAACGGCGCACCGGCCTGCTGCAATCTGGCGCCGAAGGCACGCCAGCCCGACTTGTCGACCGGACGCTGTTCGGGCGCCAGATAGGGACAATAAACCGCTTTCATTCCCAAAATTCCTGCGATTTCGAGCACTTTTTGCGGGTCTTCCTCCAGCATGTCGAGGTCGAAATGGCCCGATGTCATCGCCAGCCCGCTATCGTCGAGCGCCGATTTGAGGGAGGCCGGATCGCCATACAGGCCGCCATAGCCCTCGACCTCGGCGTAGCCCAGCCGCTTCAACATGGCGAGCGTGTCGACCAGCGGCGCGAAGGCGCGCGAGGAATAGAGCTGGTAGGACAATGCGGTCATCGCGAAATTCCGAAGGTTCTGCCGCGCGGATCATGCACCCGGAACGGGCTCGCCTCAAAGGCGTATTTCACGGACAACGCGGCAATTCAGCGTCCGACCGGCCGGGTGCGATTGCCGCGAACGCAAATGGTATGGCGCTTCAATTCGTGCTACCGCGTCACCCATCCTTCACCTGCCAACGAGATCATTGCGACCTGCCGCGTCATGTCCCGAAAAACACTCCTTTCCATCGGCGAATGCATGCTGGAACTTTCCGGCGCAGAAGATGCCGTCGCTTCCGGCGAGCACGATCTGTGGCGCCTGGGTATTGCCGGCGACACACTGAACACGGCATGGTATGCGCGCGCGCTGCTCGACCCGGAAATCTGGCAGGTCGCCTATTTCACGCGCGTTGGCCAGGATGGTTTTTCGCGCAAGATCATCGATTTCATCGCGGCGAACGGTATCGATACGCGATGGATCGGCCGCGATCCGCATCGCCATGCCGGTCTTTACGCCATAGAGCTGAAGGAGGGCGAGCGCTCGTTCACCTATTGGCGCGATCAATCAGCGGCCCGTCTTCTGGCAGACGACGAGGCGTCGCTCGAGCACGCCATGGACGAGGCGGACGCGATCTATCTGTCCGGTATCACGCTCGCCATTCTGGCGCCCGAACGGCGCGACTTCGTGACAGGCCTGCTGGCGAAGGCCAGCGCAAAAGGCAAGCTGACGGCCTTCGACCCCAATATCAGGCCGCGCCTTTGGCCCGATCCGGAGACGGCGCGGGCGGCGATCATGGCGGCAGCGACGGCATCGCAATTGGTGCTGCCGAGCTTCGACGATGAAATAGCAGCCTTTGGCGACGCCTCGCCGCAGGAGACGCTGGAGCGCTACCGACAGGCGGGTGCTCGGGAAGTCGCGGTCAAGAACGGCGGTGAAGCCGCGACAATCGGCTGGGACGGCCGAACAGGGACCGTATCTGCCGGCGGCTCCGTCACGATCGTCGACACCACCGGCGCGGGCGATTCCTTCAATGGCGGCTATCTCGCCGCGCGGCTCGACGGCGCCGACCCGCTGGCGGCCGCGCGCGCCGGCCACGCCATCGCGGGCAAGGTCGTCGGCCATCGCGGCGCGCTGATGCCGATGGATGCCGTTGGGCGGAATTCTCATTCCGCCTGATCAGCGCTTCGAATATTCCGACAGGATGATGGCGGCTGCGTGCGCCGCGCCGTCGAGATCGAAACCGGTACGTGCGGGGGGCAGATCGACAGCCCTATCCACGGCATCGGCAATCGCCTGCGGCGTAAGTTCCGCGTCGGTCAGCATCACGGCGAGGCCCTTGCCCGCCATGATCCTGGCCCGGCGAAGCTGCTCGGTTTCGCGGCCACCGGTATGCGCCACCAGCACGGCGGGTCTTTTCACACGCAGCAGGTCGCCGACCGTGTTGTAGCCGGCCATCGACACCGACACGGACGCGGAAGCCAGTATGCGCGCCAGATCCGGTACGAACCGTTCGACCCGCATGCCGGCGGGGGCGGTCTGCTTCAATGCGAGGAAATCGGCCTCGGCACGTTCCGACCCGGCAATCAGCAGCCAATTGTCGGGAAAGTGCCGGCTAAGCGGCATCGCTTCGAGCGCGGCCTGCGTCAGCGTGTGCCCGAACGCCCCTCCCCCCGTCGAGACGACGACATCGGTGGCAATCGCGGGCGGGACCGAGAGATCAGGCGGTGGCGGCGTCACCAAACCGCCGTAACGCACCTTGTCGAGGATGGCTTCCGCGCCCTGCAACGTTTCCTCGATGCGTATGAGGTTCGGATCGCCATGGACGACGACAAGGTCGAACCAGGCTTTCGCCGCATCGACGGATTCCTTCACCCGCTTTTCGGCGCGGCCTTCCTGCATGATGTCGCGGATCGAGGCGACGGTGAAGACATGCCGGGGCGCGGCTCTGGTCGCCTTCATCAACGGTTCGAGTTCGAAGCGCATCTGGCGGCGTCCGAAAGGATAGGCTTCGGTGATGACGATGTCGGGCTGCAAGTCCTCGAACAACGCGAGCAGCGCTTCGCGGCGGCGATGCTTCATCGCATCGCTGACCGGATTGCCGTCGGCATCGACAAGGTCCTGGAAGCCGGCATCGGCAACGCGCACCGGCTCGAGGAAGTGCATTTCGAGGCCTTGCGTGTCGATGGAGGGGAGCCGCGTGCCGCCCCAGACCATGTGGACCTCGGCGCCGGCTCTTGCCAGTTCACGGCCGACCCGCGTGGCACGGAAAACATGGCCGATACCCAGCAGATGCTGGACATAGAACAGGACGACTGGCGGGCGGGAAGCGGGGCTGGCGCTCATGCCTTTTCCGCCTGCCCGGCATTCTCCAACGTCTTGCGCATCAACCCAAGCAGTTCGACGATCGCCGCCTTGTGATCGAACCGGGTGCGCACCGTTTTTTCGCCGCTTGCAGAGAATTGCCGGCGCAACTCAGGCGCCCGGGCAAGTTTCGCAATCGCTTCGGCCAGTTCGCCCGGCCTGTCGGGCTCGACAAGCAAGCCATTCTCGCCATCGGCGACCAGTTCGGGAATGCCGGATATCGGCGTCGCAACCACCGGCAGGCCCTGGCTCATGGCTTCGACGATGACGTTGGGCAGGCCGTCACGGTCGCCGGTCGGGTCGATGCGGCTCGGCAGCACGAACAGATCGCTGGCATGATAGGCGGCAAGCACCTCTTCCTGCGGACGGGCGCCGAGGAAACGGCACTTCGCGGCAATGCCCGCGGCTTCGGCGCGCGCCTGCAAGTCACCCTTGAGCGGCCCGCCGCCGATATGCGTCCAGCGCCAGGCAAGATCGGCAGGCAGAAGCGCCAGTGCGTCGATCAGTGTGTCGATGCCTTTCTTGGCGACGGCCCGCCCCACGGTGAGCAGTTCGACAGGCTGACGGGCATCGGAACCGTCGCGGTTCGAATGATGGCGTTCGTTGCCGGCTCCGGGGGGGAAACGCGACAGATCGATGCCATGATAGACAAGGTGCACCCTGGATGGATCGGCGGCGTGACGTTGCAGTTCGTCGCGACCGCCAGCCGTGCAGGTCACCAGCCAA
This sequence comes from Nitratireductor sp., assembly GCA_020441855.1. Classification (GTDB taxonomy): domain Bacteria; phylum Pseudomonadota; class Alphaproteobacteria; order Rhizobiales; family Rhizobiaceae; genus BOKV01. The sequence continues at coordinate 3,943 of JAGRLL010000302.1, forward strand.
GCGCATTCGGCAAGCTTCTCGGCAATCTCCCAGCCGGGAATGGTCCAGATGTCCTTGGCATGAGCCGATATGGCGAATTTCCTGCCTGCCATGGTTGCCGCGTAGCGGGTCGCCGAAGCCGGCGTGTGCAGGAAATGAACATAGAAGAAGGCGACGCGTGGCGCGATCTCGGCGGCGATGACCAATGCCTGCCCGAAACGCCGGATGCGGTTTCTGGTGAAATCCCTGCGAAGGTCGCGCAGGAAAGCGGAAAACGCGGCGCGATAGCCTGGCAAACGCCTCGCCCGCCACCAGGCGCGCAGCACGCGCAATGGCTCGTCATGAAGGTATTCCGGCAGATAGGTGACCGGCGCGGTTATCTCGCGATGGACGGGATGGACGCTCTTGTCGGTGGGGTGACGCAACGAGACGATCTCGATATCGAACCCTGCGCGTTGCAGTTCGAGGATTTCCTGCGCGATGAAGGTCTCGGAAAGCCTCGGATATCCCTTCAGCACCAATGCGATTTTCGAAGTTGTCACGTCTATCGCTCGACCGCCGACACCCGGGCAGACAGGCGCTCCCTGGTACTGGCGGGAACATCCTTGTTGGAGACCAATTGCTCGATGTCGTCGCAGATGACATCGAGGCCGGAAAGGTCGCCCGGCTGGAGCGCCAGCGACGGATTGGACATGGCCTTCAGGCGCCGCAACGCCTTGGCCATCACTTGCGGCACCGCCGCCTCTTCCGGTGTCAGCATCTCGCAAAGGCCCAGTTCGCGGGCGCGGCTGGCTCGGATATATTGCTCCTGGCGGGGATGAGTGCGCGGCACGAACAGCGCTTTCTTGTCGAAGGAAAGCACCTCGCAGAACGTATTGTAGCCGCACATGCCGATGACGCCGATCGCCTGATTGAGCAGCAGTTCGAGGCGCGACTCGAAGTCGATGACCGCGACATTGGCGTGCGCGGAAGCGCGCAGGCGGATGCGTTCGCGGCTTTCGGACTTCATGAAGGGTCCGAGCACCATGACCAGCGGAAAGTCTTCCATGTGGTCGACCTCAAGCGCATTGAGCACCTGTTCCATCAGCGCCACGCCGTCGCCGCCGCCACCGGTGGTGACCAGAACGTATTTCTCGGGCAGAAAATGCATGTCGAGCGCATGGGCCGGCGGCAGTTCCCGGCGCAGGAAGCCGACATGGCGCACGCGTTCGGCCAGATCCTGGGGCACGTCCAGCCCGATCAGCGGATTCCAGAACCGCTCCGGCCCATAGGCCCAGATACGGCTGTAATATTCCCGCATCTTGGCGATGGTGTCGCGCGCGGCCCACTCGCGCTGCAGGTTCTCGGGCGAGTCCATGACATCGCGCAGGCCGAGCACCGTGCGCGTGTCGGTATCGCGCAGCATGGCAAGCGTCGGTTCGAGTTCGCCCTTGAGGCCAAGTGGCTCCTTGTCGACGATGAAGATGTCCGGCTGAAAGCTTTCCGCGGTGCGCTGGATGATCAGCTTGCGCATCGTCAGAATGTCTTCCAGATCGATATACTCACCGATGGAATCGTACTCGCCGTTGTAGAGCTTGATGACGGAAGGAATCTTGACGAAATCGACGCGAGCCCTGAAATCGAACGCGCCGGCAATCTGCGAGCCGGATATGATGATGACGTTGACGCCCTTGAACCGTTCCACGATGGCATGCGCTATCGTGCGGCAGCGGCGCAGATGACCGAGCCCGAACGTGTCGTGGCTGTACATGAGGATGCGAACGTGCTCGAGGCGTTTCATGCAGCGATTGTCCGAGTGATACCGGTCCGAGATAAATGGTGTCCGATGAACGATCGGTGCCAACAGGGCAACCGACTGGCAATCCATGCCGCCTCTTGCGTCTATGGAGATTTGTAACCCAATTGCAGACACCAGAACAAGCCGCCATGCCGACGAGTGTCGCGCGCGGTGACCGTTCCGGGAAATAGTGGCAGAGTTGTATGACGGAAAGAAAGCGTATCGCCTATTACGCCCCGCTGAAGCCGCCTGATCACCCGATTCCCTCGGGCGACCGGCAGATGGCGCGCATGCTGCTCGCCGCGCTGAATCGCGCCGGGTACGACGCGTTTCTCGCCAGCCGCTATATCTCCTATTCCAAGCGTCACGGCGCGGAAATCATGGCCGAGCGCAAACGGGGCGCGATCGCGGAAGCCGACCGGCTGATGGCGCAATGGCTGGGCGAAGGACGTTTTCCCGATCTGTGGTTCTGCTACCATCCGTATGACAAGTCGCCGGACTGGCTTGGCGAGGAAATCTGCGCCCGGCTCGCCATACCCATGATCACTGCCGAACCGTGCAAGACCGGCCAGGGACCGAATGGCGAGTGGCTGCCCTGGCGCACCGAAGCCCAGCGCGCGATAGTACTGGCCGACATGAACATCGTCATGACGGATTCCGACCGCGACTATCTGGCGGGATTCGTTCCCGACGAGCGGGTCACGCGGCTGGACCCCTTCATCGATACCGACCTGCTCGTCGCCGAACCGGTGACCGATGACCCGTGGCCGCAGACGACAGGTTGCCGGCTGTTGACCGTCGGCATGATGCGGCCGGGCGCGAAACTCGAATCCTATGGCGTGCTGGCCAGCGCTCTTGCCCGGTTGCCTCGAGCCGACTGGTCGCTTGCCATTGTCGGCAGCGGCCCCGCCGAAGAAGAGATCAGGCGGCTTTTTTCCGGATTTGCTGACGGGCGGATCGTCTTTGCCGGCGAAAGAAGGCCGGGCGAGGTGCTGACCCTGATGGAACGCGCCGATATCCTCGCCTGGCCGGGTTGCCGGGAAGCCTACGGCATGGTCTATCTGGAAGCGGCAACGCGCGGAACACCCGCCGTCGCACTTAAAAACATGGGTGTGCCACTGGTCGTTTCCGACGGGGTGAGCGGGCTACTCGCGGACCCGCCGGATGCCGTACAATATGCCGGCGCCCTGGAACGGCTGATCACGGACCAGACCTTGCGCAAACGCCTGGGCGAAGGCGCACGAGCATTCGCGCTCGAAGCGCGTTCAGGCGCCATGGCGGCGGACCGGCTGAGGGCCATCATAGAAGATGTCTTCTCCCTGAGGGAAGATCGACGCGGGGGAAGTACATGACGGATACACATGAAGCGGCCTGGGCGCAGGTCAACGATGAACTGGCGCGCTGGCGCGCTGCCGGACAGGCGCCGCGGCTCTTCCTGCGCGACGACGACGCGGTAAGCGTGACTCCGGCGCTGGAGCGGCTGATTGCGGCCATTCACCGCTTCAAGGCGCCGCTGTTGCTCGCCTCCATCCCCGCCCATGCCGACAACACGCTGGGCGAACTCGTGCGCGACGACCGCTACGTCATTGGCGCCGTACACGGCTGGGCGCATGTCAGCCATTCACCCGCCGGCGAAAAACCCTGCGAATTGTGCGCCCATCGTCCGGTCGAAACCGTGATCGGCGAATTGCGCGAAGGCCGGCAGAAACTGATCGATCTGTTCGGCTGGGTATCGGATCTGCTCGTGCCGCCATGGAATCGGATCGCCGACGAGGTGATGGGCGAAATCGCGCAGGCGGGATTTGGCGGGGTGTCGGCGCATGGCTGGCCGGACCGCAAGCTGCCGGCCCGTCAGGTCAATGCCCATATCGACATCATGCACTGGTCGGGAGGACGGGTCGGACGCGATCTCGACTGGATCTTCGTGGAACTGGCGCGCAATCTGGGCGAAGCGCGCCGTCACGGTTTTCGCGCCGTCGGCATTCTCACCCACCATCTGGCGCACGACGAGAGGGCATGGGCATCGCTCGACGCGCTGATGCAGCGCATGGCGGATGAAGGCGCGACCTGGGTTGCGGCAGACAATCTGTTGGGCGAAGCCGAGGCGCCGGCCGCCACCAACGGCGCCCGGATCTAGCACCCCGGGTCTGGCGAGTCAGCCGGGCGAGCGGGCCGGGCCATCAGGCGTAGGGATCTGCCGCGTCTCGAAGGCCGTCGCCGAAGAAATTGAAGGCGAGAATGACCAGGATCACCGGCACGACGGGCCACATCAGCCATGGATAAAGTGCCACGACGTTGATGTTCTGCGCCTCGTTCAGCAACACGCCCCACGAGACCACCGGCGGGCGCAGGCCCAGTCCCAGGAAGGACAGCGCCGTTTCGCCTAGGATCATGGTGGGAATGGTGATGGTTGCCGATGCGATCAGGTGGCTCATGAAGCCCGGCACCAGATGCAGGCCGATGATGCGTGCCGGCCTGGCGCCCAGCATGCGGGCGGCGAGCACGTAATCCTCCTCGCGCAACGAAAGCAATTTCGAGCGAACGGCCCGCGCGAGCGAGGTCCATTCCAGCAGACCCAGAATGATGGTGATGCCGAAATAGACCAGGATCGGCGACCAGGTGACCGGCATGATGGCCGCCAGCGCAAGCCAGAGCGGCAGGGTCGGCAGGGACTGGATCACCTCGATCATGCGTTGCACCACAAGGTCGATCCAGCCGCCGTGATAGCCGGCCAGACCGCCGATGACGATGCCGAGCACAAAGGATACCGCAACACCGATAAGGCCGATGGTCAACGATATGCGCGCGCCATAGATCATGCGCGAAAGCACGTCCCGGCCGAGGCGGTCCGCGCCGAGCGGGAAGAACTCGCCATTTTCGGCCGGGCACACCAGATGCAGGCTCGCCTCGAACAGGCCCCAGAACTTGTAGGTGTCGCCGCTGCAGAAATAGCGCAGCTTCTGCACCTTGCTCGTGTCCTCGGTATAGACGCGCTTGAGCGTCTTGAGGTCGAGCGTCTGCTTGTAGCCGTAAACGAAGGGCCCGACGAAGGAACCTTCGTGGAAGAGGCGCACGGATTGCGGCGGTGCGTAGATGTATTTCGAATTACGTGTTTCGAGCGCGTAGGGCGACAGGAATTCGCTGATCAGAATCGAGGCATAGACCAGCGCCAGGAACAGGCCGCACCACACGGCGACGCGGTGACGCTTGAACTTCCACCACATCAGCTTCTTCTGGGAGGCGAGGAAGATCTTTTCCTGCTCAGGAGTCAGCTTCTCGATGGCACGCGGATCGAAGGGTTCGCGCGATACGTAATGCGGAATGGTGGCCGCCTGTGCGGACCCGTTCGACTTTTCGTGGGCCGTGCCGTTCATGCCATCTTGCTCGCTCATCGGCTCACCCCTCCGGCAAGGCGGATGCGAGGATCGAGGATCGCGAGCGCAATGTCGGAGATGAGGACGCCGATCACGGTAAGGAAGGCGAGCAGCATCAGGAAGGAGCCTGCCAGATACATGTCCTGACTTTGCAACGCGCTCACCAGCAATGGCCCGGTCGTTTGAAGCGACAAGACGATGGCGACAAGCTCGGCGCCGGAAATGACCTGGGGCAGGATACCGCCGATGTCGGCAATGAAGAAGTTGAGCGACATGCGGAAGGGATATTTCATCAACGCGCGGAACTCGGGAACGCCCTTGGCGCGCGCGGTGGTGACATAGGGCTTGCGCAACTCGTCCAGCAGATTGGCGCGCACACGGCGGATCATGCCGGCGGTTCCGGACGTGCCGATGACGATGACCGGAATCCACAAATGCTCGAGCACGGATACGAACTTGGCCCAACTCATCGGCTGGCCGATGAATTCAGCATCGTACAATCCGCCGATCGAGGTGCCGAACCATTCCTTGGCGAGATAGAGCAGGACCAGCGCAAGCAGGAAGTTGGGCGTGGCCAGTCCCAGCAGACCGACAAAGGTCAATCCGTAATCGCCCCAGCTGTACTGGCGGGTCGCCGAATAGATGCCGATCGGGAACGCGATGGCCCAGGTGAACAGGATCGTGAAGAAGGTGACGATCATGGTCAGGTAGAGCCGGTCGCCGATCACGTCGGAGACGGGTAGCTGGTATTCGAAGGAATAGCCGAGATCGCCCTGCAACAGACCGAACGCCCATTTGAAATAGCGCTCGTAGGGCGGCAGGTCGAAACCGTATTGCTGACGCAGGAATTCGAGCTGTTGCTGGTCGACCTTTTCGCCGGAGGCCAGCAATGCGTTGACATAGGTCTCGAAATAGTCGCCCGGGGGCAGCTCGATCAGGGTAAATACCAGGATCGAGATCAGCACCAGCGTCGGCACCATGTAGAGGATGCGCTTGGAGATATAGGCGAGCATCAGCCTCTATTCCGGTCCGTGTTGGTCGTCATCATGCTGCCCCCGGGGTCGTGATTGCGCGGATTATTGGTCGAACCAGAACGTGTCCGGCCGATA
>JAGRLL010000303.1 GCA_020441855.1 Nitratireductor sp.
GGCAGATGCCGCCCAGATGTTCGCGTTCGACGATGGCGGTCTTCAATCCGAGTTGCGCCGAACGAACGGCTGTGACATAGCCGCCTGGACCCGAACCGATGATAATGACGTCGTAACTTGTTTCGGCCATGGCGTTTCGTCCTCGGTTTCAGTTGCGGCGCGGTGCGCCCTTCTGGACTAGGCTGTCGGGATCGTTCCTTCAGGAAAGCAGGCTCGCATGCCCGACATCATGTCCATGCTCTCGGCTTCCGCCATTCTCGAACTGCCCTGGTATGTCGGCATTCCGGGTCTGGCCGTTGTCGCGCTGCTCCTGTGGTCCGCCCTCTGGTCGCTGCTGACATTTCGCATCGCCAGGGCAATCGTCAGGCTGGTTTTTGCATTCGCCGTTCTTGTCGTGCTCAGTCAGGCCGGCGGCGCGATTTCGCAACTGGTTGGCGGTGCGCCCGCCTGAGCAGGCGCACCAGCGATTTCACGCCGTCAACATGGCGTAGAGTTCGTCCTTCAGCGCCAGACGCTTCTTGCGCATTTCTTCCATGTGCAAGTCGTCGGTCGGCTCGACATCCGTCTCGGCGCGGTGCACCGCGCGATTGATCTCGTGATATTCCTCGAACAGCTTGTGAAAATGAGCGTTTTCCGTCTTCATCTGATGGATCTTGTCCGCCAGATCCGGAAATTCCTCGTGCAGTTCGTGCGGTACATGCGTCATGCGTAACTCCGTTCATTCATTGCGATGCCGTCAGGCTTGCAGCCGGGGGTGTGCGCCGCCTTGACCGGGGTCAAGAACGCGCCGCCGCACGCCTATACCAGCATCCCCATCGGGTTTTCGATGTAATTCTTGAACGCGGAGAGCAATTGCGCGCCGAGCGCGCCGTCTACCGCGCGGTGGTCGGTCGACAGCGTCACGCTCATGACGGTCGCGATCTTTACCGCGCCCTCTTTGACGACCGGTCGTTGTTCGCCCGCGCCAACCGCGAGGATCGTGGCATGCGGCGGGTTGATGACCGCCGAGAACTCCTTGATACCGAACATGCCCAGATTGGAGACGGCGGTCGTACCGCCCTGATATTCCTCGGGTTTGAGCTTGCGTTCGCGCGCCCGTGTCGCCATGTCCTTCATCTCGTTGGAGATCGCCGACAGCGATTTCTGGTCTGCCTTGCGGATGATGGGCGTGATCAGCCCGCCGGGGATCGACACCGCGACACCGACATCGGCATGCTTGTGCATCACCATGGCGGTATCGGTCCACGAGGCGTTCGCTTCGGGCACCGCCGTCAGCGCCATCGCCATCGCCTTGATCACCAGATCGTTGACCGAAAGCTTGTAGGAAGGCTCTTCCTTGCCGTCGGCGTTTTTGCGCTTCGGCGCGGCATCGTTCAACTGGGTGCGCAGCGCCAGCAGCGCGTCGAGTTCACAATCGACCGTGAGGTAGAAATGCGGAATCGACGATTTCGCCTCGACCAGCCGACGCGCAATCGTCTTGCGCATGTTGTCGTGCGGCTTGAGCTCGTACGAGCCTTCCTCGAACAGTTTCAGCACCTGTTCGTCGCTCATCGAGGACGCGGGTGCCGCTTTCGCCGGAGTTGCGGCTGCCGCGACGGCGGGTGCCCTGGCCGTGCCGCCCGCAATCGCG
>JAGRLL010000304.1 GCA_020441855.1 Nitratireductor sp.
TCGGATTCGGCTTCCGGCAGGTCGAAAGGCGGCCGGTTCGTCTCCGCGAGCGCGGAGATGAAAAACACGATGAACATCGGGAACAGGCTGAGCCAGTGCCAGTCGAGCGCGGACGCGGGCAATCCGGCCATGGTGCCGAGCCCGTCGTTCTGGCTCATCACGATGTCGGTGAGATTGAGCGACCCGACGCACAGCAGCACGGTGATGATGACGAAGCCGATCGATACCTCGTAGGAGACCATCTGCGCGGCCGAGCGGAGCGCGCCGAGGAAGGCGTATTTCGAGTTCGAGGCCCAGCCGCCCATGATGATGCCATAGACCTCCAGCGAGGAGATCGCGAAGATGTAGAGGATGCCGATATTGATGTCGGCAATCACCCACCCGTCGGCGACCGGCACCACCGCCCAGGTGGCAAGCGCCAGAACGACGCCGACCAGCGGCGCGAGCAGGAATACCGTTTTCGAGGCCGAAGCCGGGATGATCGGCTCCTTCAGGACGAATTTCAGCAAGTCGGCAAACGATTGCAGCAATCCCCACGGACCGACGACGTTCGGGCCGCGCCGCATCTGCACGGCGGCCCAGATCTTGCGGTCGGCGTAAAGAATGTAGGCGATGAGGATCAGCAGCGCGACGAGCAGCAGCAGGCTCTGGCCGACCATGATGGCGCCGGGAATGACATAATCGTTGATGAAGCCGCTCATGCTGGCATTCCCGCTTCGGTGGCGCCGACGGCCACGAGGCCGCAATCCGCGCCCTTCTTAACCGCTATGGGCCCAAATTCAACATTGGCCACCCGGCTTTTTTCCGTGGCCCGCAGATATTCCGGCTGGAGCTGCAAAACGGTCATCGTTCGCTCACTCCGCCGCCTGCGCCAGTGACGCGTTGAACATCGCGGAACACTCCGCCATGACCTTCGATGCGCGCGCGATCGGGTTCGTCATGTAGAAATCGGCGACCGGGCTGACGAACGCGGCGGCGCCCGTCTTGCCCGCCTTGCCGGCGAGTTTCTTCACGTCGTCCGCGTTGCCTGCCGCGACCTCGTCGATGAGCGCCATATGCGGATATTCGCCGTAGAGGCCGGTCCGCAACTGCGCAAGGCTGTCGAATGGCAGCTTGTGACCGACTTCCGCCGAAAGCGCCCGCAGGATCGCCCAGTCTTCCTTGGCGTCACCCGGCGCGAAGGTGGCGCGATTGGCGATCTGCACCCGCCCCTCGGTATTGACGTAGGTGCCGGATTTTTCGGTATAGGCCGAACCGGGCAGGATCACGTCTGCGCGGTGCGCGCCGGCGTCGCCATGACTGCCGACATAGACGGTGAAGCCCTTGATCGTCTTCATGTCGACTTCGTCGGCGCCCAGCAGGAAGACGAGATCGCAATCCCTGGCGATTTCCGCCGTCGCCTTGCCGCCCTTTGCAGGAACGAAACCGATATCGAGGCCACCCACGCGCGCTGCCGCATTGTGAAGGACGCTGAAGCCGTTCCAGTCGGCCTTGATCGCACCGGTGTCGACGGCAAGTTGCGCGGCAAGCTTCACGATCGCAGCGCTGTCGTCACGGTTCAAGGCGCCCTGTCCGACAAGGATCAGCGGCTTCTTTGCCCGTTTGAGCTTCGCGGAGAACTTGTCCTTGCCCGAAACGAGGTCGGCCAGGGCTGACGGTCCCTCCCCCAGATGCGTATAGGCATAGCGCAGATCGGCCGCCTCGCCGATCACGCCGATCGGATAGTCGCCCGGCGCGCGGAACCGCTTGCGGATGCGCGCGTTCAGCACGCTGGCTTCCAGACGCGGATTGGCGCCGATGATCAGCAACGCATCGGAATCCTCGATGCCGTCGATGGTCGCGTTGAACAGGTAGGAGGCCCTGCCCTTTGCCGGATCGAGCACACTGCCCGGTTCGCGGCAGTCGAGATTGGCCGAACCGAGCGAAGCCATCAGTTGCTTCAGCGCGAACATTTCCTCGACGCTGGCAAGGTCGCCGGCGATGGCGCCGATCTTGTTCGCCTTGGTCTTGGCCACTTGCGCAGCCACGGCGGAGAGCGCCTCCGGCCAGCTGGCTGCCTGCAACTTGCCGCCCTTGCGCACATAAGGCCGGTCGAGGCGCTGCGTGCCGAGCCCGTCCCAGACAAAGCGGGTCTTGTCGGAGATCCACTCCTCGTTCACCAGTTCGTTGACGCGCGGCAGGATGCGCATCACGGCCTTGCCGCGCGCATCGACGCGGATGTTGGAGCCGACCGCGTCCATGACGTCGATCGATTCCGTCTTGGTCAGTTCCCAGGGCCGCGCCTTGTCCTGATAGGGCTTCGAAGTCAGCGCGCCGACCGGGCAAAGGTCGATGACATTACCCTGCAATTCGGACGTCATCGCCTGTTCCAGATAGGTCGTGATCTCGGCATCCTCGCCACGGCCGATCAGACCCAGTTCGGATATGCCGGCGACTTCCGTGGTGAAGCGTACGCAGCGCGTGCAGTGAATGCAGCGCGTCATGCGGGTGCGCACCAGCGGGCCGATATACTTGTCCTCGACCGCGCGCTTGTTCTCGTGGAAGCGGCTGCCGCCCCGGCCATAGGCGACCGACTGGTCCTGAAGATCGCACTCGCCGCCCTGATCGCAGATCGGGCA
>JAGRLL010000305.1:0-631 GCA_020441855.1 Nitratireductor sp.
GGATCGGCGCGTTGGTCGAGCCGCCAATGGCCGAATTGACCACGATGGCGTTCTCGAATGCCTCGCGGGTCATGATCTTCGTCGGCGTCAGGTCCTCATGCACCATCTCGACGATTCTCAGCCCCGTCTCGTAGGCGATCTGGCCGCGTTCGCGATAGGGCGCGGGAATCGCCGCCGATCCGGGCAATTGCATACCAAGCGCCTCGGCCAGCGAATTCATCGTCGATGCGGTGCCCATCGTGTTGCAATAGCCCGTCGACGGGGCGGACGCCGCCGCCATTTCCATGAATTCCTTTTCGTCGATCTCGCCGGCGGCCAGCAACTCGCGCGCTTTCCACACCACCGTGCCCGACCCGGCGCGCTCGCCATTGTGCCAGCCATTGAGCATCGGCCCGACAGAAAGCGCGATTGCCGGAATGTTGACGGTGGCCGCCGCCATCAGGCAGGCCGGCGTGGTCTTGTCGCAACCGATGGTCAGCACCACCCCGTCGATCGGATAGCCGAACAGCGATTCCACCAGACCGAGATAGGCGAGATTGCGGTCGAGCAGCGCGGTCGGCCGCTTGCCGGTTTCCTGGATCGGATGCACCGGAAATTCGAAGCAGATGCCGCCGGCTTCCCGAATGCCCTC
>JAGRLL010000305.1:720-21547 GCA_020441855.1 Nitratireductor sp.
TTCGGCCAGCGTCAGCCCGTAATTGAGATAGCGCTCCAGATAGAGCGCCGTCATTTCCGGATCGTCCGGGTTGTCGAACCAAAGGCGCGAGCGCAGTTTCCTCGTTGTCATGGCAGGTCAGGACCTTTCTCGATCTGCGGCGCCGGCCGGAGCTAAAAACGCGTGCCGGCCGCCCAGATCCTCTTCGATATAGATGCGGATGATATCCCGGAAATCCGTCTCGGCCCGGAAGCCGAGCCCGATTGCCCGCGCGGCGTCGAAGCGCTCGGGCCAGTTCCTGACGATGGCCATGATCTCGGCGTCCGGTTCGCGCCTTATCAGCTTCACCGCGTCCTCGCCGGCGATCTCGCGCAGCGCCTCGATCTGTTCGGCGACCGTGCAGGAAAGGCCCGGCATGGTTAGCGCGCGGCGCTCCCCCAGCACCGAGGTGTCGAGGCCGGCGGCATGCGTCAGGAAGCCCGCCGTGGCACGCGGAGAGGCGTGCCAATGGCGCACCGTGTCCGGCACCGGCAGGATCGCCTCCTTGCCGTTCAGCGGCTCGCGGATGATGCCCGAGAAGAAGGAGGACGCGGCCATGTTGGCCTTGCCGGGTCGCACGCAGACCGTCGGCAGGCGGATCGACAGCCCGTCGATGAAGCCCTTGCGGCTGTAATCGCCGATCAGCAATTCGTTGATCGCCTTCTGCGCCCCGTAGGAGGTCAGCGGCGTCGTGAAGAAATCGTCGGGGATTGCCTCGGGAAAGGGTGCGCCGAACACCGCGATGGATGACGAAAACACCAGTTTCGGACGATAGCCGCCGCCAATCGCCCGCAGCGCTTCGAGCAGATGCCACATGCCGCGCGTGTTGATGTTCCAGCCCTTGTCGAAATCGCGCTCGGCCTCGCCCGATACGATCGAGGCGAGATGAAAGACGACATCGGGCTTGAGCGCCACGACCCGCTCCGCCTCGCTTTGCTCCGAGATGTCCCCGGTCAGCGCCGTGACAGCGAAACCGGCTTGCGGCGTGTCCGGCGGAAAGATGTCGTGCAGGACCAGTTCGGAAATCTTCTCGCCGGCAAGCACCCCTTCCCTTGCCAGCTTGCCCGCAAGCTTCTGACCGACCATGCCGCCGCCGCCGAGGATCACAATCCGCATGAAATGACCTCCCCTCAGGCCGACCAGCCGCCGTCGATCACGTGGATCTGGCCCGTGGTGAAAGCGCTCTCGTCGGAACCCAGGTAGACGGTCAGCGCCGCGATTTCCTCCGCCGTGGCCAGCCTGCCCATCGGCTGGCGCGCGACGAATGCCTTCATCGCCGCCTCGTAATCGCCTGTCGCGCTGAGACGCTCGTGCAATGACGGCGTCTCGACCGTGCCGGGACAGATCGCATTGCAGCGAACGCCCCTGGTGACGAAATCCTTGGCGACCGACTTGGTCAGGCCGACCACCGCTGCCTTGGTCGTGCCGTAGATGAAGCGGTTGGGCGCACCCACCACGCTGGAGGCGACCGACGACATGTTGACGATCGAACCGCCGCCGCGTTCCAGCATCCCCGGCAACGCCGCGCGGATGGTGCGGAACATGGAACGCACGTTGAGATCGAAGGCGAACTCCCATTCAGCGTCGCTGGCGTCGAGAATGGTGCCGTTGTGGACGAAGCCGGCGCAATTGAACAGGATATCGGGACGGGCCCGCGCCACGCCCTCGTTCACCGAGCGGTCGCTCGTCGCATCGAGCAGAAATGCCTCGATTCTGGCTGCACCGTCGAAACAGGCGAGCGCGGCCTCGTTGACATCGGTGGCGAAGACCATTGCTCCCTCGCGCGCAAAGGCAAGCGCAGCCGCCTTGCCGATACCCTGCCCCGCCGCCGTGATCAGCGCGCGTTTGCCCTCCAGCCTGCCCGTCATGCCGCCCGATTTCCTCCCGATTGACACTACCATACAGGTAAGCGCTATCAACTAGCCGGTTTTGCCTGCCACCGCCAGCCATGCACCCCGAACCCGGGCGAATAGCGGATTTCGCCTGCCGGCGGGCGGACCTCCCGATGATTTTTGAAAGCATGCGCTGACAGGTTGGCAAAAGGGGCGCGACGCAATAGCTTGGCCGGCGCCTGAAACGTCAGGCTGCCAATTCCGAATGCAGGAGAGTGCCCCGTGAAATTGTTGCGTTTTGGCCCGGCGGGCCATGAGAGGCCCGGAATGCTTGATGCCAACGGCGCGCTTCGCGATCTTTCGGCCCATCTGGACGATCTCGATGGCGCCGCGCTTTCCAGCGAGTCGCTGGCGCGGCTGCGTGCGATCGACCCCGCCAGCCTGCCGCTCGCCGACCCCAACAGCCGCATCGGGCCCTGCGTCGCCAATATCGGCAAGTTCATGTGCATCGGCCTGAACTATTCGGACCATGCCGCCGAAACGGGCGCGGCAATCCCCGAACATCCAATTCTCTTCATGAAGGCGAATTCCGCCATCGTCGGCCCGAACGACAATGTCGAACTGCCTCGCGGTTCGACCGCGACCGACTGGGAAGTCGAGTTGGGCGTGGTCATCGGCACGAAGGCGAAATATGTCAGCGCCGCCGAAGCCCTCGATTACGTCGCGGGCTATTGCGTCATCAACGACGTCTCCGAGCGCCATTACCAGACGCAGCTTACCGGCCAGTGGACCAAGGGCAAGTCCTGCGACACGTTCGGCCCAACGGGCCCCTATCTGGTCACCCGCGAAGAAGTCTCCGATCCGCAGGCGCTCGGCATGTGGCTCGACGTCAACGGCAAGCGCTGCCAGACCGGCACGACCTCGACCATGATCTTCACCGTCGCGCAGATCATCGAACACCTTTCCACGCTGTTCACCCTGCACCCGGGCGACGTCATCTCGACCGGCACGCCGCCGGGAGTCGGCATGGGCATGAAACCGCCCGTCTACCTGAAGGCCGGCGATGTGATGGAACTCGGCATCGACGGCCTCGGCAGCCAGCGCCAAACCGTCATCCAGGGCTGAGTTCGGGCCCGTGGCGCGGCCTCAGATCCTGCTCTACGGGCCGATGTCGGGCGAGGTCAGGGAGCGCCTCGCCCAGCACTTCGTCATCCGCGAATGGCCGGGATCGGAGCACGCCGAACCCTTTTTGGCCGAGCACGCTCCGTCGATCGCCGGTGTCGCGACGGGTGGCGATATCGGTTTGCCGAACGAGATCATCGACGCGCTGCCCGCGCTGCGCATCATCGCCGGCTACGGCGTGGGTTACGAGCGCATCGACGCCGGCCATGCTGCCGAACGCGGCATCCTCGTCACCCACACGCCCGATGTCCTCAACGACGAGGTCTCCAACACCACAATCGCGTTGCTGCTCGCCGTCACGCGGCGCATCGTCGCCTACGACCGCTATGCCAGAGAAGGCCGCTGGGCCCGCGAAGGCAGTCCGCCGCTTGCCCACGGCATTGCCGGCAAGCGCGTCGGCATGGTCGGCCTCGGCCGTATCGGCATGACGATCGCCCAGAAGCTCGGCGTGTTCGGCTGCGAAGTGGTCTATCATTCGCGCAACCGCCGGGACGACGTGTCCTTTCAGCATTATCCCGATCTGATCGCCATGGCCGGGGGGTGCGATATCCTCATCGTGATAACGCCGGGTGGCGCGGCAACGCGCCACCTGGTCGACCGTCCGGTGATCGATGCGCTGGGGCCCAAGGGCACCTTCATCAATGTCGGGCGAGGCAGCGTGGTCGACGAGCGCGAACTCGTCGCCGCCCTTGCCGAGGGACGCCTGGGGGCCGCCGGCCTCGACGTCTTCGAGGACGAACCGAACATACCGCCCGAACTGATTTCGATGGACAATGTGGTGTTGTTGCCCCATGTCGGCAGCGCAACGGTTGAGACGCGTGCGGCCATGGCCGGTCTCGTCATCGACAATCTCGTCTCCTTTTTCGAGCATGGAAAGGCGATCACGCCGGTTCCCGAATGCAGGCACCTACAACCATAGACGGCAGCGACGAATTCATGCCGGCCTCAAGGCCGCGCCGCGTCAGCGTACTCGGCGCGACTGGTTCGATCGGCCGCAACACGCTGGACGTGATCCGGCACTTCTCCGCGCGCGAGGATTTTCGCATCGTCGCGCTGACCGGCAGGGCGAATGTCGATCTGCTGGCCAGCCAGGCAGTCGAGTTCGGAGCGGAGATCGCGGTTACGGCAGATGAGGGCAAGTACGGCGCATTGAAGGCGGCTCTCGCCGGCACCGGCATCGAGGCAGCCGCCGGCGCGCAGGCGCTGGAGGAAGCCGCCGCGAGATCCGCCGACTGGGTGATGGCCGGCATTGTAGGCATCGCCGGCCTCGCCCCCACCCTCGCCGCCGCACAGGCCGGCGCCACCATCGCGCTTGCCAACAAGGAATGCCTCGTCTCAGCCGGCGATCTGTTTCTTGCCGAATGCGCCGCATCGGGCAGCGCCGTGCTGCCCGTCGACAGCGAGCACAACGCGATCTTTCAGGTGCTGGAGACCAACCAGCGCCAGGCGGTCGAGCGCATCATCCTGACGGCCTCTGGCGGCCCGTTTCGCGACTGGGCCATGGAAAGAATGGCGCAGGTCACGCCACAAATCGCCGCCGCGCACCCCAATTGGTCGATGGGCATGAAAATCTCCATCGACAGCGCCACCATGTTCAACAAGGCGCTGGAAATGATCGAGGCCCGTCACCTGTTCGCCGTCGAGCCGCGCCAGATCGAGGTGGTCGTCCATCCCCAGTCGGTGATTCATTCCATGGTCGGTTATGCGGACGGTTCCGTGCTGGCGCAGATGGGCAGCCCCGACATGCGCACCGCGATCGGTTTCGCTCTCGCCTGGCCGCGCCGGGCGCATGTACCGGTCGAACGCCTCGATTTCGCCAAGCTCTCGCGCCTCGACTTCGAAACGCCCGACGAACAACGCTTTCCCGCGCTGCGCCTTGCCCGCGAGGCGATGGATGCCGGCGGGGTTTCGGGCGCGATCCTCAACGGCGCCAAGGAGGCGGCGCTGGAAGCCTTCATCGCCGGAAAAATCGGTTTTCTGGACATTGCCCGCGCGGTCGAGGAAACCCTCGAACGGCTGGATGCGGGCGAGGAGCCGGACACGCTGGAAGCCGTCTACGAGGCCGACCGGCAGGCGCGGGCGACCGCGCTGGAGCTGATGGCGGCGTAAGGACGGCCGGGACTGGCGCCTGTATCGTAAGCAGGCGCCAGAAAGCTAGGCCACAGACCTCGCCAGCGCACACTGGCTCCACAGATCCGACAGCGCATCGACCAGATGGCCGATATCGTCGTCGGTGTGGAACGGCGTGGGCGTGATCCGCAACCGCTCGGTCTTGCGGTCGACCGTCGGATAATTGATCGGCTGGACATAGATGCCGTAATTGTCGAGCAGCAGGTCCGAAATCCATTTGCACTTGGCCGCATTGCCGACCATGACCGGCACGATATGGCTCGGATTGGGCATGTGCGGAATGCCGGCGCGGTCGAGCCCGGCGCGCACCTTGGCCACGGCCTCTCGCTGCGCCATGCGCTCTTCATCGCTCTGCTTGAGATGCTGGATCGAGGCAACCGCGCCCGCAGCGAGTGCCGGCGGCAGCGCGGTCGTGAAGATAAAGCCCGACGCAAACGAGCGCACGAAGTCGCACAGCGCCGCCGAACCGGTGATATAGCCACCCATCACGCCGAACGCCTTGCCAAGCGTACCCTCGATGATGGTGATACGGTCCATGATGCCTTCACGCTCGGCAACGCCGCCTCCGCGTGGACCGTACATGCCAACCGCGTGGACCTCGTCGAGATAGGTCATCGCGCCATGCTTGTCGGCGATGTCGCAGATCTCCCTGATGGGCGCGATGTCGCCATCCATCGAATAGACTGATTCGAACGCGACCAGTTTCGGCACGTCGGGACCGAATTCCGACAGCTTGGCGTCGAGATCGGCCGGATCGTTGTGCTTCCAGATGCGCTTTTCGGCGCGGCTGTGGCGAATGCCCTCGATCATCGAGGCGTGGTTCTTCTCGTCCGAGAAGATCACCAGACCCGGGACGTTGGCGCCCAGCGTGCCGAGCGTCGCCCAGTTCGAGACATAGCCGGACGTGAAGATCAGCGCGGCTTCCTTGCCGTGCAGGTCCGCGAGTTCCTGTTCCAGAACGACATGGAAATGGTTGGTGCCGGAAATGTTGCGCGTGCCGCCGGCGCCGGTGCCGCAACGGTCGATCGCGTCGTGCATGGCCGCCATCACCTTGGGATGCTGGCCCATGCCGAGATAATCGTTGGAGCACCATACCGTGACGTCCTGCGGTCCGTTCCCGGTGTGACGGACTGCCCTGGGGAAAGCGCCTGCCTTGCGCTCCAGGTCTGCGAAGACGCGGTAACGCCCCTCTTCGTGCAGACTGTCCAGCTTGTCCTTGAAAAAGGCCTCGTATTGCGTCGGCTTGACGGCCTGCTTCGGGCTTTTGGTTCCGGTCTCGACCAGTCCAAGCTTTGCTTTATGCGTCATCACACCTTCCCTGGCTTCCCCACCAGACATATTCGTTTTTTTGAATAAGTCTGCATTTCGGCGCTAGGTATTGCAACCCCTTTTGGGCTTGCCCCGCTTATTTGCCTTCTAACCCCTGTTCAGTAAAGCCGAATTGAGCGAGATCAAGCGTGCAGATCGTCACATCCTTGTTTTTCACAATCATTCGACCCGCTAGGTTCTGGAATATGTGAATCGAACGGGCGCCAGCAAACAGCGCGCACGAAGCCAGTTCGTCCGGGGAGATGCAGATGAATCCGATACTCAGGGCCATCGGGATCGAAAGACTGGTGTCCTTCATCCAGTTCGGCCAGCGCACGCGCCTGCACGAACAGGAGCGCGCCCGTTCCAACAAGCATCTGATGCAGGCATTGGAGGAAGAAAAAAGGTTCGGCCAGTACTTCACGGTATGGCTGCGAACGATAGCGCTGATCGCCGTCGCCATCATGCTCCCCTTCGCCAATCCGCATATCGAAGTCATTTATTACGAGGTCCTGATATTGGTCTTCATGATGATTGGCTGGATCCAGTTTCGTCTGGCCCGTGTCGGCCAGTCGCGTGCCGAACTGTTGCTCATCCAGATCGATCTCGTGCTCCTCGGGGTTGTGTTGCTGGTGCCAAACCCGTTCAGCCCCGACACATGGCCGACGGCAATGCAGTTTCGCTTCAACGGCTTCATGTACTATTTTCTGTTTCTGGCGCTCGGCACGCTCGCCTATAGCTGGCGCACCGTGGCGGCGATCACCACCTGGTCGGCCGGCATATGGATGGCAGGCCTCGTCGCCATCCATTATTTCGGATTGCGCATCCCCGAACTGTCGACAGGCGTCGCCGCCGCACTCACCGGCTGGCATCGCGTCTTCGAGACCATCGACCCCAACGACACGCGCACCGCGATTCGTATTCAGGAAATCGTGGTTCTGTCGATCGTCGGGGCAATCCTGGCGCTCAAATCCTGGCGCGCCAACCAATTGCTGATCCAGCAGGCCGAATACGCCGCCGAGCGAACCAATCTGTCGCGATACTTTCCGCCATCGATGGTCGATGAACTGGCCCGCCGCGACAATCCGCTGGCCGAGGTCCGCTCGCAGGACGTCGCCGTCCTGTTCGCCGACATCGTGGGCTTCACCCGCATTGCCGAGAAGCTGGAACCGGATGCCACCATCCAATTGCTGCGCGATTATCACGCCGTCCTTGCCGACATCGTCTTCAAGAACGGCGGCACGCTCGACAAGTTCCTTGGCGACGGCGTCATGGCGACCTTCGGCACCCCGCAGACTGCGCCAGACGACGCAGACCGCGCGCTCAGGGCGGCCCGCGAGATCATCGCGGCAACCGACCTGTGGAACGAGGAAAAGGCGAAACAGGGCCTGCCGGCATTCCCCGTATCCGTTGGCGTGCATTTCGGGCCGGTCGTCCTCGGCGACATCGGCACGCTCGACAGGCTCGAATTCGCCACGCTCGGCGATACCGTCAATGTCGCAAGCCGGCTCGAAGGCGCCACCCGCCAACTGGGCTGCCGCGTCATCGTTTCCGATTCGCTGATCAGGCGGATCGCGGCCGACCATGCCGGCGAGAACGTGGCGCGCGAGACTTTCGTCCGCCATGACGCCCTGCAATTGCGCGGACGCGACACGCCGATCGATGTCTGGACGGCGTGACGGCGGCATGCCGGCAGCCGTGGAACATGCAGCCCCGCGTTTACGGCAGATCAGTTATGCGAATTGGCATGGTCAAATAGTTTCACCTTGAACTATAAGCAGACAATGGAACTTGCCGGACAATCCGACGACAATCCCGAGGAGACGCCGTCTCGTTCGGGAAACAAAGAGCTGCCCCGGCACGCTCCCCTTTCGGTAACATCCTTTGTCCTGCTGCTTGCCGGCCTGATGTGCATCAACGCGCTGACGACCGACATCATGTTGCCGGCCTTTCCGGAAATGTCTGCGGCCCTGGGCGGCGTACCCGCCAACCAATTGCAGGCGATCATCCCGGCCTACATGCTCGGCTTCGGCCTTTCACAGCTCTTTGTAGGTTTCCTGGCCGACCGCTTCGGCAGGCGGCCCGTCCTGATCGTCGGGCTGCTGATCTACACGCTGGCGAGCATCGCCGCGACCTTTACGAACAATTTCGACGCCTTGCTGATTGCCCGCTTCGTCCAGGGAACTGGTGCGGCCGCGCCGCGCGTCATCGCACAGGCATCGGTGCGCGACTGTTTCGAGGGGCGTCGCATGGCGCGCATCATGTCGCTAGTCCTGACCGTGTTCCTGATCATGCCGGTCATCGCGCCGGTGATCGGACAAGGTATTCTGCTGGCGGCGTCCTGGCGCTGGGTGCTCGGCTCGCTGGCGATCTTCGGCATATTCCTGCTGGCGATCTCGGCGCTGTTCCTCCCCGAAACCCTGCACCCGGAAAATCGTCGTCCGATCCGCCTGTTGACGATCGGCTTCGCGCTGAAATCCGTCTTCGGCAACCGCCAGACGGTCGGCTACACGCTCTCTGCGGGAACCTTCTTCGGCGCGTTGTTCGGCTATGTCGGGTCTTCCCAGCCAATCATTTCGGACGTGTATGATGCCGGTGAATGGTTCGCGATCATCTTTGCGGGCATCGCCGTCTTCATGTCGCTCTCCTCCTTCATCAACGCATCGCTGGTGGAGCGCTTCGGCATGCGTGTGCTGAGCCATGGCGCAACGATTGCCGCCACCTTGATATCGCTCGCCATGTTCGCTTTCGAGAAAGCCGGCCTGCTGGCATTCTGGGTCTATCTGCCCTTGCAGGGCGCCATCATGCTGATGGTCGGCCTCGTCTTCGCCAATTTCAACGCGTTGGCAATGGAGCCGCAAGGCCGTGTCGCCGGCGTCGCCGCATCCTTTACAGGTGCCACGACCGTCGTGCTGGGCGCGGGGATCGGCTATGTCATCGCCGGCCATTACGATGGTACGGTCACGCCGGTTGCCCTCGGCTTTGTCGCCTGCAGCTTCAGCACCCTGCTCGTGTTGCTGATCACCGAGCGCGGCCGCCTTTTCGTGCCGCACAACAAGCCGCCGCAGAAGCGCTGAGCGCACAAATCAGCGCACGACCACCTCGACCGAACGCGCCTGGCCTTCGGAATCGACCACGGTAAGCCGCGTCGTTCCCTCGCCTGTTGGCTTCCACAGCAATTGCCGCCTTCTGGATGCGGTATCGCCCGGCCTTCCCTCCTCCATCAGCCGGAACGGCGGCGTACCGCCCATCAGCTTGATCACGACCGGCGCATGGCTGCCATCGGCCAGCGCCACGCTTTCCAGTTCCACGCCATCGGCAGGAAAGGCGATCGCCAATTGCCGGCTGGCGGGAATGGGGGAAAATCCCAGCCCCGTGCCGACGCGATTGAACGTCTTGAGCGTGTCTGGCAGTTCGCCAGCCGCCAGCCGCACCGCACCCGCCGGCGCGCGCGGCAAGGGCTCGATATCGAAGCCCGCCTTGTCGAAGGCCTCGAACAGGACCGGCGCCGCCGTCTTGATGCCGGAAATTCCCGGCACCGAACCATTGTCGGCGCGCCCGGCCCATACCCCGATGACATGACGTCCGTCGAAACCGACCGACCACGCATCGCGATAACCGTAACTGGTGCCCGTCTTGTAGGCGATGGCGAGCGGTTTGGAACCGACCGGCTCGGCAACGCCCGAAAGCATGTCGGCCACGTGCCACGCAGCCACCGGCGCAAGCGGCCTGGGTCCGGCGAGTGTGCCGGGCTGCGTGCGCACCCCTTCGCCCAGTGCAACCGGCGTCGCACCCTCGTTCGCCAGATTGGCGTAAAGCTGCACCAGATCGGTGAGCGTCAGCCCGACGCCGCCCAGCACGATGCCAAGCCCCGGTCGCTCGCCCTCCGGCAGCACGGGGGTGACGCCCGCGCGTCTGAGCCGGGCCACCAGCCGCGCCGGCGAAACCGCATCGAGCAGCCTGACCGACGGCACGTTGAGCGACATCTGCAGCGCCCGGCGCACGCTGATATCGCCCTGATAGGTCAGATCGAAATTGGCCGGGCGGTAGCCCGAAAAATCCGCCGGCCGGTCGGAGATCATCGTTTCGGGCAACACCAGGCCGTCCTCGATGGCGAGGCCGTAGACGAAGGGCTTCAGCGTCGAACCGGGCGAACGCAGCGCCTGCGTCATGTCGATCCAGCCGTCTCTGGCGTCGTCGAGATAATCCGCCGAACCGACGCTGGCGAGGATGTCGCCGGTGCGCGCGTCGGCAGCGACGATGGCGACCGAGACGCGCGGGCCGATACGCTGTGCCGCGTCGCGTGCCAGCATCTCGAGAGAAGCCTGCACGTCCCGGCGAAGCGTGGTCCGGTGCCGGATCGCCAGCGGATCGCGGTCGCGCGCGGCTTCGGCCAGATGTGGCGCCAATTGCGGCAGGGCGAGCCTTTCCTGCGGGACACCGAAACGGGCAACCCGCCCGATATCGCTCGCATCGAGGATTCCGGCTTTCGCCATGCGCGCCATGACCCGGTCGCGCGCCTGCCTTGCGGCCTCCGGGTGGCGGTCGGGCCGCCTGTATTCCGGCGATTGCGGAAGCGCGACCAGCAGCGCGGCCTCGCGCAGCGCCAGACGGTCCGGCTCCTTGCCGAACCACGACATCGTAGCCGCCCGCAAACCCTCCAGATTGCCGCCATAGGGCGCCAGGGTCAGATAGCGCTCCAGGATCTCGCGCTTGGCAAGCCGCCGCTCGATCTGAACCGCGCGCGCGATCTGCCTGAGCTTCGCGCCGAGCGAACGCTCCGCCCTCGGTTCGAGCAGCCGCGCAAGCTGCATGGTCAGCGTCGAACCTCCCGAAACGATGCGGCCATGCGCGAAGAATTGCCCCGCCGCGCGCATCATCGCCAGTGGATCCACGCCGTGATGGCCGAAAAACCGCTTGTCCTCATAGGCGACGAGCATCCGGACAAATTCGGGATCGACCCTGTCGATGTCCGCCTTCAGCCGCCAGCGACCTTCCTCATTGGCGAAGACGCGCAATGTCTGCCCGTCGCGGTCGACCATCTCGACCGAAAGTTGCACGTCGTCGCCGAGCGGCGGCGGAAACGCCTTGTCGAGCCGGTCGAGGCCAAGGATGCCGGCGGCCATGACAGCCATCAGCACGAGGGTTAAGAGCGCGGCCCGCCGCACCCTCTTGCGCCAGCGATGTGCCGGAGCCGGCGTCATTGCACCGCCTGCACCTCGAGGAAGCCGGTCGCGGTGCGCGCCGACAGTTCGGGCCGGTACATGTCCTCGACACTCGCCGCGGGGTGCACATAGGTTCCCGGTGTCACCGCGCGCACGACATAGGCGACCGAAAACTCGCGATTGTCGCCGCTGCCCCGATTAAGCGCCGCAACGAAGCGGTCGTTCCGGAACTCGCTGTGCGCGATCTCGGTATCGCCCAGCCAGTCGAAACCGGCGAGTTCCGCACTCCTGACAAGGCGCGGATTGTCGATCTCGAAGCCGCCCGGCAGCAGGTCGCTGACCAAAATGCGCGCCGGCCAGTTGTTGAAGCTCGAAACGTTGAGCACCACCACGAAACGTTCGTTTTGGTGGACCTCGTTCAACGGCGTCTCCTCGCCATCCAGCGTGTAGTACCGCCGCTCGATGGTGAAGCCGTCGCCGCCAGCCGGCAGCGGCTGTCTGGGCGAGGCCAGCGTCGTGACCACGGCGGTTACCGCATCGCCCGTCTCGTTGACGATCGAGAGCGGATCGGCGCCGAGTGTCCCGCCGTCGCGCGAAGCCGAATACGCGCCGCTACGCGTTTCGCCGTTGACCTTCAGCGCGATCGAGCGGTTCGCCTCCTGCGTTGCGCGCGCGGCGAGCAACAGCCAGGCGTCCTCCTGCGTCGAGGTGTAGCGCCGGCTCGACAGCGCATCGCTGACGAGGTTCATCATGTCGGGAACGAGCGGCGTCACCGGACGCGTCTCGGAGGCGAGCGCCAGCATCGCCGCACCGTCGCGCAGCACCGAACCGTAATCGGACCGCGCCAGCGCGCCGGCATCGGGACGACGCGCAAGCTCCAGCGCGGACGAAAACGCCCGGCCTGCCCGTTCGTGCTCGTTGTAGAGCGACAGCGCGGCGCCCAGATGCGCACGCGCCAGCGGCGTCCCGAATTCGGCAAGCCTGGTGTCGGCGTAATAGCGAAGGTCGCCAACCGACGCCATCCGGTTGCGCGCCAGCACGTAGAGCGCATGCGCAATTGCATCGCCGTCGGACTTGATGTCGTCGTTATCGGCGAGGCTGTTCTGCAGGTTCTGCACCGCGAGGCGCATGGTCTGCTCGGGCACCGCAAAGCCCTTCTCGCGCGCCCGCGTCAGGAAGTCGGTGACATAGGCGTCAAGCCAAAGGTCGCCGCCGCCCTCCGGCCCCCACAGGCCAAAACTGCCGGATGCCGTCTGGAAGGTCGCAAGCCGCGTTACCGCGTCACCGACGCGCTTTTCCAGATCGCTCGTGTCGGTGAGCCCCGCCGGCGCGTCGAGATCGGACAGATAGAGCAACGGCAGCGCCCGGCTGGTCGTCTGCTCCGCGCAGCCATAGGGATAGCGGATCAGCCTGGTCAGCACGCCGGCGACGTCGAATGCCTTGTAACGCGTGACGCTGACATCGATCTTCGCGTTCTCGGCGATACTGTCTTCGAGCAGGCCGCCGTCGAGCGTCACGCTGCCGCCATTGGCAGCGAGCGGGAACGTCATGCGGTTGGAGACGGGCAACGTCGCCGGCCGCACATGAACCACCCTTGTGACACTGGCGACCTCGTCGCCGTCGCGCGTCACCGAGAAGGTCACCTCGCCGGTGCCGACATGCGCCGCCTCGACATTGAGATTGACCAGCTTGCGCTCGCCCTTCGCCAGTTCCACCTGCGCCGGCAGACCTCCGACGGAGACGAGATCGTCGCCGGAATTCGCGGCAGCAAGCGAGATCGAATAGGTACCGGAAGCGCCGTCCGTATTGTGGATTTCGATAAGCGTGCGAGCCTTGTCGCCCGGCGCCAGCACCTTCGGCAGGCTGGCCGAAAGCACGACCGGATCGCGGATGATCACGTCTTTCGACGCACTGCCGACCGCCGACTTGCTCCAGGCGACCGCCATGACACGCGCCGTGCCGTTGAATTGCGGCACCTCGAAATCGATGGTCGCATTGCCGTTGGCGTCGAGCGCGACAATACCGGAAAACAGCGCCAGAAGCTTTTCAGTCGGAGGCGAACCCTGCGCCGTCATGCCCGGCCCGTCGCCGCCGCTCCTGATCCTGCCGAATTCGCCGAGCGAACCGTCGATCAGCTTGCCGTAGAGGTCGCGGATCTCAAGCCCCAGCGCGCGCTGGCCGAAAAACCAGTCGGCCGGATCGGGGGGTGTAAAGCGCGTCAGGTTCAAAATGCCGACATCGACGGCCGCGACGGTCACATAGGCTTCCCCGCCGCCGGCGTTCTCGACATGCACCGGCACCGACAGCACGGTATCGGGCCTGATCTGTTCGGGTGTGCCGAGCGAAACGGAGAGTTCCTTGTCGCCCGGATCGACCGTCAGCCAGGTCGTGCCGAGCGCGCGCGCCGGCATGTGACTGGCTTGCGCCGACCCCGGCCGGTAGAGCGTCGCCGTCACATAGGCACCCGCGCCCCAGTCGCCGACAGGAATGTCGATTTCCGAGCCTTCGGCCGGCACCGCGACGTTGAAGGTTTCGTAGAGCTTCTCCGCGCCGACGACGATCTGTAACTCGCCCGCAAAACGCGGCGAGACCTTCAGTTTCGCGGTCTCGCCGACATCGTAGCTGTCCTTGTCGAGCGCGATTTCGAGCGCGTCGGGCGTCTCCGTCGACGATGCTTCGACATACCAGCCGGCATGAAATTCCACGCTGGTCGCCGGGCCTTGAGCATCCCGGCTTTCGACATCGAGACGGTAGCGGCCCCATTCGACCATGGCTTCGATCGGCACCGCCTCGCCTGCCCTGGCGTCGATCTTGCCGCCAGTGATCTCTTGCGGGATCTCGACGGCCTCGTAGCGCCAGGAACTGCCGTCGCGGTACCATTGGTAATGGCGATCGATACGGCTGAGCGACCAGTCCAACCCGGCCAGATCGGTGCGCTTGCCCTCGCCGTCCAGCGCGATCACGTGGAAACCGGCCGTGGAGTTCTCCCTGACCTGTCCGTCCTCGAAATCGGCCTTGATGCCGATCATCGCCGCATCGGGCACGACGGGCAGCGACAGATCGCGTTCCACCGCGCGTCCGCCATCCTCGCGCATCCGCACAACGATATTGGCCTGCAGCGGCCGCGTCGTCGTCGGCAATTGGGTGATCCCCGCCGTGAAGGACGTCTCGCCGTTTTCATCGGTGCGTTCCAGCCCTCCGAGCGGGATCACCGTATCGCCGTCCTCGTCCTCGTCGGCGAGGCCGAACTGATAGCCCGGCGCTTCGGCGCGCTCGCGCACGCTTTTCAGCCGCATCTCGCCCTCGATCGCCAGCGCCGCAGCCGGCGCGCCATACAGGAATCGTCCCTTGACCGAGATGTCCGCCGGGCGTTCGGGGGAGATCGCGCTGGCCTCGCTCGCCAGATCGAACTCGATACGGTCGGGCGTGAAATCCTCGACCAGGAAGCTCTTCTCCGAGATCGGCTTTTCCTTCGGGTCGGTATAGACCCGCAATTGCCACACGCCGCGCATGGCGTTTTCCGGCAAGTCGATCGACACTTCGTGGCCGCTGAGCGAAGGCGTGCCGGAAACGATCCTCGTCGCCTCAACCCCGTCCGGCCTCGTGAAGATCATGGTCAGCGGCAGATCGGGCGATGCTCCCGCAATCTCGTCGCGCGCAAGCGAAACCGAATGCACGCTCTCGCCGGGACGATAGATACCGCGATCCAGATAGGTGTAGACATCGAGCGGTCCGGGCGAGGTTCGTCCCCCGACGCCGCGATCCGAAAGGTCGAACCCGGCCCGCGTCATGTCCAGGAAGGCGAAATCCGTTTTCTCGCCCTCGCCGGCCTTCGCAGTCAGCACGGTCGGCGCAAGCCCCGCCGAGCCGCGCATCAGGCCCGGCGTGAACACGGCCTTGCCATTGGCGTCGCTGCTGGCCGTGCCGAGCACCTCGTTGTTGCGCGCGATCAGCGTAACCTCGACACCAGCGACGGGTTTCGCCGTCTCGAGCGAGCGGGTGAAAACGGTCAGCCCGTCGGTGCCGGCATAGGTCGACAGTCCGATATCGGAAACGAGGAACCATTGCGTGGCGACCGGCTCCCAATTGTCGGCGCGCTGGTTGGTGACGTTGGCCGTCAGCACGTAGATGCCGGGTTTGCGCTCGGGCACGGCCTCGTCGATCGGGAAACTGGTCACGACTTCGCGGTTGCGCTCGCGCTTGAGTTCGATGGAGCCTTTCCAAACCGGTTCACCCATGGAACCGGCGATATCGCTCACCGAATAGCCTTCGAGTTGGGTAAGGAATTTCGAGCCGGAATATTCCGATCCCGCCAAAAGGTCGGCCAGTGCGCGGTCGCCGATGCGATAGAGTTCCAGATCGGCGGAATCGGCGTTGATGCCGGTGATCGGAATACCGCGCCGCGCCGTGTCAGGCAGCACGAAATTCGCGCCCGAAAAGCGCACCGCAGGCGCGCGGTCGCGGACATAGGCGTTGATGGCAACAGGCTTTTCCAGCACCTCGCCGACGGAGGATGGCAGCCCGGACCTCAGCGATATGCGGTAGGTGTTGCCGTGCTCCAGCCCTTCGACGCAGATCTGCTTGCCCGAAGCCTCGATCGCGCCGGACGAGCGCCCGTCAACCGTCACGTAGGATGAGTAATCCACGCCGGACTTGACCAGTTCCTCGGAGAAATCAACGCAAATGCCGGGCGTTGCCTGATCAGAGCGCACCCGGTTGCCCGTGATGCGGAAGCCTTTGGCTTCGCGCAGTTCGCGATAGGCGGTTGCGACCTGCTGGGAATCCTTCAGTTCAAGGCTCGCCTTGTAGGCTTCGAGCGCCGGGCGGTAGAGCCTGCGCTGCTCGAGCGCTGCCGCCAGCACCGCAAGCGCCTCGGCGCGCGCCGAGGCTGTGCGCGACAAATCGTAGGCGCCGAGCGCAGACGAAACCGCCATTTCCTGCAGGCGGTAGTCGTAATGGCCGTCGCCGGCCAGCCAACCGGAAGCTTCGCGCGAAAAGGCCAGCCAGGTTTCGACATTGTCGGGATCGAGCGCCAGCGCGCGGGTGAAATTGATCGCCGCCGTGCCGGAATCGTTATCAGCGAAATCCTGACGGCCTGCCTCGACCAGTTCGTCGACGCTGGTCAGCGTATCGTCGGAACGCGTCGTGCGGACCTTCTGGCCGAAGGCCTTGCCCTGCTCCAGCGTACCGGAGGGAACAAAAGCCAGTTCGGGCGGCGCGCCGAGATCGGGCTCGGTGGAAATCTCCACGACCTTGCCGGCGACCGCGCCATCGAAGATGCCGAGCTCGCTGAAATCGCTTTTCAGGAAACACCAACTGACCTTGGTGTTGAAGGTAAAGGCCCGGCACTTGTCGTCATCCAGGCACATCTGCTTGCACTGGTCGAGCGAGACATCTTTCTCCGCCCTGAGGTCGAACCCGTAATAATCGCCGTTCTCGGTGGTGACGATCTCGCGGCGCGTCTCCTGAGCGGAGGCCTCGCCAACACCCTGCGCGATGCCGAATGCCGCCAGGGCCACGAACAGCCCGGCTGAAAAAGCGGATTTCATAAATGACTCTCCCTCGCTGCGCTCCATCCCAACGGAACGCACCATACAATGACTGAGCCCCTGTCATCTTCGCCACCGGCAGGCACGAGAAAACCCCGCAGACCGGATCGGCGTCGCCGACTCTCGCCAGCGCCCCGCAACTCTCGCCAGCGATTGTGTCAATTCGTGAACCGACGCCGCTCCGGAGAGGAAAAATTTTCCAAACCGCTGGCCGCGTCGGCCGGAAGACACCTCTAGAGCTTGCCGAAGGCACCACCTTCCGCAGCAAGCCTGGCAAGGAGCGGCGCGGGTGCCAGCGTTTCGTCTCCGCTCGACTCCGCCATCTGCGCGAGCCTGGCGGCGATCATGCCGGCGCCAATCTGGTCGGCGTGGAACATCGGCCCGCCGTGTTGCACCGGCCAGCCATAGCCGAACACCCAGATGATATCGATGTCCGAGGCACGCGCCGCGATGCCTTCTTCCAGAATACGCGCGCCTTCATTGACCATCGCATAAATCAGTCTTTCGGTGATCTCTTCGGAAGAGATTTCGCGTCGCTTGACGCCCCGCTCCCCGGCCATTCTCGCAATCAGCGCATCGACTTCCGGGTCCGGTTCGCCACGGCGCGCGCCCTCGGGATAAAGATGGAAGCCCTTGCCCGTCTTCTGACCGTAGCGGCCCATTTCGGCCAGCGCATCGGCAATCGGCGCGATCTTCGACCCTGCCTGCTGGCGTGCGCGCCAGCCGACATCGATCCCCGCCAGATCGCTGACCGCCAGCGGCCCCATGGCAAAGCCGAAATCGGTCATCGCCTTGTCGATGGCCTGCGGCGCTGCGCCTTCGAGCAGCAGGCGTTCGACCTGGCGCGTGCGCGCGTAGAGCATGCGGTTGCCGACGAAACCGAAGCAGACTCCGACCGTGACCGGCGCCTTGCCGACGGCCCTGGAGATGCCGATCGCCGTCGCCAACGCCTGGAACCCGGTCTTCCTGCCACGCACCACTTCGACCAGCCGCATCACGTTCGCCGGGCTGAAGAAGTGCATGCCGACAACCCATTCGGGACGCTTGGTCGCCGCCGCGATCTCGTCGACATCCAGCGTCGAGGTATTGGTCGCCAGGATCGCGCCCGG
This sequence comes from Nitratireductor sp., assembly GCA_020441855.1. Lineage (GTDB taxonomy): Bacteria > Pseudomonadota > Alphaproteobacteria > Rhizobiales > Rhizobiaceae > BOKV01. The sequence goes on from JAGRLL010000305.1 coordinate 19,014, forward strand.
CTTCGCCAGCCGGTCGAGATCGGCAAAGATCTTGTGCTTCAGCGCCATGTCCTCGAACACGGCCTCGATGATGAGATCGGCCTGTGCGACCGCTTCGAGCGATTCCGCGCCGGTGATCCGTCCGACGCGCTCGGCGATCCAGTCGTCGCCCTTGCCCGAACGCGCTGCCGTCCTCGCGTAATTCTTTTCGATGTTGGCCAGCCCTCGCTTGAGCGCTTCGGCCTGCACGTCGATCAGCGTGACGGCAATGCCGGCATTGGCGAACACCATGGCGATACCGCCGCCCATCGTGCCGGCGCCGATCACTGCGACCTGCTCGACCTTGCCGGGCCTGACATCCTTCGGCATGTCGTCGACGCGCTGCGCCGTGCGCTCGGCAAAGAACAAATGGCGCTGTGCCGCCGATTGGACACCGTTTTTCAGGTGCATGAAGAATTCGCGTTCCTTCCGCGAACCTTCCGCAAAGGGCAGTGTGATCGCATTGCGGACCGAATCGGCGCAGATCCGCGGTGCATCCAGCCCCCTTTTGCGCGTCAACAGCGCAGCGGCATGCTCTTCGAACGGCGCCATGTCCGCGCGCGCGGCCGCAAGCCTTTCGTCGAACATGCTAAGCCGGCGGATCGGCAGGCCTTCGGCGACCGCCTTTTTCGCAAAGGCCACGGCCGCCGAGCGGATATCGCCATCGACCGTGTTGTCGACAATGCCGAGGTCGAGCGCCTTGCCGGCGCCAACGGGATCGCCCGACACGATCATGTCGAGCGCCTTTTGCGGACCAATCAGGCGCGGCAGGCGCTGCGTGCCGCCGGCACCCGGCAACAGGCCGAGCTTGACTTCCGGCAGTCCCATTTTTGCGGAGGCCAGCGCGACACGGAAATGACAGCCCAACGCCACTTCGAATCCGCCGCCAAGCGCCGTGCCGTGCATTGCCGCAACCACCGGCTTGGTGCACGCCTCAATGCGGTCGATCACTTCGGAAAGAACCGGGGAGACCGGCGGCTTGTCGAACTCGCGGATATCGGCGCCGGCGAAAAAGGTGCGGCCGGCACAATGGATGACCACCGCCTCGACATTCGCATCGGCCTCGACCGTCTCGATGGCTTTGAACAGCCCGTTGCGGACATCGGCCGATAGCGCATTGACCGGCGGATTGTCGGTAACGACGATCGCGATACCGTCCTCGATTTCGATGCCGACTGTCTGCGTCATGTGCTGCCTCCTGAATTGACACCGCGTTGGCTATAAGAGGCGCGGCGTCTACAGGCAATCCTTCGGGGGAGGTTTTGTCCCCAATGCTCGGTTCCTGCCATGCCCGCGGTCTTTTCCTGTCATGGCAAGGCGATTAAGACATTCTTCGAACGGGAGGAGGAAATGGCCGTGACCGAAGCCGTCGATCAGGGAGAGTACGACTATATCATCGCAGGCGCCGGTTCGGCCGGCTGCGTGCTCGCCAACCGCCTGTCCGCCGACCCGGCAAACAGGGTCCTGCTGCTCGAGGGCGGGGGCGACGACAACTGGATATGGTTTCATATTCCCGTCGGCTATCTCTTCGCCATCGGCAACCCGCGCGCCGACTGGCTGATGAAGACCGACGCCCAGCCGGGCCTCAACGGCCGCGCCCTGAATTATCCGCGCGGCAAGGTCCTTGGCGGCTGTTCGGCCATCAACGGCATGATCTACATGCGCGGCCAGGCGCGCGATTATGACGGCTGGCGCCAGATGGGGCTCGCCGGCTGGGGCTGGGACGACGTGCTGCCCGTCTTCATGAAGCACGAAGACCACGAGAACCCGCCCAACGAAACGCACGCCGCCGGCGGCGAATGGCGCGTCGAGCATCTGCGCGGCCACTGGGACATTCTCGACCGCATCCGCGACGCGGCCGAACAGGCCGGCGTCGCAAAGGTCGACGATTTCAATTCGGGCGACAATGCCGGCACTTCCTATTTTCAGGTCAACCAGAAACGCGGAAGACGCTGGAGCGCCGCGCGGGGTTTCCTCAAACCCGTCATGAACCGTCCCAACCTGCGTGTCGTCACCGGCGCGCTCGTCGACCGGGTCGCGCTTGCCGACGGACGCGCCCGTGCGATCACTTGGCTGAAGGACGGGAGCCCGTTCCGCGCGAAGGCCCGTGGCGAGATATTGCTTTCGGCAGGCGCAGTCGCCTCGCCCGCCATTCTGGAGCGCTCCGGCATCGGCAATCCCGAAATCCTGAAAGCGAACGGCATCGATCCCCTGGTCGAGGCAAAAGGCGTCGGCGAGAACCTGCAGGACCACCTCCAGATCCGTCCCGTCTACAAGGTGCGCGGCATCCGGACGCTGAACGAGACCTATGCGAACGTCTTCAACCGCGCGCTGATGGGACTGGACTATGTGCTGCGCCGGCGCGGGCCGCTCACCATGGCGCCTTCGCAGCTGGGCGCCTTCGTCGCTTCCTCGCCCGAATACGAAACGCCCAACCTGCAATTCCACTTCCAGCCCCTCTCGCTCGACGATTGGGGAAAGCTGCTCCATCCCTTCCCCGCCTTCACCGCCTCGGT
>JAGRLL010000306.1 GCA_020441855.1 Nitratireductor sp.
CTCTGGGCCGTGCTGCTCTGGCTCAACATTCTCGCCATACGTCGCCAACCGGTGACCGTGATCATGCGCGAACATTGGGCCGAGTACGGTCGCGACTATTACTCTCGCCACGACTACGAGGAAGTCGACAAGCAAAAAGCCGAGCAATTGATGGCGGATCTGCGCATCCGTCTTGCCGATCTGCCCGGACAGACTTCTCACGGACTGACCATCACGCAGGCCGACGATTTCGCCTACACCGATCCGGTGGACGGTTCGCGTACCGAAAGGCAGGGCATCCGCATCTATTTTGGAGAGACGGCGCGCGCCGTCTTCCGCCTGTCGGGCACCGGCACGGTCGGCGCAACCTTGCGCGTCTATCTGGAACGCTTCGAACCCGACCCGTCGCGCCAGGACGAGGACACGCAGACTTTCCTGCGCGACGTCGCCATGGCGGCCGGAGAGATCGCGGGAATTGCCGAAAGGCTCGGCCGCGATGCGCCGGACGTCACGACCTGACGAAACCGCTTCCTCCCCACCACCGATGACCGGCATGGTCAGTGTGGCACAATCTTGCTAGATTCCGCGCGTCAGGGGCCATGTTGCGCGATCAGCACTGTTGCGGGTAAACCGGCCCGGAATCTTTGGCGCTGATCGCTTCCGTTAGGCTGAGCACGACTACCGGCGAAACGTTTGTCCGTTCTGCCGATCATGCTCCGGACGAGGAATGAAACTTGACCAATCGCGAAGAAACGCTTGATCCGAAGGATTGGGAAGCGTTCCGCAGCCTGTCCCATCGCATCGTGGACGAAGCAACGGACTATCTGCGCGACGTGCGCGACCGCCCGGTCTGGCAGTCCATGCCCGAAGACGTGCGCCAGGCCTTCACCGAACCGCTGCCCGTGGAGGGTGAAGGGCTCGCAAGCGTGTACGCCGAACTCACGGCAAACCTGATGGCCTATCCCATGGGCAACATCCATCCGCGTTTCTGGATGTGGTACATGGGCTCTTCCAACGCCACCGGCGCACTTGGCGATTACCTCGCCGCCGTGATCGGTTCCAATCTGGGCGGCGGCGACCACGCCGCAGCGCTCGTGGACAATCAGGTGGTCGGCTGGTGCCGGCAGATGATGGGCCTTCCGGAAGGTTCTTCCGGCACGCTGACCAGCGGCGGTTCCATGGCCAACATCATCGCGCTGACCGTCGCCCGCAATGTCATGGCCGGTGCGCTTTTCGGGATCGACCTGCGCGAGGAGGGTGTGGCCGCCCTCGCCGCACCGTTACGTTTCTATGCCTCCGATCAGGTCCACAGCTGCCACCAGAAAGGCGTGGAACTGCTCGGCCTCGGCAACAAGGCGCTGCACCGCGTCGCCAGCAAGCCGGACTTCACCATCGACATCCATGCGCTGGCGCGCGCGATTGTCGAGGACCGCGCCGCCGGCTTCACCCCGGCCTGTGTCATCGCCACCGCCGGCACGGTCAATACCGGCGCGATCGACGACCTCAAGGCCCTGCGTGAGCTATGCGACCGCGAGGGCTTGTGGCTGCATGTCGATGGCTGCATTGGCGCGTTGATCGCCATTGCGCCTGAAAACCGGCATCTGGTCGCCGGCATCGAAAAGGCCGATTCCATTGCGCTCGACCCGCACAAATGGCTGCATGCGCCCTTCGAGGTTGGTTGTGTACTGGTTCGCGACGGGACAGCCCATCACTCGACCTTCGCGCTCACGCCGGAATACCTCGAGGCGACGCCGCGCGGCATCGCTTCGGCGCATTGGCTGCACGAATACGGGCCGCAAACCTCGCGCGGCTTTCGAGCGTTGAAGGTGTGGATGGCGCTCAAGGAGCATGGCGTGGGCAAATTCGGACGGCTCATCGACCAGAACATCGCCCAGGCGCATTATCTTGCCGGCCTGGTCGAGGCCGACGACCGACTGGAGCTGGTTGCGCCGGTAACGGTCAACATCGTCTGCTTCCGCTACAATCCGGGCGATCTGGACGAGGCCCAGCTGAAAAAACTCAACACCGAGATCATGCTGCGCCTTCAGGAAGCGGGCACCGCCGCATTGTCCGACACCACGATCGGTAGACGCCATTGCCTGCGTCCGGCGATCACCAATCACCGAACGCGCTACGAGGATCTGGATCTGCTGACCGCCGAGACATGCCGCCTCGGCGACGAACTGGTCGCCGAGGGCTTTGCCTAGATGGTCGATCAGGCTTCGTCCGGCATCTGGTAGCCGGGCGTCGACTTCATCAGCGCGATTTCTTCATCGCTCATGTATTCGGGGACCGGCTCGAAAAGCGGCGAGGAAAGATAACGTTCGCCGGTATCGGGCAGCATGGCGAGAATGACCGAACCGGGCGCTGCCTTTTCCGCGATCTGCACGGCGACGCCGAAACTCGAGCCACCCGACACACCGGTGAAGATGCCTTCCTGCGCGGCAAGCTTCCTCGCCCACTCCATGCCCTGCGGTCCCGGAATGGGGATCAGTTCGTCATAATACTTCTTGTCGATAGCTTCCTGCAGGACGAGCGGAATGAAATCCGGCGTCCAGCCCTGGATCGGATGCGGTTCGAAGGCCGGATGGCTGGCCGCCGGCTCACCCTCTGAATTGCGATCCTGCAGTGTGCCGCTTGAGACCAGCGCTGCGTTGGCCGGCTCGGACAGGACGATTTTCGTTTCGGGACGTTCCTTGCGCAGCACGCGCGCCACGCCCGAAACCGTGCCGCCGGTGCCGTACCCGCTCACCCAGTAATCGAGCCGGTCCCCCTCGAAATCGGCGAGAATTTCGCGCGCGGTCGTGTTCTCGTGGATGGTCGCATTGTCCGGCGTCTCGAACTGGTGCGCCAGGAACCAGCCATTGGCCTCGGCCAGTTCCTTGGCCTTCTGGTACATGCCGAAGCCCTTCTGCGCGCGCGGGGTGAGCACGACCTTGGCGCCGAGAAAGCGCATCAGGCGGCGGCGCTCGACGGAGAAGGAATCGGCCATCGTCACGACCAGCGGATATCCCTTGGCCGCGCATACCATGGCAAGCCCGATGCCGGTATTGCCGCTCGTCGCCTCGACCACCGTCTGGCCGGGTTTGAGATCGCCGCGTTTCTCGGCTTCCTCGATGATCGAGACCGCAAGGCGGTCCTTGACCGAACCGGCCGGGTTGAAGGCTTCCACCTTGACGTAAAGACGCACATGTTCGGGCGCCAGGCGGTTGATGCGGATAACCGGCGTGTCGCCGATCGTCTCAAGCACGCTGTCGTAAAGCAGTCCGCGACCTTTGGTGCTACGGCCCATGGTTGTTCTCCCTCGTCATTTGCCTCAACGGGACCGGTGGCCGGCCCGTCGTGTTAAAGCCGGACTGCGCCGCGCCCCAACCAGCAGTCGCAGGGAGTGCAGCGTATCCATCCATGACGCAAAGTAAACCGGCGAATTGGCGGCGTGCCAGCAAACCTGTTCCAAAGACCCCTCCGGAACGTAGAACACCATGCCTCCGTCAACGCGCCTCACGCGCTTGGCAATGCGTATCCCCTGAACTGCTCACGCAGCGTCGTCTTCTGGATCTTGCCGGTTGCCGTATGCGGGATCTCCTCGACGAACACGACATCATCGGGCATCCACCATTTGGCGATCTTGCCTTCCATGAACTGAAGGATTTCCTCCCTGGAAGGTTCCTTGCCCTGCTTTCTGACGATGACGAGCAGCGGCCGCTCGTCCCATTTGGGATGCGCAATGCCAATCACGGCAGCTTCCGCAACATCGGGATGGCCGACGGCCAGGTTTTCAAGGTCGATGGTCGAAATCCATTCGCCGCCCGACTTGATGACATCCTTGGCGCGGTCGGTGATCTGCATGTAGCCATTGGGATCGATATGGGCGACATCGCCCGTGTCGAACCAGTCTTCCGAGTCGAACTGATCGGCGCCGGCTCCACCGTAATAGCCCGACGCAACGGCCGGACCGCGGACCTTAAGCCTGCCGAAGGTCTTCCCGTCCCACGGCAATTCGATGTTTTCGTCGTCGGTGATCTTCATCTCTACCCCGAACGGCGAATGGCCCTGTTTTTCCTTGATGTCGAACAGTCTGTCGCCGGTCAGTTCCACGTATTCGGGCTTTATCGAGCCGAGCGTTCCCAGGGGGCTCATCTCGGTCATGCCCCAGGCATGGACGACCTCGACACCGTAATTCTTCTCGAATTTCTCGGTCATGGCGCGCGGACAGGCCGAGCCGCCAATCACCACCTTGTTGAGATACGGCAGCTTCTTTCCGGTCTCTTCGAGATATTGCAGCAGCATCAGCCAGACGGTCGGCACAGCCGCCGTGAAACTGACCTTCTCGGTGTCCAGCAATTCGTAGATCGACGCGCCGTCCATCTTGGCGCCCGGCATCACCATTTTCGCGCCGATCAGCGGCGCGGTCTGCGCAAGCCCCCACGCATTGGCGTGGAACATCGGCACCACCGGCAGGATGACGTCGCGCGACGACACACCCATCGCGTCCGGCAGGGCCGCGATCATCGCGTGCAGAACGTTGGAGCGGTGCGAATAGACCACGCCCTTGGGATCGCCCGTCGTGCCCGAGGTGTAGCACATGCCGCACGCTTCGTTTTCGTCGAGTTCCACCCACGAGAAGTCGCCGTCCGCGCCGGCGAGCCAGTCTTCATAGGCAACCACGTTGGACAGCCCGGTTTCCGGCATATGCGCGCCATCGGTGAACACGATGACCTTTTTCAGCGACTGGATCGCCGGCGCGATTGCCTCGACAATCGGCATGAAGGTCAGGTCGACGAACAGGCACTGGTCCTCGGCATGGTTCATGATCCAGGCAATCTGTTCGGGGAACAGGCGCGGATTGAGCGTGTGGTAGACGCCACCCATGCCCATGATGCCGTACCAGCTCTCCAGATGCCGCCCGGTGTTCCATGCCAGTGTGCCGATACGGTCGCCGCGCTTGAAGCCGTCGCGGGTTAGAAGCTGCGCCACCTTGAGCGAGCGTTCGCGCAATTCGCCGTAGGTGGTGCGCATGATCGGCCCTTCGATCGAGCGCGTGACGATCTCGCGATGGCCATGCTGACGCGCGGCATGGTCGACAATCTTGTGGCAAAGCAGCGGCCATTGCTGCATCAGTCCAAGCATGAATTTCCTCCCGGTTTCCCGCACTCGCGCCGGCTTTTGAAACGCCTTCGGCGAATGTCTTGCTCTGGCGCATACAACTTGAAACGCCGCCGGCCGACAAGTCCGTAAAACTTCGCATCGGTCTTGTCGAGTACGCCGATACGACGCCTTCAGGCGGCCTTGCGTTCTCCGCCGAACGACACGCGGCAGAACGGTACCGGCCTTTTGAAGCCGCGAAGGCTCACGCTCTCGTGGCCGAGCGGCAGCTGGGCCACGAGCGGGGCAACAGCCGGATCGTCCGCAACCGCCTCCGACAAGACGAGATCGCTTCCCATGCTTTCGCCTTGCAGCCGCGCCGCGAGGTTCACCGCCGAACCGAAATAGTCGAGCTGACCGTTGAGGGTGACGACCACGCACGGCCCCTGATGCACGCCGAGCTTGACGACGATGGCTTCGCTCGCGACGGAACCGTTTTGCCGGTGCGCCGTGTTGAAGCCGCCGATACGCTCCTGGATGGCGATCGCGGCACGCACCGCATCGCCCGGATCGGCAAAGGCGGCCATCACCGCGTCGCCGATGGTCTTGACCA
>JAGRLL010000307.1 GCA_020441855.1 Nitratireductor sp.
CCTTGCACCAGCCGCAGGCGCTTTCTGCGCCGCCATTGCCGACGATGGCATCCCAGTAGCGGTCGGTCTCTTCCTGGGTTTCCGTGATGACCATGAAACTCACCGATTCATTGGGCTTGAAGTTCGGGCCGCCATTGAGGCCGACGAATTTGCGTCCGAGAACGGTGAATTCGACGGTCAGCTCGTTGCCTTCCGCGCCATCGGGATAGTCGCCGGGCGCGGCGTTCGTCCGCCCGACATGGCTGTCGGGAAAGGTGGCGGCATAAAACTCGGCCGCCTTGCCGGCTTCGCCGTGGTCGTACCACAGGCAGGTCGCCAGATCGGTCATTTCAGTTCTCCCCTCATCAACACTCCCGGGTGTTCAGCCCTGCGCCTTCGAACCGGAATAATTGACCATCCATCGGGTGCCGAAGCGGTCGGTGAGCATGGCGAAGCGTTCCGCCCAGAAGGTCTCGCCAAGCGGCTGGCGTATCTCCTCGGCATCCTTGCTCAGGGCGACGAAGACGCGCTCGGCCTCGGACAGCGTCGTGGGCGAAACGACAACATCGAAGCCTTGCGGCTTGGAATACCACTCGCCCGGCGCATCGGATGCCATGATGGTCAGGTTTCCGACCTTCATCGCCATGTTCATGACCAGTTCGTCGCCGCCGGGCATGCGGCTTTCCGGGTTGGGAGCGTCGCCGTTTTTGAAGACTCCGGTGATTTCGCCGCCCAGCGTGTCGGCATAAAACTGCATCGCTTCCAGGCAGTTACCTTTGAAAAACAGGTAGATGGATACATCCATGGTTCTCTCCTCCGGTTTGGGTGTCAGTGCGAAGCGTGGCCTTCGACCATCAGCGCGAGGAACATCAGCGAATCCTGCCAGCCGAGATAGCAATCATCGAGCGGTATGAGATCGGGGATTCCCTCCTGGACGATATGGACCTCCGTCCGGTTGCCGGCGGGCGTGAGTTCCACGCTCGTGATCATTTCTCCCGTGAGATTGGGATCGTCGAAGCGGTCGGTCATCACGAGCCGCTTGTTGGCGACGACTTCGAGATACTCGCCGCCGAAATGATGCGCCTGCCCGGTGGCGAAGGCGGTGAACGACATTCGGTATCTGCCGCCCTGGCGCACATCCATTTCCTCGATCTGTGCGGTATAGCCGCGCGGCGGTATCCAGCGGGCATAGGCGTCCGGCGTCACGAAAGCCTTGTAAACCATCTCGGGACTCGCACGCAGAACGCGGTGCAGGCGCACATTGTTTCCCTTGTCGCTCACTGCAGGGTTCCTTTCTTTCCATTTTTCGTGAACAGCATTTCGATGTAGCGGCGCAAATGGTCCAGGCTGTCGGCCACGACCTGCCGGTCGCCGCCCGCCTTTGCGACGACGAAGGCGCCCTGCAGGACGACCTGCGTGTGCAGGGCGAGGCTTTCCGCCGTCCAGTCCGCATCCTCGATGCCCCGGTCTTCCATCGCCCGGGCAATGTCGTCGACCAGCGTGGCGGCATGACCTGCGATGGCTTCGCCACACGCCGCCGCGATGGCCGGATGGGTGTCGTGCACTTCCTGCGCCATGGTGCCGGCGACACAGGTGAATTCCGACATTTCGCCCTGCGCGATCGCCTTCCTGAAGTCGACATAGGCCAGAACACGATCCAGGGCGTCGGCCGGCGCGTGATAGGGGGCGGTCTCGAACAGAGCCCCCGTGGTCGCCGCCCAGTGCTGTGCCGCAGCGACCCCCAGCGCTTCCTTGCTGGCAAAATGGTGGAAGAAGGCACCTTTGGTCACGCCTGCCGCCTGACACAAATCGTCGACCGTTGTCGCGGTGTAGCCCTTTTCGCGGATCACCTTGAATGCGGCTTCGAGCAGTTTTTCGCGTGCGCCTGTATTGCGGGGTGCCATGGGTTCTCTCTGTTTGGACCAAACATACCAACTAGTCGGTATGAGAGTCAATTGCCAGTCGGCGAAACCGTTGCGTCATGCCTTCGGCTTGCAATTCCGCCGTGCCGTGTTACGGCTCGCCCGTCATGCCAGTCCGCGTCATCCTCGCCCTGATCGCCATGCTTTCGCTTGCTGCCTGCCAGTCGGTGTCGGGCGAGGGGCTTTCGACCGCATCGACGGCCGCCCCGGCCGCGCCCGCAAAGCCGCAGGCCGAGACCTACAGCCCGGAGACGGTCGCCGTCGGTGGCGGGCTCAACGTCGACATCTATGACCCGAACGAGAAGAAGACTGGGTTGTTCGCGCTTGTCGCCAACCGGTCCGGTGCGCCGAAGGCGCCGGTCGTCGTCTATGTTCATGGCGGCGGCTGGATCAAGGGCGAGCGCACCAAGGTCTACTCCCTGCCGTCATGGGCGAAATCGCGCGGCTACATGCTGGTCTCAGTCGATTATCGCCCCGTGCCCAAGACCAGTATCGACGGTCAGATCTCCGATATCGTCAGGGCGATCAAATGGGTGCGCGCCAACATCTCGAGCCATGGCGGCGATCCTTCCAGGATCGTGATCATGGGACATTCCGCGGGGTCGCATCTGGTAGCCATGATCGGGGTTCGAAAGCTTGCCGGCCCGCTCGCCGGCGTCGTTGCCAACGACGTGCAGGCCTATGACCTCGAGCAATATTACCGCCTGCGCAACGATTCCATGGATCGCGTCTATGTGAAGACCTTCGGCAGGAACCGCGCCAACTGGAAGAAATGGTCGCCGGCAACCTATGTCGACCGCGGCTCCGGTTATCCGCCCTTCCTGATCCTCTATTCGCGCTCCGACTACATCCGCCGCAAGGCGCTCGCAAATTCCTTCGCGGGCAAATTGCGCGACAGGGGAACGAAGGTCGCCCTGTTCGACGGCAAGGGCTACACCCATGGCTCGATTGCGCGCGGCATCGGCAATTCGCGCGAGGTGACCGCGGCCATCGATACTTTCCTCAAGACAGTGTTCAACTGAGCGCGCCGCAGCTTTCCACGCACTTGCCCCGAATCGCCGCCCGCGCTAACCCCGGGCCATGGGAAAGGACCTTCTGCCTCCGTCCGGCGGTGATGGCGACGGCATTCAGCCTGTCGACCTGAAATCCGCATTGGAAGAACGCTATCTCGCGTACGCGCTGTCGACCATCATGGGCCGCGCGCTTCCAGACGTGCGCGACGGTCTGAAGCCGGTTCATCGCCGCATCCTGCATGCGATGCGCATTCTGCGTCTCGACCCCAATGCCGGTTTCAAGAAGTGCGCGCGCATCGTCGGCGACGTCATCGGTAAGTTCCACCCCCATGGCGACCAGGCCGTCTACGACGCGCTGGTGCGTCTCGCCCAGGATTTCGCGGTCCGCTACCCGCTGGTCGACGGNNCAGGGCAATTTCGGCAATGTCGATGGCGATAGCGCCGCCGCCATGCGCTATACCGAAGCGCGCATGACCGAGGTGGCGAGCCTCCTGATGGAAGGCATCACCGAAGATGCGGTCGATTTCCGCGAGACCTATGATGGCGAGGATTCCGAGCCCGTCGTCCTGCCCGGCGCATTCCCCAACCTGCTCGCCAACGGTTCGTCGGGCATCGCGGTGGGCATGGCGACCAACATACCGCCGCACAATGCAGCTGAATTGTGCGACGCGGCGATACATCTGATCAAGTTCCCCAATGCGACCGTCGAGAAGCTGGTGGAACTGGTGCCCGGTCCAGATTTTCCGACCGGCGGCATCATCGTCGAGGACCGCGATTCCATCATCGATGCCTACAGGACCGGCAGGGGCGGTTTTCGCGTTCGCGCCAGATGGGACAAGGAAGATGCCGGACGCGGCACCTGGCGCATCGTCATCACCGAGATCCCCTATCAGGTGC
>JAGRLL010000308.1 GCA_020441855.1 Nitratireductor sp.
TCGAGCGCACCGCGCTGGCCGAGGCCGAGGTCGAGTATCAGGACTACGAGTCCGATACGATCTGGGTCAAGTTTCCGGTGACTGCCGGTTCGAGTGAACTCGACGCAACCTATGTCGTCATCTGGACGACGACGCCCTGGACCATTCCCGGCAACCGGGCGATCTCCTATTCGCCTCGCATCGCCTACGGCCTTTACGAGGTCACGGCGGCAGAGAACGAATTCGGTCCTCGGCCTGGCGAGAAGCTGGTCTTCGCCGACAAGCTGGCCGAGGAATCGTTCCAGAAAGCCAAGCTCGAATACAAGCGCATGCGCGACGTTTCGGCTGAGGAACTCTCGGCTATCACCTGCGCCCATCCCCTGAAGGGCCTTGGCGGAGGCTACGAATTCGACGTTCCCCTCATCCCCGGCGATCACGTCACCGACGACGCGGGTACCGGCTTCGTGCACACCGCGCCCGGTCACGGCCGCGAGGATTTCGACGCGTGGATGGACCACGCCCGCGATCTGGAAGCACGCGGCGTCCCTACCGCGATCCCCTTCACCGTCGACGATGCCGGTTTCCTCACGAAGGACGCGCCCGGCTTCGGCCCGGATCGCGAGGGCGGCGCCGCGCGCGTCATCGACGACAAGGGCAAGAAGGGCGACGCCAACCAGGCGGTCATCACCGCGCTGATCGAACGGAACATGCTGTTCGCCCGTGGCCGGCTGAAGCACACCTATCCGCATTCCTGGCGCTCCAAGAAGCCGGTGATTTTCCGCAACACGCCGCAATGGTTCGTCCACATGGACAAGCCGTTCGACGACGGTTCGACGCTGCGCGATCGCTCGCTGAAGGCCATCGACGATACCCGTTTCGTGCCCGGAGCCGGCCAGAACCGCCTGCGCGGCATGATCGAGAGCCGGCCCGACTGGGTACTTTCCCGCCAAAGGGCGTGGGGCGTGCCGATCGCAGTCTTCGCCGACGATAACGGCACGGTGCTGGTCGACGAGGCGATCAACGCCCGCATCCTCGATGCCTTCGAGGCGGAAGGGGCCGATGCCTGGTTCGCCGAGGGCGCACGCGAGCGTTTCCTCGGTTCTCGCGCCAACGAACCCTGGCAGCAGGTAACCGACATTCTCGATGTCTGGTTCGATTCGGGTTCGACGCATTCCTTCGTGCTGGAAGACCGCCCGGACCTGAAATGGCCGGCCGACGTCTATCTGGAGGGCACCGACCAGCACCGCGGCTGGTTCCATTCCTCGCTGCTGGAAGGCTGTGCCACGCGCGGCCGCGCGCCCTATGACTGCGTCATCACCCATGGCTTCACCATGGACGAGCAGGGCCGCAAGATGTCGAAATCGCTCGGCAACCAGACCCTGCCGCAGGACGTGATGGCTAAGTCCGGCGCCGATATCCTGCGCCTGTGGGTCATGACCACCGATTACTGGGAAGACCAGCGTCTGGGCCAGACCATCATCCAGACCAACATCGATGCCTATCGCAAGCTCAGAAACACCATCCGCTGGATGCTCGGCACGCTCGCTCACGACATTGCGGGCAAGCAGGGCGGGGAAATCGCCTTCGCCGACATGCCCGAACTCGAAAGGCTGATGCTGGGCCGGCTGGCCGAACTGGATCGGCTGGTGCGCAAGGGTTATGACGATTTCGATTTCAAGCGCATCACGCGTGCGCTGATCGACTTCTCCAACATCGAATTGTCGGCCTTCTATTTCGATATCCGCAAGGACGCGCTCTATTGCGACGCGCCGTCCAGTGTCCGCCGCAAGGCCGCGCTGCAGGTCATCCGCACCATCTTCGACTGCATGGTGACGTGGATGGCGCCGATGCTGCCCTTCACCATGGAGGAAGCATGGCTGTCGCGCTATCCCGATGCCGGTTCTGTCCATCTCGAACAGTTCCGCGAAGTCTCCGCCGACTGGCATGACGGCGAACTGGCGGAACGCTGGAAGAAGATCCGGGAGGTCCGTCGCGTGGTAACCGGCGCGCTGGAGATCGAGCGTCGCGAAAAGCGCATCGGCTCGTCGCTGGAGGCAGCACCTGTTGTCCACGTCACCGACCCGCAATTGATGGAAGCGCTTGCGGGCCGCGACTTCGCCGATATCTGCATCACCTCGCAGATCGAGGTCCGCTCCGACGAGGGTCCGGCGGATGCCTACCGGTTGCCGGATGTTCCCGGCGTCGCCGTGATCCCCGCGCTGGCCAAGGGCAAAAAGTGCGCCCGTTCCTGGCGGGTATTGCCCGAGGTCGGTTCCGATCCCGACTATCCGGAGCTTTCGCTGCGCGATGCCGATGCCATGCGCGAGATCGACGCGGCACGCGGTTGAGCAGGGGCGTCGGAAAGGCGCAATTGCGAAAATGCCCGCCATCCGCTAGTTTCCGGCGGAAAAATGCCTGTTGGCCGGATGCAGATCGGATTCTGGCCGCAATTGCGGGCGATGGGATGAAACGCTTCCCTGGACGTCGCTGTCGTGGCGGCAATTCGTTGGCCGGGAAGGTTTGTGCGTTGGACGGAATTTGATGTCTGGGATCGGGAAGATGAAAAGCACGAGGACTGCGATTGCGGGCCTGTCGGGGCTGGCATGCGCACTCTTCCTGTCGGCCTGCAACGTCGGCTCGACCTATGGCACCGGCGTGAGCCAGGGCCAGCAGACGCTGAACGATCTCTACGGCATGATGTCGTTCAGGAAGAAGTCCAGCAACATCGACTATTCGGACCGTCCCGACCTGATCGTGCCGGAGGACAAGGCTTCCCTGCCGGCACCGGTCGACACCAATGTGGCCACCTCGAATCCGGATTGGCCCGAAACGCCGGAGCAACGCATCGCGCGTATTCGCGGAAATGCCGAAGCGCCCGACGAGCGGACAGGCGCCATCAGCACCCGTGAATTGCTGCGCGAGACGGAGGGTGCCACCATCGAGGCGCGCAACTCCCAGCTCGACGAGATGCCGAATGCCCGCTCAAGGGCTGGTGGTCTGGACGTAAGGCCCGCGCAAAGCGACGCCGAGCGCGCCGAGATTCGCAGGGCCAAGGCCGAGACCAAATATTCGACCGGAGCTTCGCGCAAATATCTGACCGAGCCGCCGGTCGTTTATCGCGTTCCCGCCGCAAGCGCGCCGCAGGGGCAAGAATCCTTCACCGAGGAAGAGCTCCTGCGGCGCAAGAAGCTTGAAGAAAAGCGCAAGGCGGAAATGGAAGGCCGGGGCAAATACCCCTCCAGATAGGCCGGATATCTGCCCGGAAAATCTCGTCGTGCCGGAAAATCCCGTCGTGAAAGACTGGTCTTAGAGGTCCTGGCTGGTTCTGGAAACGAGCTTGGGCAACTGGGCGTACCTTGCCTTGTCGAACGCGACGAATTCACCGCTCAACTGGCCGGCGCGCTTGCCCTGGCATTCCAGATCGGCGGCGACTTCGATCTTCGCCATGCCCCTCTCCTCCAGCCTTGCGAAAAAGTCCTGCCAGTCCGCCGTGCTCTTGAGGTAGGAGCGCGCGGTAAAATCGCCATCGACCGGCACTTCGTACTTCATGGAATTGCGCCGGATCACGATGGCGCGCGCCATGCCCGCGCTGTGCAGGCGGGAATGGACAAGCGACCAGGCCGCCAGAATGGCGATCGCCGAGGCGCTGCCGCCGAACAGCGTCTCGCGATGGTTGATATTGGGGGCCAGATCAGCTCCCAGGACGACGCCGTCATCGGACACGG
>JAGRLL010000309.1 GCA_020441855.1 Nitratireductor sp.
CTCGAACAGGCCGGCGGCACCCATGCCGCCGCCGACGCACATGGTGACGACGACATATTTGGCGCCGCGGCGCTTGCCTTCGATGAGGGCATGGCCGGTCATGCGCGCGCCGGACATGCCGTAGGGGTGGCCGATGGAGATGGCGCCGCCACTGACGTTGTATTTCTCCGGGTCGATGCCGAGACGGTCGCGGCAATAAAGCGCCTGCACTGCGAAGGCCTCGTTCAGTTCCCACAGGCCGATGTCGTCGACGGTCAGGCCATTGGCCTTGAGCAGCTTGGGGACGGCAAAGACCGGGCCGATGCCCATTTCGTCGGGATCGCAGCCGGCGACCGCCATGCCGCGATAGATGCCGAGCGGTTGCAGACCGCGTTTCTCGGCTTCCTTTTCCTCCATGAGAACCGCCGCGGAAGCGCCATCCGAAAGCTGGCTCGCATTGCCGGCGGTGATGAACCTGCCTTCCTTGACCTGCCGTCCGCCCTTGAACACGGGCTCGAGCGAGGACAGGCCTTCCAGCGTGGTGGAAGGGCGATTGCCCTCGTCCTTGTCCAGCGTGACAGCGACGTCGGAGATTTCCTTGGTCTCCCGGTCCTGAACCTTCATGACCGAAGGCAGGGGCACGATCTCGTCGTCGAACTTGCCGGCGGCCTGGGCGGCGGCGGTGCGCATCTGCGAAGCGAACGAATATTCATCCTGCGCCTCGCGGGAAATGCCGTAGCGTTCGGCAACGACTTCTGCCGTCTCCAGCATGGACATGTAGAGCGCGGGCAGGTGCTCCATGAGCCAGGGATCGGTGGCGCGGAACATGTTCATGTGTTCGTTCTGCTCGAGCGAGATCGATTCAAGGCCGCCGCCGATCGTGACCGTCATGCCGTCGTCGATGATCTGCTTGGCCGCAGTGGCAATCCCCATCAGGCCGGAAGCGCACTGGCGGTCGAGGCTCATGCCCGCGACAGAGGTCGGAAGACCGGCGCGCATGGCGCATTGGCGCGCCATGTTCATGGATGTGGTGCCCTGCTGGATCGCCGCGCCCATGACGACGTCGTCGATCTCGGCGGGGTCCACGCCGGCACGCTTCATGGCCTCGGCGATGACATGACCGCCAAGCGCCTGCGCCTGCGTGTCGTTGAAGGCGCCGCGATAGGCCTTGCCGATGGGCGTGCGGGCGGTGGAAACGATGGCGGCTGAACGCATGGAGCGGGTCCTTTCGGCTTGTAATTCTAGCTGTTGTTCATGGTCGCTTCGGCGGCGAGGATCTTGTTGACGTGGCTGCCGCCGTCGGTAAAGCAATCGGCGTTTTTCATGTCGGCGATCGTCTTGAAGTTTTCTGCGACGGCTTCGGCGTTGCGGTCCTGCGCGGCCAGATGAAGCCCCTTGCTCTCGCTCAGTTCGGCGACCGCGTAATGGCCGGCGCCGGCGAGCAGGATCGTGCGGTTGGGCGCGCTTTCTCCCACCAGGAAGATCGCGGCCGGCGTCACGTATTCGGGCTTGAGCATTTCCAGCATTTCCTCGGGGATGATGTCCTCGGTCATGCGGGTGGTTGCCGTCGGCGCAAGGCAGTTGACGTTGATGCCGTATTTGGCGCCTTCGATGACGAGCGTGTTCATCATCCCGACCACACCCATCTTGGCCGCGCCGTAATTGGCCTGGCCGAAATTGCCGTAGAGGCCGGAGGTCGATGTCGTCATCAGGATGCGGCCATAATTCTGTTCGCGCATGTGGGGCCAGACGGCGCGCGTGCAATTGGCGGAGCCGTTGAGATGCACGTCGACAACGGCGTTCCAGTCCGTGTCGGCCATCTTCTGGATGCTCTTGTCGCGCAGAATGCCCGCATTGTTGATCAGGATGTCGACGCGGCCCCATCTGGCCATCGCCGCCTCCGCCATGGCGCGGCACTGATCGGCGTCGGTGACGTTGGCGCCGTCGGCGATGGCATCGCCGCCCGAAGCGCGGATCTCCTCGACGACATGCTCCGCAGGCGAAAGCGATGCGCCCGTGCCGTCGCGCGCGCCGCCGAAATCGTTGACGACGACCTTCGCGCCGCGGGCCGCAAGTTCCAGTGCGTGGGCGCGTCCCAGCCCGTTGCCCGCGCCTGTAACGATTGCAACCCTGCCATCGAAACGAATGGTCATGCCCCGTCTACTCCCCGATTGGCCAATGTGCGGCCAGAACGCTATTTGTGGCCCAGAATGGCCAGCCCCAGCCAATCCGCCATAAGCGCCGGCGTGTCAACGCCTTCAATCTCCACCGCCACGCCATAACGCGACAGCAATTCTCCGGGCTTGCGTTCCTCGCACTCCACCAGGCGGAATTGCGCGCGTATTCTCGATCCCGCCGGAACGGGCGCCAGGAAGCGGATTTTGTCGAAGCCGTAATTGATGCCCATCACCGCCTCGGCCGGGGTGGGCAGAACCTCGTAGGCCAGGCCCGACAGCAGCGACAAGGTGAGGAAACCGTGCGCGATCGTGCCGCCGAAGGGCGTCTCGGCCTTCGCGCGGACCGGATCGACATGGATGAACTGGTGATCGTCCGTCGCTCGGGCGAAGGTGTCGATCATTTCCTGCGTGACAGTCACCCAGGAAGAGACTGCCTGAAAGTTGCCGGCCAGCGCCTTGATTTCCTCGGCAGGCAGGGTCTTGAGGTCCTGCATGATGTTTGCGGCCTTATTGGTTGAACA
>JAGRLL010000310.1 GCA_020441855.1 Nitratireductor sp.
CTTCCGAAAGATTGGTCAGCGCGAACTGGTCGCGGTCCATGTGGCTGGCGAGATCGTCGAGCGCGCCGGAGAGGCGATTGACTGTCGTCTTGGTCATCATGGTCGGGATCGGCGGCTGCGCGGCGATCTTTTCGGCAAAGGCGAAGGCTGCCGCAAAGACCTGTCCGTCTTCCACCACCTCCTCCGCCAGCCCCCATTTCTCGGCTTGCGCGGCGGAAATGCGGTCGGAGGCGCAGATGACCGCCTGTTTGGTGCGCGCGGGGCCGATCAATTGCAGGATGCGCGGCACCGAGCCCCAGCTCATGTTCATGCCGAGTTCGACCTCGGGAATGCGGAAATGCGCCGAAGCGCCACAGATGCGGAAGTCGAGCGACACAGCCAGCGCCGCGCCGCCGCCGATGCAATGGCCCTCGATGGCGCAGATCGTCACCTGCTCCATGTCGTACCAGGCGCGGCACATGCGCGGGCCGACCATCAGCGCGGCGCGGCGATCGCCGAGGCCGAGTTTCGTCCGCTCACGGCCTTCCGAATCCTTGAGGTCGAAGCCGGCGGAAAAACCGTGCGCCGCGCCCGCGAGAACGACGACCGAGGTTTTGGGATCGTCCTCGAAGGACTGCGCCGCCGCGCGCAATTCGCGCATGGCCTGCGCCGACAGCGCATTCAGCCTGTCGCCGCGGTCGAAGCGCACGACGGCAATGCGGCCTTCGGGCCCGAGGCCTTTTTCGATCGTGACGTAACGCATAGTCCATCCTCCCGCGCCCTCGTCCTGAGGAGGCTGCGCAGAAGCCGTCTCGAAGGACGGCCGCATTCGCAACTCTGGAGCATCCTTCGAGACGGCGCCTCGCTCCTCCTCAGGATGAGGGTTATCGTGTCTGCAATCGCTTCAACACCGCCGGCGTCAACAAACCATCCGCCGGCAGCATACCCGCCGACAGCTGAAATTTGTGCACTGCGTTGCGCGTGCCGCGCCCGATCTTGCCGTCCGTCGCGCCGGAATAGAGGCCCTTCGCGACAAGCAGTTTTTGTGCGCGCGAGCGGTCGGTCAGCGACATCGAGACGTAGCCCTTCGGCCAGCCGCCCCTGAGGCCCGAGGCGCCGCCGATGCGCTCGGCCAGCAGCGCGACGGCCAGCGCATAGGCGTCGGAGGTGTTGTACTGGCGGATGACTTCCCAGTTCTCCGTGATGAGAAAGGCCGGCCCCGCCGCGCCCTCCGGCAGGAACAGGCTGGCCGAGCCCGCGGCCGGCAACGCCTCTCCGTCGGCGCGCGCAAAGCCCAGACGCCGCCATGCGCTGAGATCGAGATCGACCGGCTTCCAGTCGAAATCCTGCGGCACGGTCACTTCGATGACGGCCGGCACGGCCGGATTCCAGCCGGAGCCTTTCAAAAAGTTGGCGATGGAGGCGAGCGCGTCGGCGCTCGAGTTCCAGATATCGGCCTGGCCGCCGCCGGAATAGCTGACGGCGAATTTGAGATAGGAGGAGGGCGTGAATTGCGGCTGGCCCATCGCGCCCGCCCATGAACCGGTGAGATTTTCGCGCGGCATTCCGCTTTGCAGCAGCACGAGCGCGGCGACGAATTCGTTGCGATAGAAGTCGGCGCGGTGTTTGCGGACGGCCAGCGTGGCGACGGAACGCAGGATGTCGTGGCCGCCCTGCGTCGGACCATAGCCGCTCTCGATGCCCCAGATGGCGAGGCAGATTTCGGACGGCACGCCGGTGCGGCTTTCGATGCTCGACAGAATATCCGCAAAGCTTTTGGCTCGAGCGCGACCGATGGCGACCTTTTTCGGGTTCACGACCTGCGCGATGTAGGAATGCATGGGCAGCGAGAATTCGCCCTGTTTCGCCGGCCGCGCCTTGATCGCGGGGTCGGGCGTCAGGCCCGCCGTCTCGCGCG
>JAGRLL010000031.1 GCA_020441855.1 Nitratireductor sp.
ATCCAGTCACCACCCGTCGCCTACAGAAAGGCGATATTTTGAGCCTCAACACCTTTCCGATGATCTCGGGCTATTATACGGCGCTGGAGCGCACGCTCTTCCTGGGAGAACCCGACGTGGAATCGCTGCGCGTCTGGAACGCGAATGTGGCGGCACATGAACTCGGCCTGTCGCTGATCAAACCGGGCAATTCCTGTGCGGCAATCTGCGAGGAGATCAATCGCTTCCTTGCCGATCAGGATCTGCTGCAATACCGGTCCTTCGGCTACGGCCACTCCTTCGGCATCCTTTCGCATTTTTACGGCCGTGAGGCGGGTCTGGAACTGCGCGAGGACATCGACACGGTTCTCGAACCCGGCATGGTCGTATCAATGGAACCGATGCTCCGGATTCCCGAGGGCATGCCGGGCGCAGGCGGCTATCGCGAGCATGATATTCTTGTCGTGGCGAAAGCCGGTGCGGCGAATATCACCGGATTCCCGTACGGGCCCGAGCACAATATTGTCGCCGCATGATGGTCGATTTCATCATCCTGATTGCGGCGGCGTTCGGCGCCGGCGTTCTGAACACGATTGCGGGGGGAGGCACCTTTCTCACCCTGCCCGCGCTTGTATTCACCGGCGTGCCGATGGTCGCTGCCAATGCCACCAGCGCGGTCGCCGTCTTTCCCGGATATCTCGGTGGCGCGCTGGGCTTTCGCCGGGAACTGAGGGACTATTTGCCAAGGCAATTGGCCAGGCTCGTCGCGATCACCCTTCTGGGCGGACTCGCCGGTTCCGGACTGCTGCTCGTTTCCTCGAACGATACTTTCTCGCTTGCGGTGCCATTCCTGCTGTTGTTCGCAACCCTTGTCTTTCTGTTTGGCGACCCAATACGGGCCTGGGCAGCTGCAAGATCGCGGGCCACAAAACCGGAAGGGGCAATCGGTCTGTTTCTGGTCAGCGTCTATGGCGGCTATTTTAATGGCGGTCTCGGCATTGTCCTGCTTGCGTTGTTCTCGCTATGGGGCATGATCGACATTCACCGGATGAACGGCCTCAAGAACGCTCTGTCCTTTTCCCTGTCCGCGATCTCGGTGGCGGTATTCGCCCTTGCCGGCATTGTCGATTGGCCGAAGGCGATTGTCATGATGATCGCCTCATCGGTCGGCGGCTATGCCGGCGCGCCCATCGCGCGCAAAATTCCGAAACCGCTGCTGATTGCAATCATCGCCGCAATCGGATTCGGCATGAGCAGCCTCTTCTTCTGGCGCCTGGTTTCATAGCCGGATAGCAATTCTGATCACGCAGACCTATTGCAGTGGCGAAACACCAAACAGATACGGATGTACGCCCAGGAAGGTCATGTAGATCAAGATACCGAACAGAACACGGAATACGACGCCCGACATTGATTCCGGCAATGGTACAAGAGGACCCGACCTGACCCGTTCATCCAGGCGTTTCAAGACCATCTCCAACTCGCGCCCCTTGCGGCGATCGATCATCTGCATGCCAAGCAATGCAAACACTGCGAAAGATCCGAATAGAATGACATGGGCGAGATCGCTATTGGGAACCAGATGTGCCGCCGCCCACAATGCGAGCGCTACCAGGAGAGGGTGGCGCATCCAGCGGATGATCCCCGGCTGGCCGGGATCGAAGTTCTCGTTTCCAGCGCCACCAAAGGAAAACGGATTGGGCCGGCCCAGACTGAATGCAAGGATGCCACAAACAATCGCCATGACAGTCAGCGGAACGAGATTCTGCCACGGATTGTAGCCCCAGAGCTCGACGTAAGGTGCCCGTCCTGCCGCCACGATCAGCCAGCCCAACGTGAAGATGGACAGCGCTGAATAAAGCAGGGTGAAACCGTGCCTGCCAAAAACCGTCGTTAGTCGGGAACGAACAGCCGGCCTGAGCGGCACCGAATGCATCGCGAAGAATGTCGCATAAGCACCAATGAACTCCAGCCAGTCCGACATCGTCAGCTGCCGGCACGCGGTCGCATCAGCATGGGACTATAGATGACGGCAAAACCCAAATATGCGGTAACCCACAAGAGTCCCGAAAATTGGTAGAGTTCCGTGGTCAATTGTGGCGAAGCTCCGGCGGCAAGGCGCAGGAACACCGAGCCGATGAGCGAAAGATAGACGGTTGTTGTCCCCGGCCCGGCCGTCAGCTCCCGCCCTGTATGGCCCAGTGTTGCCCGAGACATCACCGCTAGTGTCATGAGACCGATTGCGCCCGCCATCCATAAATGCTGCGCAGCCTGTACCAGAAGGATATCCTCCCACAAAATCGCCAGTCCCAGAATTACGGCACCCAGCGGCACGAAGGCGTATCCGGCATGCAGTACCCAGACCAATGGCTCTTCCAGGGTCTGCAGACCGGCCCAGCGCAACAACCGCCAACCTTGCATCATACCGGCCAGCAGCAGCATACTCCCTGCCGCAAGGCTTTGCGGGGCAACGACCCACACCAGTAGTGCGAGGCCAAATATCAGCATGGTGAAGCGGTCCAGCACGCCGAAGGGATCAGGCCGAGCCGAATGCCCGTGTTTGACCAGCCAGTTGCGGGTGAAGGACGGCACGATCCTGCCACCGATCAACGAAATCAGCATGACGGCCACCGCCACACCAAGGCGCAGTCCCATCTGCGATGCGGCAGATTGCGAAACGCCTGCGTAATGGAACAATGCGTTGCCGGCCAGCAACAGGCCGAGAAGAGCGAGCACTGGCAGGTTGCGCCAATTGCCGCCAGCAAGAATTTCCCGCCCGATCGCAATCATGAGCGCAGCCAGGAAGGCGCAGTCGATCATTGCAACGACCAGAACCGGCAACCAGGTCGAGCTGGCGACGGCAATGCGTCCCGCCAGCCACAAAACGGCCAGCAGGCCCAGCGGCCATCCCACGATTGGCAACCGTCCGGTCCAGTTTGGCACTGCCGTCAGTAAAAAACCTGCAATGACCGCAGCCAGATAGCCGAACAGCAATTCATGTGCGTGCCATGACACGGGATCGAAGTGCGTCGGCAATTCCAAACGCCCGGCCAGCATGAAGATCCAGATCGTCATGGCGAACGCCGCCCATATTCCGGCCATCAGGAAAAACGGCCGAAAGCCAAAACTCAGGACCGTCGGCCCGCGCCAGGCGCGCATCTGTTCGGCCGTCGTTGTCATCTCGATGATCCTGTTTCCTGCGGCCCGATTCTGGCCCGGATCACCTTTGCCATCGCCTGCGCCTTGCTTGTGAGGTGTTCGGCACCCGCCGGCGGACAGATTTCCTCTGCCGTTTCATCGAAGAGTTCGAGCCAGCGCTCGAAATGTTCCGCCGCGACACCCAGGCCGCAATGCGCTTCAATGGGACGTCCGTGATAGCGACCGGTCATCAGGGCAACCGAAGACCAGAATAAACTCATGCGTTCCAGATGCTGCTCCCAGTCACGCACATGCCGTGCAAAAACCGGACCGAGCAGCGGGTCCTGCCGCGCCTTTTCATAGAAACGCGCAACGAGGCATTCCAGCACATCATCGTCGAGCCCGGTCTGCGCCTTGAGCGCGGCCGTCATTTCGGGCCGGCCGCTGACGCCCCTTGTGGAAATGTTCATTTGCCTAATGACAACGACCTAATTGGTATTTGAAATACCAATTAACATCTGCTACACTTCTGTTCAATGGCGAAAACCGGATTTGATCGCAATGCCCGCAGCCCGTAGTGGGACCGGAACACGGAGATCCCGGACCCAGATTGGTGTGGGCTGCGGAGACCAGATGAGAATGCTACGAACTTGATCTTCTGTTTTGGTCCCCTGCCGTTTGAGTGGAGATTGATCAGTTCCCCTAGTTTCCCATGACCGAGTTTTTTGAACCCGAACTGAGCGCCTGGCGTGGACGAATGCCTCTATGGAAGGTGTTCTGGGGCCATGGAGTTCTTGTCAGTTCGCTGCTTGTCTGGATTTACGCGCTCGCCAATTATCAGGACCGGGTAGTCCTGCGCGAGGTGACTATCCTCGTCTTTGCTGCCTACACCGTCTGGGTACTTGTCGCGATCTGGCGCTGTACCATCAATGCCAATCGTTTTTGGGGATCGATCGCCCGTTGGCTGGTCGTGGCCTGGGCTGGGAACATCGCGATGCTCCTGCCATTTCTGCAGCTGGACCTTCTGCTGCGTTAGATACACGAACCAGAAATGCCCTTGTCAGCGGGTCGAGCGGATTGCTTCCTGTGACTACTGGTAGCCAATGCCCATGACATAATCTAGCAGCAGGGATTCCTCCCGGTCCTTGTCCATCAGCAATTTTTCCAGCACATCGCGGGCATTGAGCAATCCGATCGGACGATGCATGTCGT
Organism: Nitratireductor sp.; assembly: GCA_020441855.1. Lineage (GTDB taxonomy): Bacteria > Pseudomonadota > Alphaproteobacteria > Rhizobiales > Rhizobiaceae > BOKV01. Next base: position 4,330 of record JAGRLL010000031.1, read on the forward strand.
CGATGACCGGAAACCACTTGTAGCCGCTGGCCTTGATCCTCGACCATACGCCGTCCAGCGAGTCCCCCATGACACATGAGTAAACATTAGTCGTCATTGCGACGCAGACCCTTTCCTGGCACGAAGATCCTGAGCAACTACATATGCGAGCTACTATGTCAGTCTTGCTCACGACACCGATCATCCTGCCTTCGGCATCACACACAACCGCCAGTCCAGCTTCACGATTACCGAGCAGTCGTGCCGCCTGTGTAAGCGGCTCATCCTGACCAATTACGACAAGGCGGTCACGGGCTCCTGGATGCAATGCGGAAACAAGCATTCTGCATTTTCTCCGTCATGATGACTCCAGCCAGTAATTGTTTGCGGCCGCAACCGTTGCAAAATGCGTGGCAACCACCTGGCTGGAAGCAATCAGCGAATCGGCGTTCTCGGCATAGGCCGGGCGGAGTTTCTCGCGCATTTCGGCATCAGGTTGGGTGAGCTTGACGGCAATCCGCGATAACTTCACCGCAAGCTCATAGCCTTCTTCCGGTGTTTTCGTGATCAGCGTAGGCAGCCAATTCGTCATTTGAAACTCCTTCCTTATCCGGTGGGTCCTGTGTTGTCACAATGCGCCAGGCGTTACCCTCAAGATCATCGAACTGGTCGTGCCGCAAGGCCCAGATGAAGGCGCACAGACCGATCAGACCCATAAAAACCGACAGCGGAATCAGGAACAAGACCTGGCTCATGTCGACGTACCAATCGTTCGCCAAGCGTGCCAGGTGCCATGACCGAGTATCGGAAAGATCACCGCCAGCGCGATCAGCCCAGTCGCTACCGATATCGCCATTCCGATCACAATGATCACGGCCCACGCGAGACAGGGCGTCAGATTGCGGGTCGTCATTGCGAAACTGAGACCCAGTGCAGTCAGAGCATCGCTTCGTTCGTTGACCAGCATCGGCACGGAGAACAGGCTGAGCGCGAAGGCGAAGGCAGCGAATAGGCCGCCGATCAGTGAACCAATGACAATCAACGCCCAGCCCCGCGGCGTAGTCAGGACGTTCATCAGTGCGTCGATTGCTCCGGGAATTGGCTGGAGCCCGAAGAACAATGCATAAAGCAGATCTGCCACACGCAGCCAGAACAGCACCAGCACGCCCAGCAGAAGGCCCGCGAAAGCCAGTTGTCCGCCTGATCGAGGCCGAGCCAGCAGCATTCTTCCCAAGGTGGGCATTTCACCCTTTTCGACAAGACGGCTTTTTTCGTAAAGCCCAAGCGCCAGGAATGGAGCGACGATCAGAAAGCCCGAGACCGCCGGCAGCGCCAGATACAACAGCCCGGCGGCAGATAGTGCCCAGAGCACGGCATAGGAGAGCAGAACCAGAAAGAAGCCATAGGCAAGGCTCGCCAGCGGGGCAGTCATAAGGTCTCGACAACCCGATGCAAGCCAGCCCAAGGCTAGATCTGCCGGCAGGTTCCGTGCCAATGGAGATGCAGTGCGCTGCGGCTCTCGAAGGATGGGAAGTGGTTCAAGCATTGTCCAGTTATCTCAGCAGGCGTGCATGGCGACCTTACCGGCATCCTTGACAACGACGCAGGCTGGTTGTGAGCTGAACGCCCTGACGAGCAGATGGGCATTCGCAGCGGCGAAGACGCTCAACGTCAAAATCGCTCCAGCAACAGCAATTCGCTTCTGGATGGATGTTTTCATTTCATCACCTTGCTCGCCGTGGCAGACCGCTGCCAGACATACAGTGCAAGTAAATTGACCTCCTCCACGGTCAGACGCGGAACCCAGGCGGGCATGACTCCTTGCCTGCCATGACGCAAAGTAATGAGTTCAGTGGATAGATCCTGCCCGTAGATTACAGAATGGTCGGTCAATGATGGCGCGCCATTGTCAAGCCCGCCAACCCCGCCGTCGCCGTGACAACTCGCGCAATTGTCGGCAAACAGCTTGCCGCCAGCGCTGGCCGGATCGGTATTGCCGGAAGGCAGCTGAACGACGTAATCGGCAATCGAATTGCGTTCAGCGATTTCAATCCAGTCGAACGATGGCATTTGTGCAACCCTGGTATCGGTATCGTCCGAGTTGATGCCAACGGCGATCGTTTCGGCTATTTTCGCGGGTTCTCCACCCCATAACCAGTGATTGTCCCGAAGGTTCGGGAATCCGGGTCCGCCGCCACCGTCATCGCCATGACAGGCGGCACAATTGTCGTGGTACAGCCGCGTAGCCGCCGGCATCACCTCGGCCATCAGCGATCTGTCCGCGACCAGTGAGGCAAAGTCGGGATCGGCAAATCTCGAAAACCATTCCCCGCGCCTGGCCTGGATTGCGCGAAAATCGCGCATCGCCTCCTGCCCCTGATCGAGCGCCAGCAGACCCGGCGTATAATGCCGACCCGTCGGCCACGCCGGCAGCAGGAACCAGGCAATGACAGAATAACCGAATGCCAAAGCCAACGCCACGAGAGCGATCATCGGAAACGGCGTGTTCAATTCCCTGATCGGGCCCCATTGGTGTCCCGTCGTGTCGTAACCGGTGACCGGATCGATCTCGCGCTCGCCGGTATGCGGATCTGCACCCGCAATTTCCTTGGGATCGGTGACGCCGCGAGAGTTGGCTGGATCACTCATCGTCCATCACTTCCGGCGGCTCATCGGCGAGGATCGAGCGCGCGATTCGCTCTTGTTCGACACGACGCTTCGGATTGTAGGCCCGGATCGCAATGATCAAAAACATTCCCATCATCCATATGGGGCCGAATGTCTTGGCGATCACGACCAGCAATTCATGTGTCATGATCCGTTTTCCTTCAGAACAGCAGATGCCGAACTTGTCAGCGTGCCCAGCGACTGCAGATAGGCGATTACCGCATCCATCTCGGTCAGCCGCTCGGGATCGCCGTCAAACGAGCGGACGGCAACCCTGTCACCATAACGAGCCTGCACGTCCGCGGCGTCATCCGATTCAGGTCTGCTCTGAGCCAGCGCGTCGCGCTCGGCATTATCGATCATCTCGGCCGAGTACGGCACTCCCAGCCGCGCCAACACCGCCAGTTCCCGACCGAGAGTCGAGGTGTCAAGCATCCGATCGAGCCATGGATAGGCAGGCATGATGGAAGCAGTCACGACGGCGCGAGGATCGCGCATGTGTTCGACATGCCAGAAGTCCGAATATTTTCCGCCAAGTCTGGCCAGATCAGGACCGGTGCGCTTCGACCCCCACAGCATCGGGTGATCATAAGCGCTCTCTGCGGCCAGTGAATACGCACCGTAGCGGTCCACTTCGTCGGCAAGGCTGCGGATCATCTGACTGTGGCAGGCGTAGCAGCCTTCGCGGATGAAAATCCCTCGACCGGCGAGTTCCAGCGGCGTGTTGGGGCGAAGATCATCTGGCAACTCGATTGTCTCGTCGATGGTGAATAGCGGAGCAATCTCGACGATACCGCCGATCGATGCGGCCACGATGATTGCACCGACCAGACCCATCGAGAGTTTTTCCAGATTGTAATGCAACTTCAGCATGATCTTACTCCGCCGGCTCCACGCGCAGGGGTCGGTCGGCCGCGTCAGCAAATGCTCCCGCAGTGCGCAGCGTGGCGCGGCAGTTCAGTGCGAAAATTACCATCCCGCTCAGGAACACGGCACCACCGATGGCACGCAGCAGATAAAACGGCGCCATGGCTCGCACCGTATCGAGGAAACTGTAGATCAGCGCACCGTTCTCGCCATATGTGCGCCACATCAGCCCCTGGGTGATTCCGGCGTTCCACATCGAGACGACGTAGATCAGTGTGCCGCCAACGGCGAGCCAGAAGTGCCATTCGATCGCACGCGGCCAGGCCATCGTTTCGCGCCCGGCCAGTTTCGGTACCAGGGTGTAGATCGCGCCAAAGATGATCATTGCCACCCAGCCCAAAGTGCCGGAATGGACGTGGCCAACGGTCCAGTCAGTGTAGTGCGACAGCGAATTTACCGGCCGAATCGCCAGGAACGAGCCTTCGAAGGTCGATAGCCCGTAAAACACCGCAGCGACGAACATGAAACGCAATGTCGCGTCGTCGCGTACCTTGTGCCAGGCACCGTTCAGCGTGGCGATGGCGTTACCCGCCGAGGCCCATGACGGTACCAACAACATGACCGAGAAGGTCATGCCCAATGTTTGCACCCAATACGGCAGCGCCGTGTAGTGCAGGTGGTGCGAACCGACCCAGATGTAGAAAAACACAATGCCCCAGAAGCTGAGGATGGACAATCGGTAGGACCAGATCGGCCGCCCGGAGCGTACTGGCAGGAAATAGTAGAGCATCCCAAGGAAGCCTGTGGTCAGGAAGAATGCCACTGCATTGTGTCCGTACCACCACTGGATCATTGCATCCTGAACACCTGACCAGATCGGGAAGCTGCGCCCAGTCAGGCCGATCGGCACTGCGAGGTTGTTGACGATGTGCAGGATCGCCACAACGAGGATGAAGGACAGATAGTACCAGTTGGCGACGTAGATGTGAGGTTCGACCCGGCGCGCCAACGTGCGCATGTAAAGCACGAAATAAACCACCCAGACTATGACCAGCCACAGATCTGCGTACCACTCCGGCTCGGCATACTCCTTGGATTGGGTGCTGCCCATCAGGTATCCGGTCACGGCCCAGGCGCAAAACAGGTTGAAACCTATCAGGACCACCCAGGGACTGACCGCATCCGCCAGCCGCGCGCGAGAGGTACGTTGCAGGACATAGAACGAGGTCGCGATCAGGGCATTGCCGCCGAAGCCGAAAATCACACCGGTCGTGTGGACCGGACGCAACCTTCCGAAGCTTGTGGCGGGCCACGGGGTGTTAGCGTCTGGCCAGTACATCAGCGACGCCACCCAAACACCTGCGCCCATCCCGATCACCGCCCAGACAAGAGTCATCGTGATCCCAAATCGGGTAGGCGCGTCATAATAGTTCTTGAGGCGGCTGCTGCCGGGCTCGGGTTGATCGTACAGGGCACCACCGAGTGCGAAAACGAGCATCAGACCAAGCACGAGCGCCATCCCGCCGTGAACGGCCATTACACCATGTCGAGCGAGTGCAGACATGGCCAAGCCGAGCAATGCAAGACCGGCCGACAAGACCATGCCCAGACGACGTTCCGATATCGTAAGAGTCGAGATCATGCCTCTGCCACCCTGCCCGTCAGGCGGGTTCTTTCGATATCAATGCGATATCGGCCAACGTCGAACGATCAAGCTCGGCTAAAAAGGTCGTTTCGGCGGAGCGCAAGCGCGCCTTCAAACGGCAGCATCTGTCGATGGTGCAGTCGCCGCCGTCGGCGCCAAAGCACTCAACCAGAGGCTGGCCTTCTTCGAGCAGTCTGATCACGGTTCCAAGACGGATGGTTTCGGGCGGGTGGGCAAGCATCGCACCACCGCCTCCGCCACGGCGGGTCTTGATCAACCCGGCGCGCCCAAGGCGCAGCATTATCTTGGCGAGATGGTTACGTGACAGCCGAAACTCCCGCGCCAGTTCGGCGGTCGAAAATGCGCGTTCGGGCGTGCTTGCCATGCGCATCAACATGCGCAGTCCGTAGTCGGTAAAGGAGGTTAGACGCATGATCGCCGCTAGCTCTGCATGAATTGGTATTGATAATACCTATTAACAGGTCTAGATTTGATTTCAAGATCGAATCCGGAAAACGGCCTTGCTGGCCACCAACAGTGAATGTCCTCGCTCGGGTCCGGTAGCGATTCCAATTCAATGCCCATAAAGAGGATTCTTTGCATGCCCGATACCGTACCAATCCACGACGCCGCTGAGCTTACCCGCCTCATCGAGACCCGCTATCACGCACGTCATCGTGAGCAATTGCCGGTGCTTGCCGAAATGTCCGCCAAAGTCGAGGCCGTGCATTCCGGAGACAAGAATGTACCCGCGGGTCTTTCTGATCTTCTCAGACATCTCATCGACGAAATGGAGGTTCACATGAAAACGGAGGAGCTGATCCTGTTTCCGGCAATCCGCAAAGGCTGGAAGCCGGACATCGAACACCCCATCGCCGTCATGCGTAATGACCACGAAAACCACGTGCACGGGATCGCAGAAATCCGTGCGCTGACCAACGGACTCACTTTGCCGGAAGGTGCATGCCGGAGCTGGACCGCATTGTATTCCGGGTTAACCGAATTTGTTGCCGATCTCGAGGAACACATGCGACTCGAGAACGAGGTGCTCTTTCCTCAGTTCGAGCCAGGAGACCAACCAGATGACTGACCTTCGCTTTCCAAAGGCCACGAGTGCTCATGCGAGAAAGCGCCATGCACTTGCGCCTGCGACTGACGACGCGTTCCGGGCTTTCTCCAAAGCGGTTTTTGCCAAAGGAGCCCTCGATACGCGCACGAAGCAACTGATCGCTGCCGCGTGTTCTCACGTGACACAGTGTCCGTGGTGCATCGAAGGCCATGTGAAGGCAGCTCAACGTGAGGGTGCATCCGCGGAGCAGATAATGGAAGCAATCTGGGTTGCTGCCGAGATGAGAGCAGGCGCGTCTTATGCCCATTCGATCAAGGCGCTGGAGTTGCTGGAGATCGGCACAGCAGATTTGCGGTCGAAAGAGCAATGATGCGCTCCAAACCGCAGGCTCATGATTTAAGATTTGAAGAAAACGGCATCGAACTTGATGCAACCGTTGTGGCCGCTGGCCTGAAGATTTCACCGACGGACCTGCTTCAGCGATTGCGCGACGGAACCGTGACGACCCGGTGTGAAACGGGCGTCGGTGAGGATGCAGGTCGGTTGCGTCTGACGTTTTTTTCCGACAATCGGCGGCTGCAGCTTGTTGCGGACCACAATGGTGCAATAATCCAGCGTCGGGTACTCAACTTCGGTGAAAAGCCGCTTCCCGCCTCGGCGCACAGAGGATAGCAGACATAATCGTCCTAATCGGTTGGCGACGGCGTTCTTCAGAATGGACAGGTAAACAATCGCAATCCCGATCCGGGCAATGCCGAGTAATTTCATCACTGCCAGAGTCCGCATTCCAAATGTGCCGCCAAGCCCAGTACAAAACGAAGGCAAGGCATCCTTGGCGAGATCTTCATTGACGCCGAACACCACGCGAAGTAACAGGTATTTCTGATACCAATTATTGCTTGCTGAATGTGTAGATGTCCGTCAGATCAGAAACGAATGGATGGACGGCAGGACGGCTGGCGTGGTTGTTTGCAGGTTCTTGCGCTTTGGCGATGGGCACGGCTGGTGCTCTCCTTCCCATACTTCCGACGACACCGTTCGTCATCCTCGCAGCATTCTGCTTTGGCAAGAGCGCGCAGTCTTTTCAGCACAAACTGGAGCAAAGCTATGCATTCGGTCCGATCATCGCCGATTGGCGGGAGAACGGAGCCATCGCCTGGAGGTACAATATAGTCTCTATTGTAATGATGACTGGCGCGATCGTACCAGGCTTCGTAATCGGATTTTCTGCATTAGTAATCGCAATCCAGATGATATTGGTTGCCGGAGCGGCCTTTTACATACTGACCCGGCCAAATGGACGGTCTTTCACGTCGTCAGTCACCAACGCTGGCGCCGTAGCCCTGATTGATCAATTTGGTTCCACACTTCCCACCACTATGCAGCAGATCCCGGAATCTTCGAACAAGACTCATTGAACGGTAGACTTCCGAGCGAAAAAACGGTTGGTTCTCCAAACGGAATATTCCGATTGAATGCCTTGACTTCCCTGATGCAATGGCCCACCTGATAACGCATGTTTTGGAACCTCTGTCACCTCCTCACATATCGAAGGGTGTGCCCCATCGCGGGCACATGACCCCCGGCTCGGTCGCGTCGCGTCCCGGCCGAGGGGATAAGCGATTTGTCGGCATGGTTAGACATTCGCACGCGACATAATCATCAGAAAAATTTGACATCACGACGCAGTGCATCCGCATGTACTGTGTTAGAGGAGGCAGAAGAATGGCTTCCAGAACGAACAATTATCGTAAACCGTTAATTACGGTAGCCAGATCCGAATACGAACGCTTGCTTGTGCTTGCCGACTCCTCCAGCGCCAGAACTGCTCAGGTTGCAGAGGACCTCCAAGCAGAACTCGATCGCGCGCGCGTTGTAGCCGACGGAAGGATCGCGGCAAACGTGATCCGCATGGGCTCAACTGCGCACTTCACCAGCAATCTGGGAAACGCAAAACAAGTCACACTGGTGTTTCCAGGAGATGCGAACATCGATGAGGGAAAGGTGTCAATCCTCACTCCGATTGGGGTAGCTTTGTTGGGCTTGTCCGAGGGGCAGTCTATCGACTGGACAACCCGTAATGGAACAGTCCATCGCCTCACTGTGCATGAGGTAAAGTCCCCGAATCCAGCGCTTGCTACCATACAGATGCGGCCGTCAGCATGATGGATATTCTCATGCCCTGCCGCCTCGCACTCTTTGGAGGTTGCCTCATCACAGGATCGTAGCCCCTGCGCCGCGGCGTGCGGCCAGGGGATTTTCCGTTTTGTTTCAAGATGAAACCGCTCCTTTTCGGAGTGATGGAGAACTACGATGTCCAACATGAGAACTATCCTTACCACAAAGGACTTCATGACCCTTGAGGTCATGTACAAACGCTGCCTCGGCTGCACTGACCCGCTCGCCTTGATCCTGAAGAAGAAGATCGATTCAGCACATGTGGTATTTCCCGATGACTTGCCAGGTGATGTCGCCTCATTAAACAGCCGTGTCGCATTCAGCGTTAACGAGCGAAACATCGACACCCGGGTGCTCACACATGAGCATATCAACTACCCGGTTGGGTTTTCATTGCCAGTTACAACCAGACGTGGACTGGCACTTCTCGGACTTGTCGAAGGTCAGGCGTTTGTAGTTTCAAATGCCGATGGCTCGGAAGAACGGATCATACTCGAAAAAGTGTTCTTCCAACCACAGGCGGCAAGGCGCGAGTGGGAAGCCATGAACCGACCGAAGACACCGGCGGAACGTCGGTCAGCCCTTAAAGTATTACCCGGCGGGAACTGCGATTTCCGGTACCTCCTGAGATCCGCACCAAATGATCGAGCAGACCGAGGACCGTCAACCGCGTGACTCCGATTGCGCGTCAGCGTTGTTTCAGTCGGATCGCACGATTCGCCTGCATGTCCATTGGTTTAGAGCAGGTCAAAATGAAAATTGTAATTCTAGGCGGCGGGGTCATAGGGGTGACTACCGCCTACTACCTCGCCAAAGAAGGCCATGAAGTCGAATTGATCGAACGCCAAGCCGGGCCCGGTCGCGAGACAAGTTTTGCCAACGCCGGACAGATTTCACCAGGCTACGCGTCGCCATGGGCAGGACCTGGAATTCCGCTGAAAGCGCTTCGCTGGCTGACCATGCGCCACGGTCCCCTTGTAATCCGACCAAAAATGGACCCGGCAATGTGGGTCTGGCTGTTCAGATTGCTGCGCAACTGCACTTCCGGGCGGTATGCACGAAACAAGGCGCGAATGGTGCCTATCGCCGAATACAGCCGCGACTGTCTTCGTGAGCTGCGTTGGGATACCGGCATTTCCTATGACGAACGCAGCCGTGGCACGCTACAGCTTTTCCGGACACAACAGCAAGTGGATGCTGTGTCCAAGGATATCGACATGCTGCGGCAGTTCGATGTCGACTTCGAACTCCTGGATCATGCGGGCTGCATCGCCACAGAGCCAGGACTGGTATTTTCCAAAGCCGACTTTAAAGGCGGCCTCAGGCTACCCGGAGATGAAACGGGAGACTGCTACCAATTCACAGCCGAATTGGCCCACCTTGCGGTCGCACTCGGCGTCCGCTTCTACTATGACACAGAGTTCCACAGCCTCATCCGGGAAGGCGATGCGATCACCGGCGTGGCAACCTCACGAGGTGTTCGAAACGCGGATGCTTATGTGTTGGCTCTCGGCAGCTATGGACCAGCTGCAACAAGAAGCATCGGACTGAACCTGCCCATCTATCCGGTCAAGGGTTATTCGCTCACTGTCCCGGTTTCAAATGACGCTGTCGCTCCGGTATCTACGGTGATGGACGAGACGTACAAGACGGCCATTACCTGTCTTGGCGACAGGATACGCATCGGGGGAACTGCAGAACTGGCCGGATTTGACTTGAAACTGCAACCAGGTCGACGCGCCGCGCTGGAACATTCGTTCCGTGAGTTATTTCCGTGTGCAAGCGACCTGTCGGATGCAGCATTCTGGACAGGGCTCAGGCCTATGACACCGGACGGACCGCCTATTGTCGGCATGACGCCCTACCGTGGCCTTTATCTCAACACCGGCCATGGCACACTTGGCTGGACGATGGCCTGCGGATCAGGAAAAATCATTGCTGACCTCATTTCACAAAGGAAGCCAGATCTGGATGTAACCGACCTCGGGATCGGGAGGTACAGATCATGACCTTCGCCATCGAACGCACTGGCGCGATCCTGTCCGTCGACCTCGACGCGGTAGTGTCGAACTGGCGCGCCCTTGCTGCCATTTCCAGCCCGGCCCAATGCGCTGCTGTTGTCAAGGCCGACGCCTATGGATTGGGCGCGATGGAGATTTCACAGGCACTGGAAACCGCCGGCTGCCGAAATTTCTTCGTGGCCCATCTGGAAGAAGGAATGGCGATAAGGCGAGTACTTGCAACCGATACACGGATCTTTGTTCTCAATGGCACACCATGGGGAACGCACGACGATTTTGTGACTGCGGCACTTGTACCAGTCGTCAACACCCGTAAAGAACTGTCGCAATGGAGCCGTCACGCCCTCGCGATCGGAAAAGTGCTTCCGGTCGCGGTTCATATTGACAGCGGCATGACCCGTCTTGGATTTACAGACAGGGACGTTGAACTGGCCGCATGCCAGCGTTCCTTCAGCCAGGTCTCAGTCGAACTCATCCTGAGCCATCTGGCGTGCGCCGATCAGCCGAACCACCCGATGAACGAGAGGCAGAGGATCCAATTTGATCAATTACGAAAGC
>JAGRLL010000311.1:0-2119 GCA_020441855.1 Nitratireductor sp.
TCGCACTTGGCAAGCGGGCCTGTTCAGGCGACAGGATTATGCGGGTTCAGCCTGCGTTCAGGCTTCCGGCGTCACATTGCGCACCGTCAACGACCGCAAACCCGCCTCATTGATGCGGGAACATGCGGCTGCAAGGGAGTTGTCGGCCATGAACCCGATGAGAAAACCAGCCATTGCCCTGTTCGCGGTCACCGCCGCACTGACCCAGCCTGCCTCGACAAGGGCCGAGATGATCGAACACAAGACGGTGTTCGACGTGAAATACGGATTGATCTCGATCGGCAAGGCGGTCTTCGACATCCGTTTCGACCAGAAGCGCTATGTTCTCGACGCTTCCGGCAAGACCGTCGGCGTTGCCGAAATGGTCGCCCCCGGCGAAGGCACGGTCGAAAGCGAGGGCCTCATTTTGGAAAGCGGGGTAATCGCCGAAAAGCACGAAGCCGTCTTCACCGACAGGAAAAAGGACAAGAAGAAGAAACTCGAGATGAGTTTCCAGAACGGCGAGGTCGAAAACGTCAAGCTCGATCCTGACAAGAAAAAGGACAAGAGCGGACCGAAATGGGTGCCCGTCAGCGCCGAACAATTGCGCTCGGTCATCGACCCGGCCTCAAGCATCATCGTGCCTGTCGATTGGAGCCGCGCCAACGACCCCAAGGCCGTCTGCAACCGCATGCTCAACATCTATGACGGCGACACGCGCTACGACATCGAGCTGAAATACAAGTCGACCAACCCCGTCAGGACGGAAGGCTATCGCGGCTACGCCTATGTCTGTTCGCTGCGATACATTCCCGTTTCCGGCCACAAGAAGAAGCAGCGCAACGTCGAATACATGCGCAAGAACGAGGGCATCGAGATCTGGCTGGCCCCGATGGCCAAAACCAATCTCTACACCCCCATCCGCATCGAGGTTCCCACCTGGGTCGGCACCTTCTCGGCCATTCCCGACTATTTCGGCGTGGTCACGCATTGACAAACCGGCAAGACAGCGCTGGAAAGCAGAAGCCATAATCGTTAAATGAAGGGGAAGCGCCGCATGCCTGACGCAACCCCCTTTACCCAACACGGTAACTTTTCCCTTCCAGATGACCTCCAGCGTTTCCTCCAGACCGTCCGCCGACGGGCGTGGCGTCCTTGCCGTTCTGGGGCCCACCAATACCGGCAAGACGCATCTCGCCATCGAGCGCATGGTCGCCCATTCGAGCGGCCTCATCGGCCTGCCGCTGCGCCTGCTCGCACGCGAGGTCTATGAGCGCGTCGCCGAAAAGGTCGGTGCGGCCAATGTCGCGCTCGTCACCGGCGAGGAACGCATCAACGCGGATGGCGGCGCGCGCTTTACCGTATCCACCGTAGAGGCCATGCCCGACCGCACCGACGCGGCATTCGTCGCCATCGACGAGGTCCAGCTTGCCGCCGACCCCGAACGCGGCCACGTCTTCACCGACCGGCTGATGAATCTGCGCGGCCGCGAGGAGACCATGCTGCTTGGCGCGGCCACCATCCAGCGCGCGCTGCAGACCCTGCTTCCGGGCATCGACGTCATCACCCGTCCGCGCATGTCTATGCTGACCTGGGCAGGCCAGAAGAAGATTACCCGTCTGCCGCAGCGCAGCGCCATCGTCGCCTTCTCCGCCGACGAGGTCTACGCCATCGCCGAACTGATCCGCCGCCAGCGCGGCGGCGCGGCCGTGGTGCTCGGTTCGCTCAGCCCGCGCACCCGCAACGCGCAAGTCCAGCTCTACCAGTCCGGCGATGTCGACTTCCTCGTGGCGACCGACGCCGTGGGCATGGGCCTCAACCTCGACCTCGATCATGTCGCCTTTGCCCAGGACCGCAAGTTCGACGGCTTCACCCAGCGCCGGCTCACCCCCGCAGAGATGGGTCAGATCGCCGGCCGCGCCGGTCGCCACATCCGCGACGGCACATTCGGCGTCACCGGCCAGGTCGCGCCCTTCGACGACGAACTCGTCGAACGCCTCGAAACGCACGATTTCGATCCCGTTCAGGTCCTGATCTGGCGCAACCGGAATTTGTCCTTCGCCTCCCTCGACGAATTGCGCGCCTCGCTGGAAGCCGCTTCCGACAGCCGGCTGCTGATGAAATCCTTCCCCGCCCCCGA
>JAGRLL010000311.1:2196-3160 GCA_020441855.1 Nitratireductor sp.
TTATGGGATGTCTGCCAGATACCGGATTATCGCAAGATTTCGCCGGGCGAACATGCCGGTTTGCTTGGCAATGTTTTCGTCGATATTGCGCGTCACGGTCACATCGACGAGGACTGGTTCGCGCGCCAGGTCGCGATCACGGACAAGACCGAAGGCGACATCGACGCACTTTCGGTGCGCATCGCCCATGTACGGACCTGGACCTACCTTTCGCACCGCGCCGGTTGGCTGGAAGACGCAGCCCACTGGCAGGAAGCGACCAGACAGATAGAGGACAGGCTCTCCGATGCCTTGCATGAGAGCTTGACGAAACGATTCATTGACCGCAGGACAAGCGTCCTGATGAAGCGTCTCAGGGAAAACGCGATGCTGGAAGCCGAAATCAGTTCCGAAGGCGACGTCAACGTTGAAGGCCATCACGTCGGCCGCCTCATGGGATTCCGTTTTACTCCGGACGGGGCCGCAACCGGCCCCGACGCCAAGGCGGCGACGAGCGCCGCGATGAAAGCGCTGGCCACGGAGATCGCCAGACGCGCCGAACGTCTCGCCGCCGCGCCGAATGGCGACATCGCCCTGGGAGTCGACGGAACGTTGCGCTGGCTCGGCGAGCCGGTCGCCAAGCTGGTTGCCGGCGAGGACACGCTGCGCCCGCGCGTCATCCTCCTTGCAGACGAACAGCTGACCGGTGCACCGCGCGAAGCCGTCTCTGCCCGGCTGGAGCGCTGGGTCGCGAATCACATCGCGACCTTGCTCAAACCGCTGGTCGACCTCGCCGCCGACGAAGCGCTGAGCGGTATTGCGCGCGGCCTTGCCTTCCGTCTGGTGGAAGCGCTCGGCGTGCTCGACCGCCGCGATGTCGCCTCCGACGTGCAATCCCTCGATCAGAATGCGCGCGCCGGCCTGCGCCGTCATGGGGTCCGCTTCGGCGCCTACCACGTGTTCATCCCCGCGCTGCTGAAGCCCG
>JAGRLL010000312.1 GCA_020441855.1 Nitratireductor sp.
GTCGGCGGTTTGCTGCTGGATACGGTCGGACGCGCGATCATCCTCGGCTTCGGCCTGGCGCTTTCGTCGACGGCGTTCGCGTTGCAGGTGCTGGAGGAAGCCGGCGAAACCAACACCGCGCACGGGCGCAGGGCTTTTGCGATCCTGCTGCTGCAGGACATGGCGATCGTGCCGCTGCTGGCGCTGGTGCCGCTGTTTTCGCGTCAAGGCGAGGCCGGGCTCGGATGGGGACAGTTCGGCGCCGGGCTCGCGGCTATCGCCGTGCTGGTCCTGGCGGGCCGCTACCTCCTCAATCCACTGTTTCGCGTAATCGCCAAGGCCGGTGCGCGCGAGGTGATGATCGCGGCGGCGCTGCTTGTCGTCTTCGGCGCAGCGATGCTGATGCAACTCGCGGGCATGAGCATGGCGCTCGGCGCGTTCCTTGCCGGCGTGCTGCTCGCCGAATCCTCCTTCCGCCACGAGATCGAGGCCAATATCGAGCCGTTCCGCGGCCTGCTGCTCGGCTTATTCTTCATGGCGATCGGCATGTCGCTGGATCTGCGCGTGCTGCTCGACTACTGGTACGTGATCCTCGCAGCGGTTCCGGTCGCCATGGCGATCAAGTCGGTGCTGATCTACATCGCCTGCCGACTGTTCCGCTCCCCGCACGCGGTCGCCATCCGTGTCGCCGCCGTTCTGCCACAGCACGGCGAATTCGGCTTCGTGCTGTTTTCGGCGGCGCTGTCGATGGGCGTCATCGACCGGCAATTGTCGTCCATCCTGATCGCCATCGTGATCCTGTCGATGATCCTGACGCCGTTCTCGGTGCGGCTGGGCGAAAGGCTGCTTGAGCGCACCAAGGACGAGGAGGAGCCGGAGGAGGATTTCGAGGATGCCGGCTCGCCGGTGTTGATGATCGGATTTTCCAGGGTCGGCCAGGTCGCCTCGCAGGCGCTGCTCGCCAGCGGCATCGAGATGACGATCATCGACAACGACCCGGAAAACATCCGCAACGCCTCGCGCTTCGGTTTCCGCATCTATTTCGGCGACGGCCAGCGCGCCGAGGTGCTGCGGGCGGCGGGCATCGACCAGGCCGAGCTTGTCGCCATCTGCACGCACAAGCCCGAAGTGACGACGAAGATCATCGAACTGGTCAGCCGCAACTGGCCGCAAAAGCTGATCTATGTTCGCACCTTCGACCGCGCGCATGCCTTGCAGATCATGGACATGGATGTCGATTTCCAGATCCGGGAGACCTTCGAATCAGCGCTGGTGCTGGGCGGCAAGATGCTTGAAGCGCTAGGCCGGTCGCCCGAGGAGGCACAAGCCGTCGTTTCGGAAGTGCGGCGGCGCGACGTGGAGCGGCTCTTGATCCAGAAAAGCGAGGGCATCCATGCCGGCGCGCACATGCTGCACACGCGCGCGGTCAAACCCGAGCCCCTCATCGAACCCAGGCACGGTGCCGAGGCGCTCGACGAGACCGCGCGCGAGATCATTACCAAACCGGATGGCGAGGGCACCGGCCGGGAGGACAAGAAGGCATCCAGATCGCCCAGCAAGGAGGAGCGCGCGCCATGAGCAAGCGGTTTGACGAACGCCGCGCGGCGGCGGGGAAACGCGTGCAATCGTGACTTCGCGGGCAGCGGAAAGTGAACGCGCGGTCTTCACGCAGGGCTCGACCATGCGTCACGTGCTGGTCATGTCGGCCACGGGCGCGGTCGGGCTGGTTGCGATCTTCTTCGTCGACCTGGCGAACCTCTTCTACATCTCGCTGCTCGGCCAGCAGGAACTGGCGGCGGCCGTCGGCTACGCCTCGACGATCATGTTCTTCTCGGTGACCGTCAATATCGGTTTCACCATCGCCGCGACGGCGGTGACCGCGCGCGCCTATGGCACGCGCGACAGCGCTGCGGCACACAAGAATGCGGCCGGTTCGCTTGTTTTCATCACGGCGTTCAACTTCGTGCTGGCCGCTGTCTTCTATGCCCTGCTCGACCCGATGCTCGACCTGCTCGGGGCAACCGGCGAAACGCACGACATCGCTCTCGGCTTCATGCAGATCGTCGTTCCCTCCATTCCGCTGCTGGGCCTTGGCGTGTGCACTTCCGGCCTGCTCAGGGCCAAGGGGGATGCGCGCCGCGCCATGTATGTCACGCTGTCGTCGGGCTTGGCGGCGGCAATCATCGATCCGCTGCTGATCTTCGGGCTCGATCTCGGCATTACCGGGGCGGCCCTGTCGGTCGTCATCGTGCGCTTTATCTTCGTCATCGTCGGGTTTCACGGCGTCTGGGTCGTCCACCGCATGCTTGAGTGGCCGGGCTGGACCTGGCTGCGACGCCTTGTCAGGCCGTTTCTGGGCATCGGCGTGCCGGCGGTACTTACCGCCATCGCCAATCCGGTGGGCAATGCCTATGTCACCAGCGTGATCGCGCAGTTCGGAGACGATGCGGTTGCCGGCTGGGCGATCGTCGGACGTGTCATCCCGCTCGCCTTTGCAGCAGTCTTCTCGTTGTCGGGTTCGGTCGGACCGATCCTCAGCCAGAATTACGGCGCCGGACAATTCGAAAGGGTGAACTCGACCCTGCGCGATGCGCTGATCTTCTGCGTCAGCTATGTCTTCGTCATGTGGGCGGTGCTGGCGCTTGCGAAGAGCCTGGTCATCGCCGTGTTCGGCGCGACGGGCAATGCGGCGGAACTGATCGATTTCTTCTGCCTGTTCGTCGCCGGCTCCTTCGTCTTCACCGGAACGTTGTTCGTTGCCAACGCCGCCTTCAACAATCTCGGCTACCCGGTGCTGTCGACGGTCTTCAACTGGGGCCGGGCAACGCTCGGGACCATCCCCTTCGTGCATTTCGGCATCGCCTACGGGCCGACCGGCGTACTCGCGGGCTGGGGGCTCGGCTCGTTGGTCTTCGGCATCGCGGCGGTCGTCGTATGCTTCATGGTGCTGCGCAAGCTGCCGGAACGCGCCGCGCGCGAAGGCATTCTGGCCGCCGAAATGCCCTCGGTGCCAACGGCACAGTCACCGTTCAGTTCGGGGCGTGCCGCCGGCTTCGTTCTCGGCACCGGCCATGTCGAGGCAAGGCCGCCGGAAAAAGACTAGATCGTTTCATTTTTTCTCCGAATCGACGAAACGATCCAACCTTTTGTTTCGCCGCAATTGCGGACGGAAAACCGGTCTCCACTTGTCCTGGAATTGCTCTAGCCTTCCAGAAGGCGCGCCAGGTCCGCACGCACCTGTTCGCGCACGCCTTCGGTCTTTTGCAGGATGGTTTTGGCGTGCAGAAAATCCAGCACGCGAATGCCGTCGACGGGCGGACGCACGAGCAGGTCGGGTGTGTGCATGCGCAGTTTCATCGTCGTGATCGTCTGCATCAGCAACTGGCTCGCACCAAAGGCAGCCTCGATGCGCGAGGGAAGTCTGGACGGATCCTCGTCGACGGGCATGCCGACGACATCGACCGCGACGACGATGCGCCCCGGCGCTTCGACAAGGTCGAAGGCAACGGGATTGGAGATGCCCCCATCGATGTGAACCCTGCCGTCGACGATCTGCGGGCGAAACAGGAAGGGCAAGGCTATCGAAGCCGCCACGGCGGGAAACAGTTCGCCCCTGTCGATGACCGTAAGGGAATTGCCGTAGAAATCGGTGGCGGTGACCTTGAAGGGAATTTCCAGTTCCTCGAAGGTCTCCGGGATGTCTTCCGGCATGAAGGCACGCAGCGTCTTTTCGGCGTCGAGTTCGCCGAAGCGAAGAATGGCGCCGGAGAACATCGCACTGAAACTGTCGGGCCACAGCTTCCACAGCCGGCTCATCACCTTGCCGCGGTCGGACAGGACATCTGTCGTGAAGTGGCGAATCTCGGCCGCCGACTTGCCCGCGGCGTAAGCGGCGCCGATGATGGCGCCGATCGAGGTTCCCGCGATGACACAGGGCTTGATGCCCAGATCGTCGAAGGCTTCCAGAACCGGAATGTGGGCAAGGCCGCGTGCGCCGCCACCACCCAGAACGAGCGCCACTTCCTTCACGTCTTTTCCAGGCTCTTTCCCCGGCACGTCTACGTTTCCTGCTTTTCGTCGCCGATCCGCTCGAAGAACCCTAGCACGCTGTCGCCGAATTCGCGCCGGTCGAGCAGGGCAAAACCGGGCAGCGCCTCGGGTGCGTGACCGCGCGCCTCCTCCAGAACCAGGAGCGCGCCTGCTTTCAACCAGCCGCCGGTGGCCAATGCCGCGGCAGCGCCCTCGCCCAGACCCTTGCGATAGGGCGGGTCGGCAAAGGCCAGATCGAACGGTTTCATGGTGCCGACGGACCCGAGCCTGGCCGCGTCGCGGCGGAAGATCTGCGTTCGCCCGTTCAGCCCCAGCGCCTCGACATTGGCGCGGATGAGGCCTCTGCCCTCCACCGAATCGTCGACGAAAAGCGCAAAGGACGCGCCGCGCGACAAGGCCTCGATGCCAAGAGCACCTGTGCCGGCAAAGAGATCGATGATGCGCAGGCCGGCCATTTCGATGCGGCTGGCAAGCATGTTGAACAGGCTTTCGCGCGTCCGGTCCGTGGTCGGGCGGATCGCCTGGCCCTTCGGCGCGGCGAGCGTGCGCCCGCGAAACTCACCGCCGACGATCCGCACCGGGCCTGCCCCGCATGTTGTTGCCGCCACCTGCGCGATGCCCCGCTTTCGAGGCCTTCGATCCCGGCGCCCTGGTCTCCAGCCGGTCGAGCACGTCTTCCCTTCCCCGCGAACGCGACGGCTTTGCGGCCGGCCTCGACTGCTTAGAGTGTTTGGGCTTGATATCGCGCTCGCCGCCCTTTCCGGGGCCGTCCTTTGCCGCCTCTGCGGTTTCCGGCTTCTCCACCACGGGCTGGTTATAGATCGGCGCCTCGAAATCGGCGCCAGCATCCTCGATCAGCCGGGAGCCCAGCTGGTCGCGCAGTGTGCGCCCCCTGATCTCCCGCGTTTCGCCCTCCGACAAATCGCCAAGCTGGAACGGTCCGTAGGAGATGCGAATCAGCCTATTGACCGTGAGGCCGAGCGCGCCGAGCACTTTCTTGACCTCGCGGTTCTTGCCTTCGCGCAGGCCGATGGTGAGCCAGACATTGGCTCCCTGCACGCGGTCGATCGCCGCCTCTATTGCGCCATACAAAATGCCGTCGACGGCTATGCCGTCGCGCAGGCCGTCCAGTTGCGCCTGATCGACCTTGCCGTGGGCGCGAACCCGGTAGCGCCTGAGCCAGCCGGTCGAAGGCAGTTCGAGGACGCGCGCCAGCCCGCCATCATTGGTGAGCAGCAGCAATCCCTCGGTGTTGATGTCGAGACGGCCGACCGAGACTACGCGAGGCATGGATTTCGGCAGCGAGGCGAAGACGGTGGGTCTGCCCTCGGGATCGCGGTTGGTGGTCACCAGTCCGCCCGGCTTGTGATAAAGCCACAGCCGCGTGCGTTCGCGGCCGGCCAGCGGCTTGCCGTCGACATCGATGCGGTCGTCCGGCCCGACGGTGAGCGCGGGCGTGTCGATCACCTTGCCGTTGATCGCGACACGGCCGGCCGCGATCCACGTCTCGGCTTCGCGGCGCGAGCACAGACCGGCGCGGGCCAGACGCTTTGCGATGCGCTCGCGCGTCTGCGCGGTCTCACTTGCCGGCGGCTCCACCCCAGCGGGCTTTGCGGCAGACGGGCCTGGACGGCGTTGCGACCTTGTTTGCTTTTGCATGGGAATGCCCTAGATCGATCCATCGTTTCACGGAATCGATGAAACGGTCTGATCATGTGTTTTCAAGCAATTCCGGACGGAAAGCCGGTTTCCGTTCGGCTAGCCTCACTCCTGGAATTGCTCTATCAGACCGCGTGAACGGGCGCGATAGCTGATTGAGGGAAATCATGGCCGGTTTCATGGAAGTGGCGCTGGAAGAAGCGCAGGCGGCAGCCGGACGCGGCGAGGTGCCGGTCGGCGCGGTCGTCGTGTGCGAAGAGGCGATTGTCGCGCGCGCCGGCAACCGCACGCTGGAGCTCAAGGACCCGACCGCGCATGCCGAAATCCTCGCCATCCGGCAAGCCTGCGAGAGCCTCGGCAACGAACGCCTGACGAATTGCGATCTCTACGTCACGCTGGAGCCGTGCCCCATGTGCGCGGCCGCGATTTCGTTCGCGCGGATCAGACGTCTTTACTACGGCGCGGATGATGCGAAGGGCGGCGCGGTCGAACATGGCGTCCGTTTCTTCGGCGATCCTTCGTGCCACCATGCCCCTGATGTCTATTCGGGCCTGGCGGCGGGCAATGCCTCGCGGATGTTGCGCGATTTCTTCGCAGCGAGACGCTAGATCGTTTCGTCTTTTCCCTGAATGGAAGAAACAAACCAGGCTTTTGCTTTATCGCAATTCCGGACGGAAAACCGGTTTCCACTTTCCATGGAATTGCTCTAGGTCACCATGCATTGCGTTGGACGGAGCCAGGACCAGTGAACCCGCACGAACTCGAAAGCTACCTGCACGAGCAGATCCCGCTGTCTCAGGCGATGGCCGTCCGCGTCGTCTCCGTGTCCGATGACGGCGTCGTCCT
>JAGRLL010000032.1 GCA_020441855.1 Nitratireductor sp.
CGGGGCTGACATGGAGAACGCAGGCACCGAACGAGGTGCCCGACATGCGCGCGTCGGAAAGGCGCACCATGTCGCGATGGCCTTTCTTCAGCAATGCCCTGGGCATCGGAAGCATGCCCCATTCCGGCATGCCGGGACCGCCCTGCGGGCCGGCATTGCGCAGGACGAGCACGGCATCGGGCGGGATGTCCCAGCTCTCGTCGTCGATCTTCGCCTTGAGTTCCGGATAGCTGTCGAAGACACGGGCGGGGCCTTGGTGGACCAGGAAGGCAGGGTCGCAGGCGGCCGGCTTGATGACGGCGCCGTCGGGCGCCAGATTGCCGCGCAGCACCGCCAGCGAGCCTTCGGCATAGACCGGGTCATCGAGCGTGCGGATGACGTCGTCGTTGAAGACTTCGGCGTCCGCGATGTTGTCGCCGAGCGTGCGGCCGTTGACCGTCAGGCAGTCGAGATCGAGGCGATCACCCAGCCGCTTCATCAGTGCAGGCAGTCCACCGGCATAGAAGAAATCCTCCATCAGGTACTCCCTGCCGACCGGACGGATGTTGGCGATCACCGGGGTCACACGGCTCTTCGCGTCGAGATCGTCGAGACCGAAATCGACGCCGGCGCGTCGCGCCATGGCGATCAGGTGAATGATGGCATTGGTCGAACAACCCGTCGCCATGGCGACGGTGTTGGCATTGTCGAAGGCTTGCGGGGTGAGGATCTTGCAGGGGGTCAGGTCCTCATTGACCATTTCGACGATCCGCCGACCGCATTCCGCGGCCATGCGCACGTGATTGGCGTCGGCGGCGGGAATGGACGAAGCCCCGGGCAGGCACAGGCCGAGCGCCTCGGCGATCGCCGTCATCGTTGAGGCGGTGCCCATGGTCATGCAATGGCCGTAGGATCGGGCGATGCCCTTTTCCATCTCGTGCCACTGGCTTTCCGGCAAATTGCCGGCACGACGCTCGTCCCAGTACTTCCAGGCGTCGGAGCCCGAACCCAGCGTGCGGCCGCGCCAGTTTCCTCGCAGCATCGGCCCGGCCGGCAGGTAAATCATCGGCAGTCCGGCCGAAACCGCCCCCATGACCAGGCCGGGCGTGGTCTTGTCGCAGCCGCCCATCAGCACGGCGCCGTCGACAGGGTGCGAGCGCAGTTGCTCTTCAGCCTCCATGGCGAGCATGTTGCGGTAGAGCATGGTGGTCGGCTTGACCGCGCTCTCGCTCAGGGAAAGCGACGGCAGTTCGACGGGAAAACCGCCGGCCTGCAGCACACCGCGCTTTACGTCATCGACACGCTGCTTGAAATGGCTGTGGCACTGGTTGAGGTCGGACCAGGTGTTGAGGATGGCGATGACGGGCTTGCCCATGAAATCCTGGTAGTCGTAGCCCATCTGCAGCACACGGCTGCGATGGCCGAAGGAGCGCAGATCATCGGGCTCGAACCAGCGGGCGCTACGCAGCTTGCTCGACTTTTTCCCGGTATGCGATGCCATGCTTCCTCTCCCGACGGTCAAGCGGTGCCCGTCCAATAGGGTTGCGTCGTGCCCGGCGCAAATGTTTCCGGCAGGTCCGCCAGCGCCAGATAACCGCCATCTTCCCCGATGCCCTTCGAGGTGATCGCCAGGGCGCGCGCCTGCGTTCCGGTGAAACAGAGCTTCGTCGGCGCCGGAAACGGCACCTGGATTTCGGTCTCAAGCCGCCCGTGGCGATCGAAGACGTACAGGCCGGCGCCATCGACACCGGCAATCCAGTAATGGCCGCGCTCGTCCAGCGCGGCGCCATCCGGCCGGCCCTTGAGGACATGAGTTGTCGAGAACAGCGTTGGTTCGCCTGCCATGGCGGAGACGGGCTGAACGGGACGAATCCAGATCCTCTGAATGTCGGGATGCGAATCGGAATAGAACAGCCTTCCGCGAACAAGGTCGACAGCGAGGCCGTTGGGAATGGCGAGGCCGCCGACGACACGCACGAGCCTGTCGGCGACCCGGTGGATCGCCGCTGATCCGGGCCTGGCATCGAGTGCCATTGTGGAGGTCCAGAGCCGGCCATGCGCATCGACGGTGGCGTCGTTGAAGCGATGCCCCTGCATGTCCAATCCGACGATGCGCTCGAAGGCGGACGTCGCGGGATCGAACGCGAAGATGCCGGTCTGCATGCCGATGGCGGGGCGCTCCGACGCCGTCAGGACCACGAAGCCGGGAATTTCCGGGGTGTTCCAGATATCGACGCTGCCCGAGCCCAGCCGCGTGCGCAACAGCTTGCGGCTATCGATGTCGACCCACCAAATATCGTCCGTCGCAGGGTCCCAGACCGGGCTCTCGCCCAGTTGCGCCCGGCTGTCGGCCTGTCGCAGCAACTCGACACTCAAACGCACCTCAGGCAACGGCCGGACCTCTCCCGTCGGTTCGGGGCATGTTTTCATGCCCTCGTTCAGAAAGCAGTTGACACACGATCATTGGCGTAACTAGGATATTAATGCAACTAATATTTTAGATGTGAGGTACCCGTCCCATGGGCGCGGTTCTCATCGGGAGGAACACATGAATCGTACCATCAAAGCGCTCGGACTCTGCGTGGCTCTCGCAGCAGGCCTGGGCATGAGCCTGCCTTCATATGCCGCAACCACGCTTCGCATCGGCACCGTGCTGGCGCCGGACGATCCGATGGGGCAGGGCCTCGAGAAGTTCAAGAAGGAAGTCGAGGCCGCGACCAATGGCGACGTCGTCGTCGAGGTCTTCCACAATTCGCAGCTCGGAGACACGACCGAGATGATCGACCAGGCGCGCGCCGGCGCCAATGTCGGCACCGTCACCGACGTTGCCCGCCTGTCGAGCTTCGTGCCATCGCTCGCCATCATGTCGGCGCCGTTCCTGTTCGATACCTATGAACAGGCCGACAAGTTCGCGCTGTCGGACGAATATCTGGCCTGGGGCGACCAGCTCAAGGAAAAGTCAGGCCTCGTGATGCTGGCCTCGAACTGGTACCAGGGTCCGCGCCATGCGTTGACCCAGAAGCCGATCTCGACCCCGGCGGATCTGAAGGGCGTGCGCATGCGCACCATCGGCGCGCCGATCTGGATCGAAACGATCAACGCAATGGGCGCGACGGCGACCCCGATCGCATGGGGTGAAGTCTATTCGGCCCTGCAACTCGGCACGATCGATGCAGCCGAGGCGCAGCCGACCGCGATCAAGGGCGCCAAGCTCTACGAAGTCATCAAGAACGTGACAAAAACGGGCCATATCCAGCTCGTCACGGCTCTGGTGGTCTCGGCATCGGCCTGGGATCAGATTTCGGCCGAAAACCAGAAGATCGTTCGCGATCTCGCTGTGGAAAACGGCCGCTACGCATCGGGTCTGACCATTGACCTCGGCGAGAAAGCGCTCGCTGATGTTGCAGCTAGCGGCGTGACGATCTCCGACGTCGACCTCGCGCCATTCAAGCAGGCGGTGTCAGGCGTCTATGGCAAGCTCAACCTCGAAGGCGAGGCGGCCATCGTCAACAAGGTGCTCGGACGCTAATCGGATTTCCCGTGCGGCGCAGGCAAGAAGAGGCGGCCACATGCTGAGACGCATTGAAATTGCCTGCGCCGTTTCCCTGCTGGCGGCGGTGGTCGTCCTCGTCGGCTTCGCCTCGGTAGCGCGCGCGATGGGATCGCCCATCATCTGGTCGATCGAGATCGCGCAACTGCTGTTTCTCTGGCTGTGCATCATTGCGATCGATCTGGCGATGCAGGACGAACGGCATTTCGGCATTGCGCTGGTGCTCGACAATGTGCCGGCCATCGGTCGCAAGGCGATCGTAATCATCAATCTCGTCGTGATGATCGGCCTGCTCGTCTACCTCATGCGTTTCGCGTGGAAGAACATGATCCTGATGCATCCCCGGCTGGATGGCGCTCTGCAAATCCCCGGATCCTATTTTCACGCCAGCATGGTCGTCGGATTCGCGCTGCTGATCCGGACCCTGGTGGTCAAACTGGTCGATTGTCTTCGCAACAAGGCCGACGCCTGATGCTGTTGCTCATTACGGGCCTGTTCGCGCTTTTCCTGCTGATCGGCATGCCGGTGGCATTCGCCCTGATGCTCGCCTCGATTCCGGTCTTCGTGCTGACCGGCACCATGCCACCGACAGTCGCCATCCAGAAAATGGTGACGGCGACGCAGAGTTTCCCGTTGCTCGCGGTGCCGTTTTTCATCTTCGCCGGCAATTTGATGAACTCGACCGGCATCACCAACCGCCTGATCACGTTCGCCCGGTTGCTGACCGGCTGGCTGGCCGGTGGGCTCGGTCAGGTTTCCATCGCGCTCAGCCTGATGATGGGCGGGATATCGGGATCGGCCGTCGCCGATGCGGCGATGGAGGCTAGGCTGCTTGGACCCTCGATGATCGCCAAGGGCGGCTATTCAAAACCGGCGACCGCGGCAGTGCTCGCCTTCGGGTCAATCATCACCGCGACCATCCCTCCGAGCATCGGACTGATCCTGTTCGGCTTCATCAACGAGGTGTCGATCGGGCGGCTGTTCCTGGCGGGCATCGTGCCAGGAATCCTGCTTACCGCGGTACTGATGGTCACCGCATGGATCGTCGCCAAGCGCAGCGGATACGAACCGGACCTTGCGCGGCCGCCGACGTTCAGGGAACTGCTGGCGAGCTTTCGCGAAAGCATCTGGGCGCTGGCCTTTCCCGTCATCTTGATCGTCGGCTTCCGCTTCGGCTTCTTCACCGCGACAGAGGCGGGTGCGTTCCTGGTCTTCTATGCGCTATTCGTCGGCTTCTTCGTCTATCGCGAACTTACCTTCGCCAGCTTGCTGGAAGCGACGAAGGGATCGATTGCCGATCTCGGCATGGTCATGCTGCTGATCATGATGGCAGCGGTGCTAGGCTATGCTGTAACGCTGGAGCAGGGGCCACAGCACATTGCGGCGATGGTGACGTCGCTCACGCAGAATCCGCTGATGATCCTGACCCTGGTGCTGCTGCTACTGCTGGTCAGCGGCATGTTCATCGAGGGGGCGGCCAACATCCTGCTGGTCACGCCGATCGTCCTGCCGGTGCTGATCCATGCCGGGTTCGATCCCATCCACATGGGCATCCTGATTGTTACGCTGATCAATATCGGCGGACTGACGCCGCCGGTCGGGGTGATCATGTTCACCGTGTGTGGCATTCTCAACGTAAAGACGGGCGAATTCACCAGGGCATCGATACCTTATTTCATCGGTCTGTTCGTCTTCCTGGTGCTGCTCGTGGCATTTCCGGCGCTTTCGCTCTATGTCCCGAACCATGTAATGTAACGCCGACCATCGCGAGGCTGGATGCACATGAACGTCAGTTCCCTGTCAGAAGCATTGGTCAATGCATCCGACGAGCCGGCCGGTTCCATCCCGCACGGGTCGGCGGCCGGCCGCGTCTATACGCGTCTGCGAAACCGGATTGTCTCGCTGGACCTGCTGCCGGGCGCAATCCTGTCGCGGGCCGAAATCGCCAAGGAAAACGAGGTCAGCCAGTCGCCCGTTCGCGAGGCGATCCAGCTGCTGGAAAAGGAAGGACTCGTGATGTCCTTTCCCCAATCCAAGACGCTCGTGACGATGATCGATGTCGATCATGCGCGCGAAACACAGTTTTTGCGCCTGAGCGTAGAACTCGAAGTCGCCCGTACGCTGGCCCGCGCGGGCGATCCCGAACTGCTGCTGCCGACCTCCAGAATTCTGCGCATGCAGAAGATGGCGGGCGAGGATCAGGACATTTCCGAGTTCACTGGCCTCGACCGCCTCTTCCATTTGTCACTATATCAGGCCGCAGGCGTCACTTCGCTGTGGCACCTGATCGCGGGCCGCTCCGGCCACATCGACCGTTTGCGTCGGCTCAACCTGCCCGATCCGGGCAAAATGTCGGCGGTGATCGAGCATCACCAGCGCATCCTCGAAGCGATCTCGCAAGGCGACGTCGAAGGCGTGGAGAAACACGTCAGGGACCATCTCTCCGGCACGCTCGCTTCCCTACCTGCCATCATTGAGACGTTTCCCGGGTACTTCCCCGAATAAGACTGAGACGATTTTCTATTCAACGCCGAATTCGGTGATCCGATGGCGCAGTCGTTGGAAAATCGATGCCCCGATATCCAGCTTAGTCGTCCTGGCGCGACGAGGCGAATGGCCGTGATGGGTCAATATTTTCGCTGGCGGGGCCCAGCAACTGCTCCCGATACGATATATGGGTATTGACCGCCTTGGCGGCCGGCATCCCTCAACCCGCCAGTCCGCTCACGGCCCCCTTTCAGACATCGCCGAACCATGCGCGATGCAGTGTGCACCAGAGAAATACTGGGCGAAAAACGCTCCAGTTTGAGGCTCAATTAGCCGCTCTCTCCACATGCCGCGCGTAACCGTTTGAAACTTCGGGCTGATCACGACCATGGCTGAGGTCGGGTTGATATGGTGGGAAAACTGGCTGTGCTGGCAGACAGCTGCGAACCTGTCTCCGAAGTCGATTTTCCCTGCTATACGGGAAAATACAGGGAATTTCTTAGTTTTGTGGATTTTTTGACATTTCCAAACCATTATATCCATCTGAATTCATTACCTAATTAGTATCAATTCCCTAAGAAAAATAACAGGGAAGGAATTAGATTCATCAGGGAAAGATTCTGCGGTAACAGGGAAAATAGGCAAGCTTTGGCTGATTGCACAATTGTTATCGGCTTGGGGGTTCGATCTTGTCTTCCAC
This sequence comes from Nitratireductor sp., assembly GCA_020441855.1. Lineage (GTDB taxonomy): Bacteria > Pseudomonadota > Alphaproteobacteria > Rhizobiales > Rhizobiaceae > BOKV01. The sequence continues at coordinate 6,717 of JAGRLL010000032.1, forward strand.
GGTGAAGCCGGTGGAAGAGGGAAGATGATTGTGCCGAGAATGACAGGGACCAAGCGCGCTGAACTAGAGGCTTTCTTGCGATCAGAGTTGGAAGGGTGGGCCGCAAGCAGCTTGAACCAAAGGGACTATTGCTAGGCGCTCGGATTGCCCCAGAAGCTGTTCGAGAACTGGCGTGCCGGGTTCAAACGTCAGATACGACCAACGACCACAAGGCTGCTTTATCCTCGCGGTGAAAGCCTTCGCCATATGGCCAGCCAACTGTTTACCAGGAAAACTGGCAACACCTCGGCAGGCTGTGTCCCCTCTGCGATGGCTATGCCGGACGTGCGACGCAATTTCCGGATTTCGGACAAGAAGCTGATCGTGGTCAATGCAACGGCACCTGGGGCGACGGTATTAGGCGTGGGAAAAAATCTCGAACCAATACGCCACTGCCGTTCCGTTGGAAATGGGAATACACCTCACCACGATCCAAACCGGTGTTCCTACCCGCGATGGTGAGTAATAGTCCGATGCAGCCTGCCGGCTCCGCTGCGACTGTTCCAGCTCTAACATTGTGGAAAAAGCTTCCGCTGATATCAAAGTCAAATTAGTGGATGGTCGCCGCATGCGCTTTGCCCGCGAAACGGAACCTGAAGCGGTCCACGCGATGATCGAACTTCTAGAAGAGGTATCACCATGATGATGCTTCCCTCCGGCGTGAAGGCACATACCCGGGCGCCGATACGCAGCACGATGGGAAGTTCCGCCTCCCCGCCCGACAATCGCACCAGACAAGATCGCGGACATGTGGCCTGCAACCGTCTTGTTACGCATCGTATTCATCGCCTTTCTGGCCGCGGCTTTCCACCGCAATTTCGAGATGGCGAATAGTACCGGCGAACCAAGCTTCAAGCACGGCTACGTGCTCACTGGAGCACTCAAACCAATCCCATCGGTCGGGCAAGGCTACCAAAGCCTAATCCACAATCTCACTCCCGGTGTCTCGTCCAAAGTACTTCTGCATCCTCGCGAAGAATATCGGGGCGGATTTCCATTTTCCGCGAGAAGGGGGCCTGCGCCTCGGCAATACTGAGGCCAGCTTCATCCATGGAATCAGGCCGAATTGCGAAGAGATCTGCTTGCGAAATGCCATACGCCACCAGATCGACGCGCGCCCACCAGGCCGCCGTCGAACACATGGCGCACGCCTCCACATTCGACACCAGCGCATGCCCCTCAAGATCGGGTCCGACGATCCTGATCGCCGCCTTCACTGCTTCGATCTCGGCATGGCTGGTTGGGTCGTTGTCGCGCACCACGCGGTCCTGCGCGCGCGCAACGATGTCGCCGTTTTGCGCGACGATCACGGCTCCGTACGGATATTCTCCGGTGCCTGCCGCACTGCGCGCCTCGTCCAGGGCCGCCAGCATCGCAGCCTCAATCGTCTCGTTCGAAAAGTCCGCCAAGTTGATCCTCCATCCACTCCGGCATGATTTGCACGCCGTGTCCCATGCCGAGCGGTCCGAGCCGGACTGGCCCATCCGGAGCGGCAACGCAAAGATGCACCAGCTTGTCGTCGGTGCGTTCGACCGGTTCGACATATCGAACCTTGCCGGACACCAGGTGCGTCACACACAGTTCACAACTCCCTGCCCTGCAGCCAGACGGCGGCAACAGCCCTTGAGCTTCGGCTGTCTCGAGCAGGGTCTCGCCCCGATTGACGACAGGGCCACCCAGTTCCGAAAACTGAACTTCACAGGCTTGGGTTTGAATGGGCATGCCGGTGGAAGCTAGCTTGAATGTTTCGGAGAGTATCCGCCAGGCTGGCACGCCGCGGTTTTGAAACTGGGCCCGCAAGTCGCTGACAAATCCGTCCGGCCCGCAAAGATATACCTCGTCGCCGTCCTCGAGCGCGCCAAGACTGTTGGCGGTCAGCCGTGGCTCACCTCCATTGCCGCGCGTGTGGATGACATCCAGCCGGAATTCGGGATACCGGCTCTGAAGCGCGGCGAGATCATCGCCAAGCGCCAGGTCCGACCGGTTCTTCCGCGAAATCGCCATCCGGGCCCTTCGCCCACGAGAAAGAGCATCGCTCGCAATTGCCACTAATGGTGTGATGCCGATCCCTGCGCCGACAAGCAACAAGCCGCAATCGTCCTCCGGGTCGGGATGGAAACTCCCCGCCGGCGGATTCGCGAGAATGGTGTCGCCGGGGACGAGGGCATGGATCAGACCGGAACCCGAACCGGGCGAGCCATCCGGATTGCGCTCGAGCCGCACCGTAAGGCGAAGCGCGTCTGCGCCGGGTGCAGAGGAGATCGAATAACTGCGGCGCACGGGCATGCCTACCTTGTCCTGTAATGTGACCGGCAGGAACTGGCCTGCGAGATGCCTGGGCAGTGCTTCACCATCAGTCGGCACGAGATGGATTGATCGGATATTCTCCGTCTCGTCCCAGACCTTGGAAACGCGCATCCGACGCTGCCCCGGCAAATTCCCGAGAGCTGCCGACAGAGTCTGGGACAGTTTATTGCGAATGCTGGTCCGCCAGGCAGGCGAAAGACCGGTCGCCATCCCGGCTCGCCGCAACCGATTCGGATTGCGTCCAGCCCACTGGGTCTGGGCCAGGAATTCCAAGACCGTCGGCGAGGCGGTGTTGCTTTCGACCCGTTCGAACGTATCGCCGGAAGTTACCTTTCCTTCGCGCAGGACACGCAGATAAAAGCCAGTGCGCCCCGAAGCCAGGAAGCGGGTGGAAAAGTCCGGGCCTGCCTCCATCCGCATGACCAGTTTGAAACACGGTATTCTAGGTTCGCTGACCTGAAGCAGGCTCTCACCTGCCGCGAAGATGTCGCCAATACGGACCGTGCTCTCATCGAGCCCCGAAACCGTGAAGTTTTCGCCGAACGCGCCAAGGGCGAGGGCACGGCCTGTCTGTCTTTCCCAGTACGGATAGTGCTCGGCCGGATAAGCGTAAACGGCCTTGTGTTCACCGCCGTGAAATCGCAGATCTGCCTGCCCGTCGCCAGCCAGCCGGGTCACCGATACATGTACCGGGCCTTCCACCGGCGCCTTGAAAATGCCGGTCTTCACTTCCTCGCCCCGATAATCGACCACTTTGGGCATGGATGTGCAGATGCTGAGAATGCGGCCTTCCACGACTAGCCGGCCTTGTTCAGGAATTCCGAGATGATCTGATGGAACCGGACATTGCCGAAACTTGGGAAATGGCCACCATGGACGATTCGCGGATCAAGTTCCGCCAACAATTGCATGGAGCGGCGATAGTCGGCCATGTTCGCGCCATCGCAGTCGGTAACAAGCGCTCCGTCATAAATCACGTCCTGAGCGATCAGCGTTCCCGTTGCTTCTTCCCACAGCGATACATGGCCGGGTGAGTGCCCAGGCGTGTGCAGCACCTCGAAGACGCGCCCGCCGAGGTCGATCCGGTCGCCGTGTTCAATCGTACCGGAAGCAGGTGCCGGCTGGATCCGATATGCGCTGGCATCCCAGCCTTCCGGCGGCGTCAGGAACAGTTCCGCATCGCGCCCATCCTCGGAGTAATAGTCGAAAAGTGTCAGATCGTTGCGCGGATCGGCTAGGATCGCGGCTTCGAGCGGGTGAACAAGTCGCTCCTCGAATTCCGCGGTCATTCCGATGTGGTCGAAATGCGTGTGGCTCGACACGCATATGACCGGGCGCTCCCCGAGGAGAGGCACATTGCGCCGTAACGGGAAAGCGCCAAGGCCGGTGTCGACCAGTAGGTCGAATTCTCGGCCGCGGACATGCCACATGTTACAACGGAAGAAAGACGGCATCCACGGCTCGTGGATCAATGTGATCCCGTCCGCAAACGGGATGGTTTCGTACCAATCCGCTTCGCTGATCGCCTTCATCGGCTAGGCCTCCAGCGCGGTCGCGCCGCCGCGTTTGAGGAAGATCTCGACCTTCTCGCCGGCATTGGCGATATCCACCGGGGGAACGCGAAGCCGGATCGTCTCATTCCCCAATTTGGCGGTCACCCTGACGAAGCCACCCTGGAAAACCGTTTCGTCCAGATCAGCCAGTCCCAGCGAGACCGATCCGTCCGAAGACGTTAGCGCCAGGTTCTCGGGCCGGATCGAGACACCTGCCACCCCGTTTCCGGCGACCGGAAAACGGCCCAGTTGCGTATCGGCAAACCCGCCGATGACGGTGCCTTCCACTATGTTGCTTTCGCCCATGAACTGCGCCGAGAACCGGCTGCGAGGACGGGAATAGACGTCCTGCGGCGGCCCGGCATCCTCGATCACGCCGTCTTTCATGATGATGATCTTGTCGGCAATCGCCATGGCCTCTTCCTGATCGTGCGTGACGTGAACGAACGTCCGGCCTTCCCGCTTCTGCAAGGCGCGAAGCTCGTCCTGCATTTGGCGCCGAAGGTTGAGGTCAAGGGCGCCAAGCGGTTCGTCGAGCAGCAAGATTGCGGGCTGTGTCACAAGGGCACGCGCCAGCGCGATACGCTGACGCTGACCGCCGGAGGCTTCGGAAATCCTGCGGTTCTCGAACCCTGCGAGCCCGACCATCTCCAGGGCATCGGCTACCCTGCGCTTGATCTCGGCCTTGGCGATCTTGCGAACGCTCAGTCCGAAGCCGACATTTTCGCCAACGTTCAAATGGGGAAACAGGGCATAGTCCTGGAAAACGGTCGCCGTCGGTCTTTGCGCAGGCTGCATCATCGTGATGTCTGCGGTGTCGAGCAGCATGGTGCCTGCGGTCGGCGCGGTGAAGCCCCCGATCATGGACAGCAATGTCGTCTTGCCGGAACCGGACGGCCCGAGCAGAACCACATAGGTCGACGCGGGAATGTCCAACGTCAGGTCGCGAACGGCAACCACTTCACCGAAATGCTTGGTGAGCCCCCTGAGGGAAAGGTGTGCTGCCTTAGTCATTTGGCTTCTTTCTGAAGAGGAAGAGCTCGACGAAGAGTGCAAAACAGATCGAGACGAGGAAGACCAGCGTTCCGGCCGCATTCGTCTGCGGATCGAGACCGGTCCGCAACAGGCCCCAGATCACCACCGGCAGGGTCGGGTCGAAGCCGGACAGCAGGAAGGCCACGATGAACTCGTCCCAGGAGAAGGTGAAACAAAGCGCGAAGGCCGCGATGATGGGGATTTTCAGGGACGGCAGCGTGACGCGGAAGAACACCTGCATCTCTGACGCGCCGAGGTCCCGTGCTGCAGCCTCCAGGCGGGCCTGCGCCGTGTCGAACTGGACGTAGAGAATGGCAAAGGCCAGCGGCAGGTTCAGCACCACATGGCCGATCACGACGAAGCCGATCGACTTTGGAACATAGTCCGAAAAGCTGACCATCAGACCGATGCCGACGATCAGGTAGGAAACTGCAAGCGGCATCAGCAGCAGCGCTTCGACAAGCTTGCGACCCGGCACCCTGTGCCGGGAAAGTCCCCAACCGGCAAGCAGCGCCAGCGCCACCGAAATCACGGAGGAAACCAGTCCGACGACGATGGAAGACCCTGTCGCGGACATGACGCGGGCATTGCCGAGAATGCGGCCATACCATTCAAGGGTCGGTCCGTGGAACGGCGGCACCGGAACCCGCCCGTCATGAACGGAAAACAGGACAAGCGTTACGACCGGCAGATAGATGAAGGCCAGGGCAATCACGATGATCGCCGTCGTGATCAGGGCCGACGAGATCCTGCCGTTCATGATCGTTCCGCCGTGAGCTTGCGCGCCATTAGGAGGTAGGCGAGGCTGACCACCAGCATCATGCTCACCGACAGGGCCGCAGCCATGGGGATGTCGGCCCGCCGCTGGATCTGCATGATGATGGTTTGCGGCAGCACGAGTTCATTGTTGCCACCAAGGATTTGCGGCGTCACATAGTCGCCAATCGTCACGACGATGATCAGGAAGACGCCGGCAACGACTCCGGGAATGGATAGCGGGAAGACCACCCTCCAGAAGGTTTGCCACTGGGTTGCACCAAGATCGCGCGCTGCCAGTATCAGCCTGGGATTGATGCGCGCAAGGCTGGCGTAGATCGTCAGCGTCCCCAGCATTGTGAAGAAGTGAACGAAGCCGAGAATGGTCGCGCCCTTGGTGAAGGACAGCGTCAGCGGCTCGGAAAGCAGGCCGGTCGAGAGCAGTGCCTGATTGACGACGCCATTGGGAGCAAGGACCAGAAGCCAGGCGTAGGACCGCACCACATAGGACGTCCAGAAAGGCAAGACGGCGAGCATGAGGCATAGCCGCCTCAGGCGGGGCGCGACCCGGAATGCGATCGTCGCGGCAAGTGGATAGGCGAGGCAGATCGAAATAACCGCGACAATGGCGGTGAGTTCGAGGGAGTTGAACAGGGATTCCCGGAAATAACCCTGAGTGGCGAAGCGTTCGTAATTGGCGAGGGTCAACTCGTCGCCAATGCGTCCGCCGATCTTCTTGAACAGGGAGAGCCAGAAGATCGCCAGCGTCGGTATCAGGAAGAATGCAAGTGTCCACAGCGCTGCGGGAGCGACGAGGAGCAGGCCTTGCCTGCGTTCCCGTCGCTCCGCGAGCTTCTCCGGGGAGACTGTGGTCGTGAGCGTCATCGATGCCTACTGGATCTTCTCTGCCCACAGATCCTGCATAGCCTGATCCATTTCTTCTGTCGGCGAGTAGTAGGGATAGGATTTGGCAAGGAACCCAGGCTGTTCATCCCAGCGCAACCTTTTCTTCTGCTCGTCACTCAGGGCCGCCTTCGAATTGGCCGGCATGCCCCAGTAGCAGGACGAGGTCGAGAGGCGAGCCTGACCTTCCGGGGAGAGAATGTACTGGACGAATTTCTTGGCGTCCTCCTTCTTTTCCGAACCGGCCATCACACCCACGGCCTGCTGCCAGCGGATGCCGCCAATGTCGGGCAGCACCCAGTCGAGGTTCGGCTGTTCGGCCTGAAGGCCGGCCACGGCATATTCCCCGCCACCAACCAGTATTCCGGCCTGCCCGGTGGCGAGTGCCGTCTGAGAAGTGACCACGTCGCCCACCAGCGCCGCATTGGCCCGCAAGGCTTCCAGTTTCTCGCCGATCGCCGGCAGGTCTTCCGCCACAAGCTGGGATGGTTCCTTGCCTATGGCTAAAGCCAGTTGGGAGATGATCGAGAGATAATAGTCGTAGATGATCAGATTGCCCTTCTGATCTGCGCTCCAGAGCGTCTCGATGTCCCGGGCCTGCTCGATGCTCACCTTGTTGGAATCGAAAGCAATGGCGTTGTAGCCGAATTTCTCGGGCACCGCGTAGGTCACGCCATCAACCTGATGGTAATCGCTGAGCCGAACCTCCGGGAACACGTCGTCGAGAGGAAAGTCCGCCGGATCGATCGGCGCGAGAAGTCCGCGCTCCACGACACGTCGCACGTCGGTCGTGTCGACCACGAGCACGTCCCAGTCGGCCGGTTTTGATTGTTCCAGAAGTGCCAGGGCAGTGCCTGTACCCTCATATTCACGGACATTCACCTTGATCCCCGTTGCCTCGGTAAACGGTTCGAGGAACGCCGGATCCGTGTGGTCGCACCACACCAGCGCATTAATTTCCTGAGCTTTGGCACCGAAGCCACTGAATAGTATCGTGGCCGCGATCGCGACGAGCGACTTGAACGCTTTCATTCTAGAAAATCCTTTCGTTCAGAGGGTCGGAAGCAACGTTCTTCCTGCGGTGGCTTTCCACCTTTGGAAGGGCACAGAGCATTTCAAACAGAAGATTGGAGGCGAGCAGCGCCGTGGTGCCGCTTGGATCGTATGGCGGCGAGACCTCGACCAAATCGCAGCCGATCAAGTTCAGACCGGCGCAGCCACGCACGATTTCAAGCGCCTGGATCGTTGTCAGCCCACCCATTTCCTGGGTGCCAGTTCCAGGAGCCAGGCCGGGGTCAATGCTGTCGATGTCGAAGGAAAGGTAGGTCGGCGCATCGCCAATCTTGGAACGCACCACTTCCATCAGCGGTGCCAGCGAGCGGTGCCAGCAATGTTCGGCCGGCACGACGGTAAACCCCCTCTCGCGGGACCAGTTGAAGTCGTCGGCGGAATAACCGGAGCCGCGCAGACCGATTTGAAACACCTTTTCATTGATCAGTGCACCGGCCTCGCAGGCCCTGCGAAAAGGTGTGCCATGGGCGATTTTCTCGCCGAACATCTCGTCATTGATATCCGCATGGGCGTCGACATGGACAAGTGCAACCGGCCCGTAATGCGCGCTGGCCGCCTTGAGGATAGGCCAGGAAATCGTGTGATCCCCGCCCATCGTCAGCGGCACGCAACCGGATGCGAATATCTCGGAATAGCGGTGGCCAATGATCTCGACCGATGCCTTGAGATCGAATGTGTTGATCGCGACATCTCCGATGTCGGCCACCTGGATGCAGTCGAAGGGGGCGGCACCGGTAGCCATGTTGTAGGGGCGGATCATCGTGCTTTCCGCGCGTATCTGCCGGGGTCCGAAACGGGTCCCGGGGCGGTTCGACGCGCCAACGTCAATCGGAACTCCGACAAAACAAGCCTCAATGCCCTCGCATTGCGTGGCAGTGGGTAACCGCATCATCGTCAGCGGACCGCCAAAACGTGGCATCTCGTTTCCGCCAAGTGGCTGATTGTAGGTTTTGCTCACACTCAACCCTGCCCTTTGCACCATGTCCGGAAAATATAGGCAGGGTGTGAGAGGAACTGGGATATCGATCTTGGCAAGTTTAGTTTTGCAAAACCAAACGTATTGTCAGCCTGTACCATGCGCGGCCAGAACCTCGGCAACAAAGCGCGAAACGACCCTCGTTTTGGGCGCAGAATGACGCTGAATGAGATCGAACTCGCATGAGTACTGCAGCTCGTCTGGACAGATCTGGCGCAGTTTGCCAGTCTTAGTCCACTGTTCTGCGTAGTGATTGGGTAGAAAGCCCAGATATTGGCCGGACAGGATAAGGATGAGTTGCGGCTCGATCTGGTAGCTCGTTGCGTTGATATTCGTGAATCCGAGCCGCATCAGGATATCGTCGCGCCAGTAGCCGCGGCTCACGACCGGCCAGTTCCTCACTTCATCGGGCGAAATGTCCGCTGCCTGCCGACCGTAGAGCGGATGGAGGTCGGAGCAGAACACGCCATGCGTTTCCTCGTAGAGCGGCTGATACCTGATGCTGCCGGATTTGAAGGCGAAACTCCCGATGCCCAGGTGGAGGTCGCCGGTTCGCACCCGTTCCTGCAGGACATTCGGCGTGTCTTCGAATATCTCGATGGTAACAGCGGTCGCGCTAGACTTGAAGTTTGCCAGGGCTTCGGGCAGGCGCATCACCGGGTCCGTTGACATCGCGTCTACAATGCCTATCCGCAAATTGCCGACCAACCGCTCGCGCAGGCTGTCCATCGCACCGGAAAACTCGTCCATCGCGGTGAACATGTTGCGTGCGGCATCCAGCACATATTGCCCCTTGAGTGTCAGCTTGAATCCGGAGCGACCACGATCGCAAAGCCTGACGCCAAGCCGCTCTTCAAGCGCGGCAACGTGATTGGAGATGGACGAAAGGCTCAGGCCGGTCTCCACCTGCGCCTGGGCGAAGCCGCGATTTCGCGCAACGGCATCGAAGACCCGCAAGGCGGTCAAATCTGATCGAGATATTCGCATATCGAGCAAGGCAAGTTTGACCGGGTCCCATTGGCAGTCCGGCAGCATGCCAGTAGCCGGCATGGACATGGGCCTCGGGTTTATTTGGACCTGCCGGCAGCCTAGGCCGCCGGGATTAGTCAAGGCAAGATGACTTTTTGGGAGCTGGCGGATTGGATCCCAACGCGTGCAGGAATGTGCGGACTTGCAAGACAGGTAGAGATTGAGAGCTTCCAGCAGAATTCGGGACTCGCTGTTCGCGAACAATCCTGAAAAGAGTTGGTGCAATCGCGATCTAGATGGTCTGGTTCAAACGACCTCAGGAAGCGTCCTCGCTGGCGGCGTGTTTCGACTGCGCGTGCTGCGAACGATACCATCAATGATCGTCATGCCGACGCCAGGCAGATTGCCTAGCTCGATGGATTCCAGAATATTCCTGCCGGGCGCGTGCTGCGCCTGATCCATCAAGACAAAATCGGCTGCGTACCCAACCTCCAGCAACCCCGTATCCAGTTCGCGCTGACGAGAGGTATTGCCATTTGCAAAACAAAACGCCGTGGCCGCATCGATCTTGCCCAGGCTGGCCAGCATGGCAACCATGCGCAGTATGCCAAGTGGCTGCACGCCGGAGCCTGCCGGACCATCGGTGCCCAGGATGATCTGGTCCAGCTTATTTAGCTCACGCGCCGTGTTCAGCGTCAGAAGTGCCGCGCGTTCGTTGCCATTGTGCACGATCTCCAACCCCTTGGTGCAGCTCTCGCAAAGGCAAACGATCTGATCGTCCGGAAGCGCCGAGTGCCCACCATTGATATGGCCGACAACATCGGTTCCGGTCTCCAGGACCATGTCGGCATCAATCAGGCCGGAGCCTGGAATGGACGGCCCGCCCGTGTGGATCGTCGACTGAATGCCGTATTTGCGGGCCCAGTCCACCATCTGCCGGGCCGTCTTGCCGTCCTTGACGGTTCCAAGCCCGACTTCACCCAGAAACTTCACGCCGGCATCGGCGAGGTCCTTGAAGTCATGCTCTTCCATGCCGTGCTCGATCACCGGCGCGCCGGCCAGCACCTTCATGCCGGATGGACGAAAGTTTTCGTACCAGCGCTGTGCGGCAATCGCCATGGCCTTAAGTCCTACAATGTCCTTGGGACGACCCGGCATGTGGACTTCGCCGGCCGAAATCATTGTCGTGACGCCGCCATGCAGTGTCGAGTCGATCCAGTGGAGTTGCTGCTGGCGCGGCGTGTAGTCGCCAACGACCGGATGGACATGGCTGTCAATCAGCCCCGGGGCAAGCGTGACCCCCTTGGCGTCAACAATTGTTGTTGCGTTATCCGTGTCCAAATCCTTCTCGAAGCCGAACGCAGAAATCTTGCCATCAATCGCGACCACGCAGTCGCCATCGCAAATCGGAGCCTCGATCTTGCCCGTCAGGAGCAGACCAATATTCCTCACGACCAGTTTCCCAGCCTCTTCACTCATGCCACCCTCCGAATGCTTTTCATTAGTATACTAACAAACTAATTGACGATTGCAACCTTGTTTTGGCAGCCTTTGTCGCTGTATTAACTGGATCGCTGCTCCCCGGCGCCCAGCCAGCGAGAGACGGCTGGAGCGGTAAAGCCACATCTTCTCGAAAGGCTGTGACGTGGATCAGGATCTCGTCGGCAAGACAAAACAACGGTATCGCCTAGAAGATCAGGTGGGGTTTCTGCTCCGCCTGGCCGGGCAGCGTCATGCGATCATTTTTCAGCAATTTGCGCCGATGGATCTGACGCCGACCCAATTCTCCGCGATGGTGCAACTGGCCAAAATGGGTGAGTGCTCGCAAAACGAGTTGGGACGGCGCACTGCGATGGATGTCGCAACGATCAAGGGCGTTATCGACCGGCTTCGCCAGCGAGGGCTGGTTGAGGTGAGGCCCGACCCGACCGACAAGCGGCGCTCGCTTCTCTCGCTCGGCGATGTCCCCAAGGACGTCGAGCAGATGCTGCACGCGGCGGGTGCCCGGATCACCGAAGAGACCCTCAAGCCGCTGACAGCCTCCGAAAGCAAAACACTGCAGAAGCTCTTGCGGAAAATTACCTAATCAAACACGGCCAGCGCTTTAGCCATTCAGCGAACGCGAGGCATGGGGTCAGACGCCCAGATAACGGTGTATCTTGTCGGGATCACCGCGCAGTTCTTCCGCGCTGAGCGATTCGAGATTCTGGCCATGCTCGATGAACGCGACCTGATCGGCGACGGACAACACCGCGTCGACCCTTTGTTCGACCAGCAATACACCCAGCCCCTCGTTCTTCATATTGACGGTGACCTGGCGGATCAGCTCGATCATCGATGGCTGCAATCCTTCCGTCGGCTCGTCCAGCAACAGGACCTGGGGATGCAGGCATAAAGCACGCGCCATCGCCAGCATCTGCTGCTCGCCGCCCGAAAGCGTATGTGCCTGCTGATTCAGCCTTTCGCGCAGCCGCGGAAACATTTCCAGCACCCAATCGCGCGTATCCGACCCGGATTTGCATGGCAGCAGCCCGATTTCGATGTTCTCGGAGACGGTGAGTTCAGGAAATAGCCGGCGCCCTTGCGGCACATATCCGATACGCTTCCTCGGTATCTCGTGGGCCGGTATGCCGCTGATGACCTCTCCATTCAAAAAGATCGCGCCGCCGGTTAGCGGCAGAAGACCCATGATCGACTTCATCACCGTCGTCTTGCCGGCGCCGTTGCGTCCTAGCAGGCAAAGGATTTCCCCGGGCTTGACCTCTAGCGTAACGCCGAACAGGGCCTGAACCTTCCCGTAGGCGACTTGAATTCCATCAACTTTCAGCATTGGTGGTCGTCCCCAGATAGGCAGCCTGGACGGCCGCATTGTCATGCACCTCCTGCGGCGTGCCGCTGGCCAGGATCTCGCCGAAGTTCAAAACCGTGATCATTTCCGCCGTGCGCATGACCACGTCCATATTGTGCTCGATCAGCAATATCGTGGGCCGGCCTTGCAAGCCGTTGATCAGGTCAACGAATTCCGTAACCTCGGATTCTGCCAGCCCCTGCGTCGGCTCGTCGAGGATCAGGAGTTCGGGCTCCTGAACGAGACCCATGGCAATTTCCAGCACCCGCTGGTGGCCATAGCTCAACCCCCCGGCGAGCTGTTCCATCCTGTCGGACAGCCCGACGCGGGCAAGCACCCCGGCCACTCTCTCGGCAACCTCGTCCTCGGATTTCGTCCTATCGCGCCGCGCCGCAAGCGCCACGTTTTCCCGGACGTCGAGATTGGAAAAGACGGAGGTGATTTGAAAAGTGTAGGCAATGCCGAGCGCAATTCGGCGATGCGCCGGCAGATGGCTTATGTCCTTGCCCTTGAAAAACACCTGTCCGCTCGTCGCCGGTATCCGCCCCGACAACATGCCGACAAATGTCGATTTGCCGGCGCCGTTCGGGCCGATCAGGGCCATGGTCCGGCCCTGCTCCAGCGCGAAATCGATGTTGGTGTTTGCCTTGATCCCGCCGAAGGATTTGGTCAGTGCCCTTGTCTCGAGAATATTCATGGCAGCCACGGCACCCTGCTTGCCCGGATTTGTCCCACGATTCCTTTCGGAGCGAACATCGTCAGCAGCAGCAATGCGATACCGGCGATGAACATGTAGGCGTCGGTCAGGAAACTGGACAGGTCGATGAGGTAGAACATGAACAACACGCCAACGAATGGGCCGAGCGTCGTCCCCGCCCCCCCGAGCAGCACCCAGAGAAGGGGAAAGATCGAGTACTGCACCGTGGCGAAGGTCGATCCGATATAGCCGAACAGCAGACCGTAGGCCGCACCGGCAGCACCTGACAGGACGCCGGACAGGACCACCGCCAGGAATTTCAGTCGGTGCGTGTCATAGCCCAGCATACGGGCACGTTCCTCATTCTCGCGGACCGCCACCAGCGCCTTGCCGAAACGCGAATTGACCCCCTTCGCGATGCCGAGCAGGCAGGCCGAGAACAGGATCAGCGCCGCCCAATACCGGATTCCCTGGGCGGACAGATCGAATCCGAAGAGGCCCCTTTGCGCCTGCTGGACGACAAAGCCTTCGTCGCCGCGCGTGAACTCGCCAAAATACAGGATGATGAGATAGCCGGTCTGCGCGAACATCAGCATCACGATCATGAAGGCCACATCGCGCGTGCGAAGCGCCAGGAACCCGACGACGACCGAGACGACCAGGGTCGCGGCGATTCCGATCAAGACCGCTGCCCCCGCCGGCAGGCCGCCATGGTTCACCGCCAGTCCGAAGCCATACATTCCAGCTGCGAAGAACATCGCATGTCCAAGGCTCAGCAGCCCGGTATAGCCGAACAGAAGATTGTATCCCATCGCATAGACCGCGAGCACCATGATGCGCGCGAGGTTGCCGGCATGGTATTCCGGCAGAACGAAATACAATGCGCCCAATACCAGCACGACTGCCGCGTGAAGCCAGAGAGATTTTTGTTCCCTTGTCATGACGCTGCCTTCCCGACCAGGCCCTGCGGGCGAAACACCAGCACCATGGCGACCGCCATCGTTGCAACGATCTTGGCCAGTGTCGGGGAAAAGAACACGGAGATGATCCCGTCGCTCATGCCGATCAGCACGGCGGCGATCACGGTTCCGGGCAGGCTGCCCAATCCGCCGATGATGACAACGATGAAGGACAGCAGGAGCGGGTCGTGCCCCATCAGGTAGTGCGCCTGCTGCACCGGGACGACCAGAACCGCACCGATGGCCGCCAGCGCGGCGCCGAGACCGAAGACATAGGCGAATACGTTGTCCACGGGCACACCGAAGGCCTGGGACATTTCCCGATCCTGCTGGGTGGCGCGCATGATGAGCCCGAACCTGGTTCGGGTCATCAGCAGCCAGACACCCGTAAGAATGAGGATTGCGGCCAGGACCACGAAGAGCTTGTAGCTGGTGATGCTCAAGCCCCATGGCCAGAAGAGGCCAAGACCATTTTTAGTGAATTCAAACCACGGCAGGTCGATACGCTGATTAAAAGGAGGCGTTACCGGCCGGGCATCCGGGCCGAAGGTCATCAGCGCGGCCTGCTGCAGAATGTAGAGCAGCCCGATCGTCGCGACGATCGTGCGCTCGGGATCGTAGCCGATCCTCTGAAGGATCACCTTGTCGGCCACCGCCGCAATGACGCCGACGGCGAGCGGTGCGATCACGATCGCCACCACGAAACCAACGGCTGGATGCGCTCCGATCATCGAGGCGATCCACCATGCGAGAACCGCTCCCAGCATGAAGAATTCGCCATGCGCAACATTGACGATGCGCATGACGCCGAAAACGATGCTGAGGCCCATTGCCGTCAAGGCAAGTACCGCAGCTGATACCGCGCCCTCCAGCGAGGCCAGCAGCAAATGAGGTCCAAATTCCATCGTGCTCCCTCGCCGGAGATTCGCTCAGAGCGACTGTGTCGTGTAGTCGACGTCGTTTTCGTACAACGTGTCCTCGATCGAGGTGCGATGAACGCGCTTGAGCTTCCCGTCCGGCTCCACCAGCGAGATGTTCTGATGGCCAAACACCTGGTGCGTCTTGCCATTGAAGATCTTTTCGCCCTGCGGGAAGTCGTCCGAAAGCGGGAACTTGGTCAGGCTCTCCACCGCCTCGATGAAGCTGCCGGTATCGGCGCGTGTCTGGTAGCCGGACATTTCCATGCCCATCTTGATGACGCTCAACGTCTCCCAGACACCAAACATGTGCCCTGCGGTCGATATGTCCCTGGGGTCATCAACCGATGCACCGTTCTCGTCGATCCCCACCGCTTCGCGGTACATCTTTTCGTGGGCATCTGCATCTGGCTGCATGAAGCGCGGCATGCCCTCCCAGAAATGGCTGCCTTCGAGGAATTCCAGGCCCGGACTCGCCGTGTCGACGGCTTCGAGGCTGTCGATATAGCCAAAGAGCGCCGGTCCGCGGCCACCGAAAAACTCGCCCAGTTCACGCACGAATGTCAGAACGGCCGGACCGACCATGACGTGATAGATCATTTCCGTGTCGCGCGGGATTCTTGGGAAATAGCGGGTGAAGGAAGTTTCGGTCGGCGGAATTGCGATGACTTCCAGCACCTCGCCACCCTGATTCTTGATGGCCTCCGAGAAGAAGTCGCGGTGATCGTGTCCGAATGCGAAATCCGGAATGAACATCGTGACCTTCTTGCCAAGGTTCTGGCTGACATAGGGCGCCATGGCCTTTACCTGGGCGCGCACGTCGGTAATGCCCGGCTGGAACGAATAACGGTTCAGCAGACCGCCCGCGACATGATAGCCCTCCGAGATCACGAAATAGGGCATCTTCAACTCACCGGCACGCGGCGCGGCGCCAAAGACCACGTGGCTGAATAGCGTGCCGAACACGGCATCGCATTCGTGCAGGCTGGCGAAGCGCTCTACGACCTCGGCGCCACGGCGGGGATCGGTGCCATCGTCTTCCGCGATGATTTCGACCTCACGGCCATTGATGCCGCCCATGGCGTTGATGCGCTTGGCAGCCGCGGTGCCGACACGTTCATACCACCTTCCGTAGGACGACCCGATTCCGGTGCGGTGCACTTCAAAGCCGAGACGGATCGGACCCTGGGTACTGGCATGCGCCATGCGTGCGATGCTTGGCATGACCAAGCCGGCACCCGCTGCGGCGCCAATCGATTTGAGTGTCTGGCGGCGAGTCAAAAGGCGTGTGTTATTCTTTGGCATCTGGCTCTCCCTGTTGGATGCACACGCCATCCATAATGTTTGTATACTAACGATTTGTCCAATAGTTTTTTCAAGCGCTGCGCGGCACCGCCAGCAGCCAAAGCCCGAACCAGGTGTAGGCGACCATGAAAAATGCGAGAGGAATCTGACCTATCAAAGCCTTATGCGTGTCACCGAACAGGCGAAGCGCAATGCGATGAGAAACAAGCACCGACAACACGTGGCCCGTCACAACAAACGCGAACTGGGTCAGCCAGATGGCCTGCGCGCTTTTCGAATAACTGAGAAAGCCGGTGGTGACCCGTATTTCGGCCAGACCGAAATAGTTTGCGCCGCGCGCGAAGGGGTCCCCAAGAACGGCCAGCACGTATTGACCGTCGATCAGGAACGAAGTGAGGAAGTGCGACATGTGATAGCCCAGCGCGATCGGCAGAACGGCGGGCGCAAAAGCGCGAAAGATGCTCGCCGTGTCCGACTGCATGCCCTCTCGAAAAAACCGGTTTAGCAGCGCCTTCCCGCTCCAGCAGGTAATGAGGAAACCGG
The DNA here is from genome assembly GCA_020441855.1 of Nitratireductor sp. Lineage (GTDB taxonomy): Bacteria > Pseudomonadota > Alphaproteobacteria > Rhizobiales > Rhizobiaceae > BOKV01. The sequence continues at coordinate 23,595 of JAGRLL010000032.1, forward strand.
CCGTCAGGATCGCCGCGAACACGGCGAAACCTGCAAGCGAGGAACCGATGACGGCGGTGCGTCCGGGAAATTCGAGCGGATTGATTCCGATGTTTCCCAGCCACCAGAATGTCTCTTTCAACCCGTCGAAACTTCCACCGGCAAGGATCAACAGCGCGAGCAGGGACAGTCCGGTTCCTTCAACCGACCCCCGAGCGATTTGCCACCCGGGCAGGCCAATCTTCAGTTCCTGCAGCCACTGGACCAGCCCGGTCCTTGATATCAGGGCGAAAATTTGGGTGATGGCTTCGCACTGCCGCAGCCACGCTTCGCCGCCAAACAGGATCATCCCAAGGAAATGGAAGACCCAGTACAGTCCGATTACCGTCGCCAGCCGACCGGGGTCGCTCGGGGCCGGGTCTGCCACCATGAACCCGAAAAAGGCGAGTGCCATCAAGACTGCGGGCATGGAACCAATTCGTTCGGGCAGGCGAAACCACCCGTTGCGCTCGGTCGGGCGCAACAACAGCCGGTACGGGCCGAGCCACGGATTTAGCGCAGTCCACAGATTTCCGAGCAAGCCGCAAAGGGCGAACAGGATGATCCACCATCCAGTCCAGATGCCCAGCGTCAGCAGGTTCGTCAGCGGGTCTCGTGGCCCGTTGAATCCCATGTAGATGGCGGCGCACAACACGCAGAACGATGCCAAGCTGGTCGCCGTCCACAGCGCCTCCCGGGGCGGACGCCAGCGCACCGACACCGTCCGGAAAAAGCGTTCGATCACCGTGCGCGGCATGACGGAAACGGTCAGGATCGATGCCATCACCGCAAGACAGCCGGCCGTGACGTAAAGCCCGGTAGGCATCAGCAGGACGAAAGCCTGCTCGGATGTGTGGGCCAGGGAAGGCCCTGCGCCGAGGATCACCAGCGAGAATGCCAAAGCCGTTCGCACGCCAATCGCAATGGCAGGGCTTTTCAAAAAAACAATCATGAATTATTGTTAGTGTACTAGCGATATTTTGGGAAGCGTTCTGCCATGAGAAAATTTCTTTCACTCGTTCTCGCCATTGCCGTCGTGATGGCCATCGCATGGCAATATGTGAGGGACGCCGGAACGGTTGCGGTGTCGGGCGCAACCGCCGTGTCCATCGCCAATGAGCCTGGCCGTGTGCATGTCTTCGCGAAGTTTTCCAATGGCGATACGCCTGACATTCTGGAGGGCGTGTCTTCGCCCGATGCCCAGCGCGCCAGCCTGGCCGTGCGCGACGGCCATTCTGTCCTGCCTGTTCCGGCGGGCGCCTCCTCCGTCCTCTCGGAAGACGGCGCCTATGTCGTGCTTGACGGAATTTCAGGCAATCTGGAGGAAGGCAGGTTGATACCGATCGCTTTGCATTTTCGCAAAAGTGGGCAGTTGACGACGCAGGCCGTGCTTGGTCCCGCAACGTCGCCACATGCCGGACATATGGCGATGACAGACATGGGCGCGGATGACAGGAACGAAGCTGCCCCATCCGTCTCGCTCTCCGTGAGCCGGGCGACGGACAGTTCATGGAGTGTCGAGATCAAGACCGACAATTTTGTCTTCGACCAGATGGCGGACGAGCCCAAGCACATCGCAGGGCACGGGCATGCGCATCTCTACCTGAACGGCATGAAACTGCAGCGCATGTACGGCCACAACGCCTCGATCGGACAGCTTCCCCCAGGGGACTACACGGTGAGTGTCGAGTTGAACAGCAACCTGCACATGCCGTATCGAAACGGAGATGATGTTGTCTCCGCGAAGCAAGTGATCTCGGTCGATTAGGAGCGTTCATTCCGGCGCACCGAAATAAAAAGGCCACCCGTTATGCACCGGTGGCCTTTTTGTTCCGGATGGCGCCAGGCCTGACTAGGCTTCCAGATCCGCCGACTTGACCTGAGCAACACCGCATTCGTTCCAGCGCTCTATCATCGGGTCGTAGTCATCATTGTCGAACCGCGCGGTTGCATCGGTCACGACGAAGACCTCAAACCCCTCAGACCTGCCGTCGACCCCAGAAAAACCGACGCAGTATTCCGTGGCGATTCCACACAGAAATACGCGTTTGAATCCATTCTGCCGAAGGTAGCCGGCCATGCCTGTCGGCGTCTTGCGGTCGTTTTCGAAAAAGGTCGAGTAGGAATCGATATCCACATTGGTGCCCTTGCGGATAATCGCCTTGGCCTTGTTGGTGTTCAGGCCCGGATGAAACTCGGCTCCAGGCGTTCCGACCACGCAATGTTCGGGCCACAGAATCTGCTCGCCATAGGGCATTTCAACCGTCTCGAACGGTTTCTTGCCCTCATGCGATGTGTAAAACGATTTATGGCCCACAGGATGCCAGTCCTGGCTGATCGCCACATTCGGGAACACGTCCATCAACTTGTTGATCGGCTCGACGACCGCATCGGCGTTCTGGACCTCCAGCGCGCCACCGGCGCAGAAATCCTTTTGAACGTCGATTACCACCAGAACATCCGATTCAGTCAGCTTGATCTTTTCGGCCATGCTTTCGGTACCTCCAGCCTTGCTCGTATTTCATTTGTATACGAACAACAATACATCTCCGAGTCAAGGGCATTTGTTGGCCCGGCACAAGGCTCTTCATCGTGTCGCAGACCTGTTCTCAGCCAGAGCTTTGCCTGGTCGAGACCCGGGCCAGAATTTCGGGAGGCTGAAATGCCGTTAATTCGGGAACCGGACCCTGCAGTTTTTCGACCTGGACCAGGCAGGTTTGGGCAATCGGTCCTTGCGCCAGGCTCGACGTTCCCTTGTCCGGCGTCAGCACATTGACATTGCCATGCTTGCACATGCCGCCCGGACTGGACGGATTTTCCGGATCGTACCATGCTCCGGTGCTCATCTGGACGACACCGGGCCGGATATCCGCATCGACACGTACCCCGGCCAGACAGGCGCCACGGCCATTGAAGACACGCACAATGTCACCATCCACCAATGCACGATCCGCTGCATCCCGCGGATGAAGGGCAATCGCTTCGCGCCCGCCGATCTTGATCTCCCGGCAGTAGCTTCCGTGATCGAGCTGTGAATGCAGCTTTCTTGTCGGCTGGTTCGAGATCAGATGCAGCGGATAGTCGGCTCCATCTGCGCCAAGCCATTCCAAGGGCTCGATCCAGGCCGGATGGCCAGGGCAGTCGGCGTAGCCGTAGCCATGGACCGTCTCCGAGAAAATCTCGATCTTGCCGCTTGGCGTCGCAAGCGGATTGGCAAGCGGATCGCGCCGGAAGTCACCCAGCATCGGCACAGGCTCGTCGGGCCGGCCGATGCAATGCCATCCCTCTTTCCTGAGCGTGTCATATTCCGGGATGGTCAGTCCGACATCGCCTGCCCTGTCGCGCGTGATCGAATAGATTTCTCTCAGCCAATCCTCGGCGGATTTTCCTTCGCAAAAGGCGTTTTCCACACCCATCCTGCGCGCGATTCCCGAGAAGATGTCATAGTCGTTGCGCGCTTCGCCCACCGGATCCACAACCTGGCTCATATAGATGAAGTAGGGATCGTAGGGCGACATCGCGAGGTCGGCACGCTCCAGTGATGTCGTGCAAGGCAGAACGATGTCGGCGCGTTTTGCCATCGCGTTCCAGGTCCAGTCATGCACGATGACCGTGCTTGGCTTCCGCCATGCTTTCATCAGCCGGTTCAGGTCCTGATGATGGTGAAACGGATTGCCGCCGGCCCAGTAAACCAGATCGATATCGGGATAGGTGCCCCGGTTCCCGTTGTAGTCGAACGGCTGCCCCGGCTTTTCCAGCATCTCGCTCACGCGCGCCACGGGGATGTAATCGGCTACCAGGTTCGTTCCCTGGGGCAGTGACGCGACATGTAGGCTCTTGTAACTGTCGCCGACATTGTTGCTTGCGCTATAGCCAAATCCGATGCCGCCGCCGGGCAAGCCGATCTGCCCCAGCATCGCTGCCAGGGTGATGGCGGCCCAATAGGGCTGCTCGCCGTGGTCCTGCCGGGTCAGCGACCAGCTCACCGATATCATCGTGCGCCGTGACGCCATCTGGCGTGCCAGGGTTCGGATTCGATCCGCTGGAATTTCGGTCAGGCGTGCAGCCCAATCGGCATTCTTTGCGATGCCATCCGATGCTCCCGTCAGATAGGGAATGAAGCGGTCGTACCCGACCGTATAGCAATCGAGGAAGTCACGATCTGCGAGGCCTTCCTGATGCAATGTGTGGGCAATGGCCAGCATAAGGGCGGTGTCGCTGTTCGGCTGGATGGCCAGCCACTCGGCATCCAATGCGCGTTCCGTATCCGAGCGGATCGGGCTGACATTGATGAACGTCACGCCAGACTGATACGCTTTGAGAATTCCTTCGCGCTGCGCATGAACGCCAACGCCGCCTGGCGTCATTTGACCATTCTTCAGCGGAATGCCCCCGAATGCGACGAGGAGTTCGGTCGATTCGGCAATTGAATCCCAATTTGTGGTGTCCGCCAACGGTCCCCAGAAATCGCCAAGGACATGCGGCACGATCACTTCGGCTGCCGCAAAGCTGTAGGTGTTCAGCGATCGGGTGTAGCCCCCGATACAATTGAGAAACCGGTGTATCTGGCTTTGGGCATGATGAAACCGCCCGGCGCTGGCCCAGCCATAGGACCCTGCGTAGATCGCCTTGTTTCCTCTGGTCTCGCACACATGCGACAGTTCCCTTGCCACGAGATCCTCGGCCTCATCCCAGGATACCGAGACGAATGCCTCCGCTCCGCGCAAATGGGTGCGCGCGCCCCGCCCCTCTTCCAGCCAGCTTTTACGGATCATCGGCGTTCTGACACGCAAATGATCGTCAATTGTATCGACGTAACCGCGACCGATCGCAGACGCGTCGCGGTCATGCTCGAAGCTATGCAGAGACTTGAGGCGGCCGTCCTGCGTCTCGACCCTGTAGGTTCCCCAGTGCGCCGTCGTGAGTGGCAGGTCGTGCTTTGTCATGAACTGATGTCTCCGTGCGGGCGGCCATGACCCATGGTCGGCAGATCGGGCCGGCTGGCCATGAACAGGCCCAATCAATTTGTTGCGCCAATAGCCAGCCGGTGCTACGTTTTCATTTGTATACGAACATTATGGAGAGATACATGTCAAACGTCGACCCCAAGAAACGAGCGATCATCCTGATCGACATGGCGCGGGATTTCGTGGAAGAAGGCGGATTCATTGCGAACGCCGGAGGCGCCGAATACCGTGAGGCAGCCAGGGGCATCATCGCACCGCTTCAAAAGGTCCTTGCCGCCGCGCGCAAGGCAGGCGTCACGGTCATTTTCTCAACCGATGAGCATACGCCGGAGGATCTCGAACTGAAGAAATGGCCGCCGCATTCCATGAAAGGCACCAAATGGGCTGAGATCATGCCCGAGCTTGGCCCGGAAGAAGGCGACCTCGTCCTGCCCAAGACCACCTACAGCGGCTTTCTCAGCTCGGACATCGAAAAACAACTGAAGGATCGCGGCATCGAGTCGGTTTACATGACCGGCCTGCATACCGATTGCTGCTGCCGCCACACATCTGGCGACCTGTTTCAGCGCGGCTATGACATCGTCTGGATCACCGATGCCCTGCAGGCATTCACGCAGGAAGCGCACGAGGCCGGGCTCGAGTACTACAAGACATATTATGCCACGGACAACGACCGGCAGTTTCAGACTTCGGACGAAGTGGTGGCGGACCTCAGCAAGGCGGCCATCGCGGCCTGACCTTGCCGGCGGCGCAATTCCCGGGTTCCCTGTTGACAGCTTTGCGCGGGTCACCGCGCAAAGCCTGTTTTGTCTCTGCCAACCTGCCCGAACGGCTACGGTTCAGATGCGTATCGGGTAACTGCAATTGCGGGTTCGCTCAATGAGCAAATCAGGGGAGGAAAACCGGCGGGGCAGACCAGGAAGACAGGCTAATCGACAAGCAGCTGCCGCCAGACGATTGACACAGTTAGGCACCTTGATTTAATGTTTGTGTACTAACGATTTTGGGGGGGATATTTGTCATACTTTTCGCCTACGAGCGCCGATGAGGCCTATGCGCTTGTCGGAGAAACCGGCGCAAGGATCATCGCTGGCTGCACGGACTTTTTCCCTGCGCTGCGAGCAGGCGAACATCACGACCCGATCATCGATCTCACCCGGATCAAGGAATTTCGCGGCATCACGGAAACTGCAAGTGGTTGGCGGATCGGGGCGCTAACGACCTGGACGGAGATCGTTCGGTCGGACTTGCCTCCTGCATTTCGCTCCTTGCAGCAGGCGGGCCGTGAAATCGGCTCCATACAGATCCAGAACCGAGGGACCATTGGCGGAAACATCTGCAACGCCTCCCCTGCAGCCGATGGCGTGCCGCCGCTGCTAACCCTCAATGCCCGTGTTGAAATCTCATCGCAATCAGGCCGGCGCGAGCTTCCCTTGCAAGCGTTCATTAAGGGCGTGCGTTCTGTCGATCTCAATCCCGGAGAAATCGTCTCTGCAATTCACGTTCCGCAATGTGCCGATGATCTGAAGAGCACATTCCACAAGCTCGGAAGCCGCACGCACATGGTGATCTCGATTGCCATGGTCGCGGCCGCCATAGCCCTGCGGGATGGCCGAATCGCCGAGGCGCGCGTGGCAGTCGGAAGCTGCTCGCCCGTGGCTAGACGGCTGCCTGATTTCGAAGTGCGGTTATCGGGCATGACCCCCGAGCAAGTCGCGACGCTTGAGATCGTTGCCAATCCGGATCTATCCCCGCTGTCGCCGATCACCGATGTCAGGGGATCGGCTTCATATCGCCTTGACGTCGTCTCCGAGCTATGCCGGCGGGCGGTGCTGGCCGCCTGTGAAGGGAATTAACTCATGGACAGCGTACCCTTGAGTTCCAATGTCCGTTTCAGGCTCAATGGCCAAGACGTCGAAACCACGGTTGGCGCCGGCGAACGGTTGTCGGAAACGCTGCGCGAAAGGCTTGGCGCACGAGACGTGAAGGTCGGTTGCAATGCCGGCGATTGCGGGGCTTGTTCGGTACTGTTGAACGACGAAACGGTTTGCGCCTGTCTGGTAATGACGCAGCAGGCCGAAGGCCAGCAGGTTGAAACCGTGTCGGGGCTTGTCCATGACGATCCGGTCGCGAAGGGCCTGGCGGAAAGCTTTCAGGATCACGGCGCGGCCCAGTGCGGCATCTGCACGCCGGGCATGATTGTGTCCGCCACTGCCTTACTGCGCCGCAATGACACGCCAGATGAAGACGCTGTCATGAATGCGCTGGGCGGGGTGTTGTGCCGATGCACCGGCTACAGAAAGATCATCGACGCGGTCATGAAAGCACCCAGCCATCTGGCGCATGGCGGTAATGCGGGCGCGGCCATCCGTCGGCTCGACGGCCGAGACAAGGTGGCCGGCGTGGAGAAATTCGGCGACGACGTGGCACCACCCGGCACGCTTGAAATCAGGGTAATCCGCGCGCCCTACCCTCGTACGGCCTTCCGCTTTGGCGATTTGGATGCGTGGCTGTCGCGCAATGACGGTATGGAAGCCGTTCTGACCGCCGCCGACGTTCCGGGAAGGAACTGTTTCGGGGTTATTCCCGAATTTGCCGATCAGCCGGTGTTCGCCGAAGAGGCTGCGCGTTTCCGGGGTGAGGCAGTCGCCGCGGTTGTCGGAACGCCCGAAGCGATCCGAGCATTCGATCCGGGCACTTTTCCGGTCGAATGGACGGAACTTGAGAGCGCCCTGACCGTGACGGAGGCCCGCGCCGAAGCCGCACCACTGCTCCACGAAGGACGCGACGGCAACCTGATGTGCCGCGGGTTCGTCTCTTGTGGCGATGCGCAAGGTGCGCTGCGCATTGCCGATATAACCGTCGAAGGTGCGTTCCGCTCGGGTTTTGTCGAGCATGCCTATATCGAGCCCGAGTCAGGATATGCCGAACTGGTCGATGGCCGCGTCGAAATCCATGCCTGCACCCAGGCGCCGGTCATGGATCTTGAAGCGATGGAGATCATCCTCGGCGTGGACCGCAGCCAAATCAGGATCGTGCCGACCGGGGTTGGCGGCGGGTTCGGGTCAAAGCTGGATATTTCGGTACAGCCCTATCTGGCTCTCGGAGCATTGAAGACGGGCAAACCCGTACGCATCGCGTATTCGCGCACCGAGTCGATGCAGTCGAGCACCAAGCGCCATCCATCGGAACTGAAGGTGAAGATCGGGGCGACCGGCGATGGCCGGATCAGCGGCATGGAATTCTCGGGCGCGTTCAACACCGGAGCCTATGCGTCATGGGGGCCGACCGTGGCCAATCGCGTACCTGTCCATGCATCCGGCCCTTACCGTACAGCCGACTACCGGGCGGAAGCGCATGCCGTTCACACAAATTGCCCGCCGGCAGGCGCATTCCGTGGATTTGGTGTGCCGCAATCCGCCATCGCGCAGGAAACGCTTTTTGATGAGTTGGCGGAAAGACTTGGCATCGACCCGCTCGAGTTCCGGGTTATGAATGCGCTGGAAGACGGCGTGCCGACCGTCTGTGGCCAGGTGTTTGAACAGGGTGTCGGCATCAAGGCCTGCCTCGAGGCGCTGCGCGCCGACTGGCGCATGGAACGGGAGAGCGCCGAGGCATTCAACGCCGCGCAAACCGGATCATTACGGCGCGGCGTCGGCATCGCTGCCGGTTGGTACGGGTGCGGAAACACATCGCTGCCCAACCCGTCGACCATTCGCGCAGGGGTTCGTGCGGACGGCACCGTGGTCCTGCACCAGGGAGCCATGGATATCGGCCAGGGCGCCAACACCGTCATCACGCAGATCTTTGCTACGGTACTGGGGATCGATGCCCGGCGGATCGAGCGGCTGGGCCCCGACACGGACATTACGCCTGATGCCGGCAAGACCTCGGCTTCGCGGCAGACATTTGTATCCGGCAATGCCGCACGGCTTTGCGGCGAGGCCTTGCGCGCCACGATCCTGCGTCACGTCAACGCCGCGCAGACTGCCGAGCTGGAGTTCGGAAACGGGCGCGTCCGGATATCGGGCGACGGCGAGGTCCATGAGATCGCGCTTCGCGAACTGGTCAGGGACGAGTTCGGCTACGTGTTCTGCGCGGAAGAGACCTACAACCCGCCGACCCGGCCGCTTGACGAAAACGGCCAGGGCCACCCCTACGCCCAGTTCGGGTATGCGGCGCAGATGGCGGTCGTCGAAGTGGACGAGGCACTTGGTACGGTCAAGCCCGTTCGGTTCGCCGCCGCGCACGATGTCGGCAAGGCAATCAACCCAATGCTGATCGAGGGCCAGGTTCACGGCGGGATCGCCCAGGGCATGGGCATGGCGCTGATGGAGGAATACCTGCCGGGAAGAACCGAGAACCTGCACGACTATCTCATTCCCACCGTCGGGGACGTTCCCCCAATTACCACCTACATCCTCGAGATTGCCGACGCGCACGGCCCCTACGGCGCAAAGGGCCTGGGCGAACATGTGCTGGTTCCGACCGCTCCGTCGATCCTGAACGCCATAACCCACGCGACCGGCGTGCGTATGCGCTCGGTCCCGGTGACTCCTTCCAAACTCCGTGAGGCTATCAAAGGAAAGAACAATGACGGCTGAAGCTCGCGCGACACCTGGAAAGATACGTTGCGATGCCTGCCCGGTGCTCTGTTACATCGCCGAGGGCAAATCGGGCGCCTGCGATCGCTATGCCAACCATGCAGGCGAACTTGTCCGGCTCGACCCGTTGACCATCATCGAAAACACGATCGAAAGCGGCGCCAAGGCCGTGCCGTTCATGAAGGGAACTGATGGCAATGACTGGGACGGGGACATCGTACAGTCCAACCGTCCCTTCATCACGGCCGTTGGTGCGGGCACCACCTATCCCGACTACANNCTACAAGCCCGCGCCGTTCATCGTCAGTCAGACAATCGACGATGCCGACATGGTTACGGTCGTGACCGAAGGCATCTTCAGCTATTGCGGTGTGAAGGTGAAGATCGACACCGACCGGTTCATCGGTCACGAGCGGGCGATCGTGCGCTGCGAAGGCGAACCGGTCGGTCACGTGATGACCAGCGAGTACGGCTCGAAAATGCTGTCGCTCGGTGGGGTCGAGCATCTGACTGGCGGCAGCAAGAAGGAAGGCCGTGTTACCTGCGACGTGCTTCTGCGACTGTGCAACCGCGAGGCAGTGGAACTGACCATCGACGAGGGTGCGACTATCGCGGTTCAGGCCGGCAGGGCGCCAATCGTCAACGGCGTCGAGGAAAAGCTGATGCGCGTGGGCTGCGGATCGGCAACGATCGGCATGTTCGCGTCGCAATGGGCCCAACATGTCGACGAGGTCATTGTTGTCGACGACCACATCACCGGCGTTCTTTCGGAACATCAGGCCGGCAAGCTGCTCAACGTGCCGCCAACGGGCATAAGGATCAACGGACGGCGATCCACGCCCGGCCGATACTTCCAAGTTGCCGAACCCGGTCTTGGCTGGGGCGGAACGGATATCGAGGACCCCTTGTCGATCCTCAAACCCGTGGACAAGTCCGTTGCCTGGCAAGGTTTACGGTTGCTGATGGTCTCCACAACGGGAGAGCAATACGCCTATTTCGAACTTGACGAAAACCTGGAACCGCAGCCCCAGCCACTTCCCGAGGCGCTGCAGGCGTCTGTTGAACGCATCGCCGAGAATTGCGAGCCTTCGCTGTGTTCCGTCTTGTTCATGGGTGGAGCAGGTGGTTCACTGCGCGCCGGGGTCACGGAGAATCCGGTCAAGCTGACCCGTTCGGTCAAGGATTCGCTCACTCACGTCTCCTGCGGCGGTGCCAACGCCTATGTCTGGCCTGGCGGCGGGATTACCGTGATGGCCGATGTGATGGACATGCCGTCGAATTCCTTCGGCTACGTCCCGACGCCCGCCCTCGTCGCACCTATCGAATTCACGATGCGGCTGTCGGACTACATCGCACTTGGCGGTCACGCGGACAGCGTGCGCCCGGTGGGGGAAATCATCACTGAAACCGTACGCCGGGTAGGCAAGATCGACCCGGAATCCGACCCGCACTCAAGCCGCAACTACAGCTGGCGGAACCAGAAGTAGCCAAGGATGCAAAGCCCGGTCGCAGCATATCTGGACGGTGGCAAACGGCTGCATCTGCAGCATGGGCCCATTGATCTCATCATTGGCGTCGATGCGCCGGACGATCACCAGCGGCAGGAAGCGTTTCGCGCCGCTGCCATGCGATTCGATGGCCTGCTGGAGGGATTGGTTGGCGAGCTCGGTTACCTGCGCGCCCAGCTTCTGCCAGACACGCCGAACCCGGCGGACCCGGTCGCCAGGCGGATGGCAATGGCCGCGCGTCCCTTCTGCGGCCGGCATTTCCTGACGTCGATGATTGCTGTCGCGGGGGCCGTCGCAGACGAGATCCTTCATGCGATGCGTGCGGCAACTCCGCTTACCCGCGCCTATGTGAACAATGGCGGCGACATTGCCCTGCATCTTGCGGCAGGTTCACACTACACGGCAGCTATCGCTTCGCATGACGGTCTGGATTTGGGTCGAGCTCGGCTGAGCGCCGGTGACGGAATCGGTGGCATCGCAACCAGCGGAGTATACGGGCGCAGCCATTCGTTAGGCATTGCCGACAGTGTCACGGTTCTGGCCACGGACGCTGCAGCGGCCGACGTTGCCGCCACCTTGATCGCCAATCAGGTCGACTTGCCGGATCACCCCGCGATCGCGCGCGCGCGCGCCAGCGAACTCTCGCCCGACAGCGATCTTGGGGATCGGCTGGTCGTCACTTGCGTTAACCCGCTCGACCCGGATGACCGCGCCAGGGCACTGCACGCAGGTGCGGAAGCGGCTCGAAAGATGCTGGACGCCGGCCAAATCGCCGGAGCCGCCATGTTCCTGCAGGGCCGCTACGAAGTCGTTGGCACATTGTCGAAATCCATCGATCCCATGCGCAAGGAAGTCCTTCATGCCTGAACTAAACGTTAGAAAACGCCTGTTGACCATCGAGGAGATTTTCCAAGAGGGAGGCCCTGTCAGCGCCACGCCATTGAAGCGCGGCGCGGCGCTTGCGGTGCTGGCCAATCCGTTTGCCCACCAGTATGTCGAAGACATCCAGGGGTTCATGGACGATCTGCGGCCGCTTGGCCTGGAGATGGCCGAACAGCTGGCGACTGCCCTAGGAGGTTCGGACAAGATCGAAGGTTATGGCAAGGGATCGCTCGTCGGAGCGGGCGGCGAATTGGAGCATGGCGCGCTCTGGCATGCGCCGGGCGGTTACGCGATGCGCGAGGTGCTGTCCGGCACCAAGGCGATCGTGCCGTCCGCCAAAAAGGTCGGTGGAGTCGGCGCGCGCCTCGACGTGCCCATCACCCATATCAACGCCTCGTATGTCCGCAGCCATTTCGACTCGATGGAAATCGGACTGAACGACGCACCTCGGGCGGATGAATTGCTATTTGCCCTGGTCATGACGACCGGCCCGCGCATCCATTCCCGCTCCGGCGGGCTGGAAGCCTGGGACATCAAGGGAGAGGACGGATTGAAATGACCGTCAGCATCAGAAAACTCGCAACCTGGGTCGAGGAAACACACAACGAAGCCGGGCGAACCATCTCTCCGCCAACCCGTAAGTCGGTCGCTGTTGCTGTCATCGAAAACCCCTTTGCCGGACGCTATGTCGAGGACCTGACCGAACTGATGGAAATCGGCGCCGAACTGGGCGGGCTACTGGGCGATAAGGCTGTCGCTGCACTGGGCGTACGTCCGGACGAAATCGAAAGCTATGGCAAGGCTGCGATGGTCGGCGAAAACGGCGAGCTGGAGCACGCGGCGGCGATCCTGCATCCCAAGCTCGGCGCGCCTCTTCGCAAGGCAGTCGAAAGTGGCGCCGCGCTTGTACCTTCCTCGAAGAAGCGCGGCGGACCGGGACAGGATCTGGACATTCCGCTCGGCCACAAGGATGCGGCCTATGTCCGTTCGCATTTCGACGGGGTCGAGGTGCGCCTGAACGATGCCCCTCGCCCAAACGAAATCCTCGTCGCGGTGGCCGTCACTGACAGCGGCCGGCCGCTGCCGCGTGTCGGTGGTCTGACGCACGAAAAAGCCGAAGGCAAGGACGGCCTTCGCTAGGCGAGATGATGTGGGCTGCCGACTGGTCATACCGGCTGTCCAACAAACCCAAACGGAAATCAGGATCGAACCGGCACCTCAAACGGAGGAGATCAACCAAATGCGTATCTCACAGGATCACGACGTCCAAACCGTGATGGTGACCTATGACGTGTCCTTCGGAACCTACGAGGAACTGATGGGAATCCTGTCCAGCACCTACAAGGACCACCTGGCAAAACAGGACGGCTTCATCGGTGCGGCGATCCACGTCAACGAGGCGAAGACACGGGTTGCCTCCTATTCGCAATGGGACACGCGCGAGCACTTTCTGAGCGTCCTGCGGTCGGAGCACATGCAGGCCGTCAACCGAAAACTTGCCGATTTGAGTAAAGGGTTCGAACCTGTACTCTACGAAATAAAGCAAGTTTATTCAGTGACTTAAGGCACGAGTAACTCTCGGTCGAATTGACGAGAATAGTGCTGCCGCATTGCCGCGTTCCCATGCAACCTACCCAGCCGCTTAAAAAAGTTGACGGCAAACCCATGCAACATTATTGTTAGTATACAAACAATTGGACAAGCGATGACCTACGTCGTAACGGATAGCTGCATCAACTGTAAATTCACCGATTGCGTCGAGGTCTGCCCGGTTGACTGCTTCTACGAGGGAGAGAACTTCCTCGTCATCCATCCAGACGAATGTATCGACTGTGGCGTGTGTGAACCGGAATGCCCGGTCGACGCAATTCGCGCCGACACCGAAACCGGCATGGACCAATGGCTTGCGATCAACGCGAAGCTCGCGGAGCTCTGGCCAAACATCAACACAAAGAAAGAACCCATGGCCGACCACGAGGCATGGGCCGAGAAAGCCGACAAGCTCGAGCATCTTTCCGAGGCGCCCGGCGGTTAGAAGATGTCAATTAGCGAGGCACAAATGTCAGACACCTCTCCGATCGTTCAGCGAAAGCCTTCCGAGTTCGCAGTCCCTGCCGGCGTCTTTGCCGAAACCGTGACCAGCGTCGAACACTACACCGACCGGCTTTTCAGGTTTCGAATTACGCGCCCTCCAAGCTTCCGCTTCCGGTCCGGCGAATTCGTCATGATCGGATTGCCCAATGCCGACAAGCCCGTCTACCGGGCCTATTCCATCGCCAGCCCTTCCTGGGATGAAGAGATCGAGTTCTTCTCGATCAAGGTTCCCGATGGCCCGCTGACAGAGCATCTGCAAAAGATCCAGGTCGGCGACACGATCCTGATGCGGAAAAAGCCGACCGGCACGCTGGTGAACGACGCCCTGTTGCCGGGCAAACGCGTCTACATGTTCTCGACCGGCACTGGGATTGCACCCTTCGCATCCCTGATTCGCGATCCGGAGACCTATGAGAAGTTCAACGAAGTCATCCTGACTCACACCTGCCGCGAAGTTTCCGAGCTGAGATACGGACAGGAACTGGTCAAAGGCTGCCTGGAGGATCCGCTGGTCGGGGAATTCGCGAATGGCCGTCTTCGTCACTACACCTCGATCACGCGCGAAGACTATCCAACACGAGGTCGCATTACCGATTTGATGGTGTCGGGCAAGCTGTTCGACGACCTGGGCGTGCCGGCAATCAATCCCGAAGACGACCGAGGCATGATCTGCGGCTCGATGGCGATGCTCAACGACACCAAGGAGATGCTCGAAGGCTTCGGGCTGGTCGAAGGCGCCAACAACAAGCCGGCGACATTCGTGGTCGAACGCGCATTCGTCGACTGATGGAGCTTGTCGGCAGATGGTCGGGTACATCGCGGCGTGTTTTTGAAACCGGGGACAGATCGTGACGACAGAAACGAAACGCAATCTGATCGACGGCGAATGGGTTGATGGAGACGATGCATCGACGAATATCAACCCGTCCGACCTGTCGGACACGATTGGCGACTACACCCGCGCGACGGTTGGTCAAGTTGCCGAGGCCGCAGCCGCGGCAAAGGCCGCCTTGCCCGGCTGGGTTAATATCGGCCCACAGACACGCGCCGACATTCTCGACCGTGTGGGCGATGCCATTCTGTCCAGAAAGGACGAAATCGGCCACATCCTCGCACGCGAAGAAGGAAAGACCCTCGCCGAGGCGGTGGGAGAGGCCGTCCGCGCCGGCCAGATCTTCAAGTTCTTCGCCGGCGAGGCGCTGCGCGTCACGGGCGACGCCATCGACTCGGTGCGCCCCTCGGTCGATGTCACCGTGACCCGCGAACCCGTAGGCGTTGTCGGACTGATCACGCCCTGGAATTTCCCGATCGCAATACCGGCCTGGAAAACCGCCCCGGCGCTTGCCTATGGCAATACGGTGGTGCTCAAGCCTGCGGATCTCACGCCGGGCAGCGCGCATCTGATGACGGAGATCCTGGTGCAGGCGGGTGTGCCGAAAGGCGTGTTCAACCTGGCAATGGGGCGGGGCTCGGTCGTCGGCCAGGCTATTGTGGAGAATCCGAATGTGGACGCGATTTCCTTCACCGGTTCGGTCCCAGTCGGCAGGGCGCTCGCTGTCGATGCCTCCAGGCACCTGAAGAAGGTCCAGCTCGAGATGGGGGGCAAGAACCCCATGGTGGTTATGGACGACGCCGACATGGATATTGCGGTGGCTGCCTGCCTGAACGGCGCGTTCTTCTCGACCGGACAGCGCTGCACGGCGTCGTCGCGGCTGATCGTTCACCGCGCCGTTCATGACGAGTTTGCAGACAGGCTGACCCGCGCGGCGATGGGACTGACCGTCGGCAACGCCATCGCTCCGGGCACCCAAATGGGACCGGTCGCGTCCGAAGGGCAACTGACCAGCAATCTGAACTATGTCGATATCGCACGGCAGGAAGGCGCCACGGTGGTAGGAGGCGAGCACCTGAGCAACGACCAGCAAGGACATTATCAGCGGCCGGCCGTTTTTCTTGGCGCCACCAATGACATGCGCACGAGCCGCGAAGAAATATTCGGCCCCTGTGCCAGCGTTATCCGCGCCGACGATTTCGACCACGCACTGGCCCTCGCCAACGATACCGATTTCGGACTGTCGTCAGGAATCTGTACACGGAACCTGTCCTATGCGCGGGAATTCAGACGCCATTCCACCGCCGGGATGGTGATGGTCAATCTGCCTACTGCCGGTGTCGACTACCACGTGCCCTTCGGTGGGCGGAAAGGCTCATCCTACGGATCGCGCGAGCAAGGGCGCTACGCCGCCGAATTCTATACCGCCGTCAAGACGGCCTACAGCTTTGCCGGATAGCGCTGATGGGCAGCGACGTCATCCTGGCAATCAACCCCGGCACCACGACGACGCGTTGTGCCCTCTTCGCTGTGTCGCAGGACGATGTGCTGCCGGTCGCAGAACATGCACTCGACCACGACGAGACGGTGATGGCGGGCTTCGCCTCGATCCCCGACCAGTTGAACTTCCGCAAGGACTGCGTGCAGGCTTTCCTGGAGAACCACCTCGCCGATCACCGTCTGGTTGCCTGCGCCGGACGCGGCGGCATGCTGACGCCGGTACCCTCTGGCGTCATTGCAATCAACGACGCGCTCGTGGAGTTTGCACTGCATCGCCCGGTCTATCTCCACGCCAGCAATCTAGGTGCGCCGCTTGCCGGCGGCATTGCCAGCCCGCTGGGTCTGCCTTCCTTCATCGTCGATCCGGTCAGCGTCGACGAGCTGACGGACGTTGCGCGTGTTTCGGGGTTCGACGAGACTCCCAGGTTCAGCTTTGTTCACGCACTGAACATACGCGCATCGGCGCGCCGTCTGGCGGCAAAGCTGGACAAGCCGTTCAACGAGCTTCGCGCCGTCGTGGCCCACCTGGGGGCCGGGTTCTCAATCGCCGCGCTGACGAACGGCAGGCTGGTGGACAACTCCAACCGTATGGAGATATCGCCATTTTCGCCTGAGCGCGCCGGTGGGCTGCCGCCGCTGCCTTTGATCGAGCTTTGCTATTCCGGCAAATACGCCAGGCAGGAATTGCTGGCAAAGCTCTACGGCAAGGGCGGGGTGTTTTCCCTGCTGGGCACCAAGGACATGCGCAAGGTCGAGGCAATGATCGCCGGGGGCGACACATTTGCCGAACTGGTGTTCGACGCGATGCTCTATCAGGTCGGCAAAGCGGTCGGCGCCATGGCGGCCGTTCTGGATTTCCGCCTCGATGCAGTGATCCTGACCGGTGGACTGGCGAATTCGCAGCAGGTCGCCGCATCCCTTCGTGCGAGAACGAAACATCTCGCTCCACTTGAGGTTTATCCCGGCAGCGATGAATGCCTGGCGCTAGCGCAGGGCGTAGCGCGGGTCTTGCGGGGGCAAGAAACCGCCATGAACTGGCCTGTCGGGCAAGCCGCATGAGCATCGCCAGCTTCAGCGCACTCAAGGATCATGTCCGCACCCTGCCGCCTGCAGGACTTGCCGTCGCCGGCGGAAACGATCCGGATGTCGTGCGAGCCGTGATTGCCGCGCTGGAAGCGGGCATGATCGATCGCGCGATCATGAGTGGAGATCCGGCCCTAATGGCGCCGATGGTGCCGGCGAAATGGCTGGACCATGTTCGGCTCGTCAAGGGCGGCGATGCCACCGAGTGCGCCCGCCACGCCGTCTCCGCCGTGCGCGTTGGCGAGGCGGATATCCTGATGAAGGGCCATGTCGACAGCACCAGCTATCTTCGTGCCGTTGTCGATGGAGAAACCGGCATTCGCGGCGATGGCGTGTTATCCAACATCACGGTTGCGTCGATGCCCAGCTACCCCAAATTGCTGGTCGTTACGGATAACGGGATCGTCCCGATACCAACGCTTGAGCAAAAGCGGCAGATCATCCTGAACACGCGTCCGTTTTTCTCCGGAATGGGGATCAGCCCGATCCGTGTTGCAGCGATTGCCGCCACCGAAAAGGTGTCCGACAGGCTTCCCGCCACGATCGACGCGAATGCCCTTGCCGAAGAAAGCCGGGCCAACGGCTTGCCGGGATTCATCGTCGACGGGCCATTCGGATACGACGTCGCCGTCAGCAAGGCTTCAGCGGAAAAGAAGGGATTGGGGCATTCGCCCGTGGCAGGAAATGCCGATCTCATCATCTGCCCACAATCGACGCGGCAAACGCCTTGGCGAAATCCTGGAAGCTGCATGGCGCCGCAGAAACCGGATCCATCGTTCTGGGCGCGCAGGGTCCTATCCTGCTGAACTCCAGATCCGACGGAACGGACAGGCGCATAGACGCTTTGGCGCTGGCGATTGCATCGTCACAAGCCACCAACGCGGAGACCCAAGCATGACATCGCGCTGGTTCACGCAGCGCCCTGCCCAACCGTCTGCGCATCCAATCTTGCGCATTGAGGGGAGAAACCGAAACCAGTCACTAGAGGGAGACAGCGAAGCATGAAGGTCCTTGTGCCCATCAAACGCGTGATCGACTACAACGTAAAGGTCCGTGTCAAATCTGACGGATCGGGCGTCGATCTTGCCAATGTGAAAATGTCGATGAACCCATTCGACGAGATCGCCGTCGAAGAGGCCGTCCGTCTGAAGGAAGCCGGAAAAGCCAACGAAGTTGTCGTCGTTTCGATCGGCGTCAAACAGGCGCAGGAAACCCTGCGCACAGCGCTTGCAATGGGAGCAGATCGCGCGATCCTGATCGTGACTACGGAAGACCCGCAAGACGATATCGAGCCGCTAGCGATCGCCAAGCTGCTGAAGGCAGTCTGCGAAGAGGAGAAGCCCGCACTCGTGATTTGCGGCAAACAGGCCATTGACAACGACATGAATGCAACCGGCCAGATGCTGTCTGCGATGCTCGGATGGGCGCAAGCCACCTTCGCATCGAAGGTCACGTTTGATGGCGACCGCGCGACCGTGACTCGCGAAGTCGATGGCGGCCTCCAAACGATCAAGGTGCGCATCCCGGCGGTCATCACCGTCGATCTTCGGCTGAACGAGCCGCGCTATGCCTCGCTTCCGAACATCATGAAATCCAAAAAGAAGCCTTTGACGGAGAAGACACCGTCCGACTACGCCATCGACATCAGTCCACGACTGGAAGTGGTCAAAACCGTCGAGCCGGACGCACGCAAGGCGGGCGTCATTGTCAGCTCCGTCGGCGAACTCGTAGCGAAACTCAGACAGGCGGGAGCCATAGGATGAACGTTCTTCTTCTGAGTGAAATCAACAATGGGGAATTATCGCTCGATGCCACCGCCAGGGCAGTAACAGCGGTAAAAGGGATTGGAGAGATAACGGTGCTTTGCGCAGGCACCACGGTCTCGGTGGCGGCTGAAGCCGCTGCGCGGATCGAGGGCGTGTCGAAGGTTCTGGTCGCAGAAGATACCGCGTTTGGTCACAGGCTTGCCGAACCAACCGCAGCCCTGATCGTTTCACTGGCACAGGATTACAGTCACATTGTCGCCCCCGCGACCGCCGACGCAAAAAACATCCTGCCCCGGATTGCAGCTCTCCTCGACGTCATGGTCATCTCCGACGTTTCTCGCGTGGTGGATGCGGACACGTTCGAACGACCGATCTATGCCGGCAATGCGATACAGACGGTCAGGTCCACGGACGCAATCAAGCTCGCCTCGATTCGAACATCCACACTGAACGCGGCGAGCCTGGGCGGCGCGGCGCCGATCGAGACCATCAATGGATTCGATGATCCGAGCCTCTCAGAATGGGTTGAAGACAAAATTGCTGAAAGCGACCGTCCCGATCTGACGAGTGCCAGCGTCATCGTGTCCGGCGGCCGCGGAGTCGGTTCCGAAGCAGACTTTGCCATGATCGGACGTCTCGCCGACAAGCTTGGCGCGGCGGTCGGTGCTTCGCGTGCTGCCGTCGATGCCGGTTTTGCGCCGAACGACTGGCAAGTTGGCCAGACAGGAAAGGTGGTTGCCCCGGATCTCTACATCGCAATCGGAATTTCGGGCGCGATCCAGCACCTCGCCGGGATGAAGGATTCCAGGATCATCGTCGCCATCAACAAGGATGAGGAAGCGCCGATCTTCCAGATCGCGGATTTCGGTCTGGTGGCCGACCTTTTTGAGACCGTGCCAGAACTTACTGATGCCCTCTAAGCGACAATTTGGAAAACGCACACGCTAAAACGGCCATTAGCTACCAATCAGGTGCCGCGCTCAATCACATGACTGGCCAACGGCTTTTAGCCAGATTGTTTAGCGCCACAACACGCTAGTTGAATTGCTATTCCGCACAATTGATTGCGTTCCAAATCAACAATTTCGCGCTGGACTTCCTTGTCCGTCGTCAGAGTTTTCCGGAGCGCTTGAGTGTTTTCCTAACGGAGGTTCTGGCTCGGTTTTCGTTTCAGTTTAGGCTGCAGCGATCTGATGCTGCAATCGGCGTTTGCTGATTGTTTGTCTCTTGATCTCCTCTCTCAGTTTCAGGATTTTGGTTCCACGACCGTGATAGACATCAGCCGGGGTCAGATTGCCGAGGCTCTCGTGGTAGCGACGGTGATTGTAGTAATCGACGAAGGCGCCAATTTGCGCTTCGAGGGCGCCCGGCAGGAAGTAGTTTTCCAACAGGATGCGGTTCTTCAAAGTCTGATGCTATCGCTCGATCTTGCCCTGGGTCTGCGGATGATGTGGGGCGCCCCGAACATGGTCCATACCGTTTCCATCGAGATAATCCGCCAGATCGGCGGCCACATATGACGAACCGTTATCGCTGAGAAGACGGGGCTTTTGAACGACCGTGGCGCTGTTGCATCCCGATGCCTCAAGCGCCAGTTCCAGCGTGTCGGTGACGTCGCCGGCCTTCATCGTGGTGCATAGCTTCCAGGCGATGATGTAACGACTGTAATCGTCGAGGATCGTGCTGAGATAGAACCAGCCCCAGCCGATAACCTTGAGATAGGTGAAGTCGGTTTGCCACAGCTCGTTCGGACGGCAGGTCTTGTCCCTGAACTCGTCTGCAGCCTTGATCACCACATGCGCAGGCGCCGTGATTAGGTCTTCGGCCTTGAGGATGCGGTAAGCTGAGGATTCCGATACAAAATACCGCTTCTCATCGGTGTATTTGACCGCCAGTTCGCGAGGCGTCAGATCCTCGTATTCCAGGGCAAACTCGACGAAGTCCTCCCGGATCTCGTCAGGAATGCGGTTCCACACCGAGCCTGGCCGTGGCACTCGATCGGCCAGGGCATCGAACCCGCCATCAAACCAGCGCGCATACCAGTCGTAATATGTGCTGGCGGGAATGCCGAGCATCGCCAGCGTGCGCTTGACGGGAAGATGGGAAGCTTCCACCGTCCGGATGATCTCGAGCTTCTCGGAGGCAGGATATCTCATTCCTCGGCCTCCCCATCTGTGAAGCTGCTTTTTTTGAGCAGCCGGTTCTCCAGCATCAGCTCGGCAACTACCTCCTTCAGGGCTGCCGCCTCGGATCGCAGTTCCTTGACCTCCGATGCCGTCGCCTGACGAGCCGTGTCGCCCGCAAGTCGGCTTTTGCCTGCTTCCAGGAATTCCTTCGACCAGTTGTAATACAGGCTCTCGGCGATCCCCTCGCGCCGGCAAAGTGCAGCAATGCTCTCCTCGCCGCGAAGGCCGGCGAGCACGATCCTGATCTTCTCTTCACTCGAATAGTGCTTGCGCGTCTTGCGCCTGATGCCTTTGACCAGCCTGTCAGCGGCATCCTTCGATGTTCCCGGTTTCCGCTTCATCTGCGCTCCTTAAAAGCTTCGATGAACCAGAACACTCCATTCCGTAAACCCTCAAATCTGTCCGGTAGGTGCTGACGTCAGACATTGCGACAAACTCTTAGTCGCCTTTATTTCTTACGCCACATTGGTCGAGATAGCGGTCCGCCAGTTCTGGAAGCTGTCGAAGGGCTCGTGCAATCGTCTCGAATTCCTCGTTCGTCGAAAGATAGCTCAGGTTGAAGCGAACAAATCCGGGCTTTTCGGAGAGGTCCCCAGACAGGATCTTGTCGCGCAGAAACGCCGAACGCTCCTCGCCGATGTCCAGCAGATGGTGTCCATAGGGACCCGCGCAGGCGCAACCGCCGCGCATCTGGATGCCGAACATGTCGCTCAGCAGCATCGTCGCATATTGCGGATCGATCGGCCCGTTCGGTCCATCCTCTATGAGGAACGAAAAGATCGGCAGTCGCGGGCAATCCGTCCTGCCCAGCACATGAATGCGGTCCATGCCCTGAAGCTCGGCGAGCATTCTGCGCGAAAGATCGGCGTCGATCGCATCGATCCTTGCCTGACCTACGACATCCTTGACGATCATCGCCAGCGCGGCGCGGATGTCGCCGATGGCATTGGGCGTGCCCGCTTCCTCGCGTTCGGCGATATCGAGCAAATAATCGTGGAATGAGGAAGACACGAACCGGACCGTTCCGCCGCCGGGAAAGGTAGGGATGTTTGTCGCGACTGCATCCTTGCGGACAATCATGACGCCTGAAGCGGCAGGCCCACCAACGAATTTGTGCGGAGAAAAGGCGATGGCATCGATCGCCGCCTCAGCGGCCGGGTTCATGGCGATCGGCAGATACGGTCCACCGCCAGCATAATCCCAGACCGCAAGCGCGCCGGCCGCCTTGAGCATCCTGGTGACTGCGATAACGTCGGTGGTGATACCGGAGACATTGGATGCAGCTGAGAACGCGCCGATGACGAGGCCTTGCGCAGCCCCCAAGGCGTCGGCAAGGGCGGCAAGATCGGGGCCGCCCTCGCATGCTTCGGGAATCTCGAAGACTTCTGCGCCGCTTTCGCGCCACGGCAGGATATTCGAATGATGCTCGTAGGGTCCGATCAGCACGGTCGCGCCGCGTCCGTTCTCCATCGCCTGCCTGACACCGAGAAGATGCACCAGCCGGTTCAGTCCGGCGGTCGCGCCCGATCCGGCGAAAACCACTTCATGGCTCTCATCGGCGCCGCACAGGCTGGCGATCCGGGCGCGTGCCTCGCGTCTCAGGCCGGTGACGAACGCGCCGCAATAGGAGGCTTCCGTGTGGCTGTTGGCGTAGTAGGGCAGGACTTCGCCCAGCACGAAATCCTCGATCTGTCGCAACGCCCTGCCGGAGGCGACGTAGTCGGCGTAAAGCAGGGGCTTCGGACCGAAGGGGCCATCGACAATCGCGTTCTTGCCGATAATTCCGGCGCGAATGCCCGGCATGGGATCGTCCGCTTCGATCCCGCGGCGAAACGCGTCAAAAAGGCGGCCCGGCTGGTTCATTTCCCCAATCTCCAATAGATTGGTTGATTTGATCGAACGAACCGGGAAATATCAGTTGAAAAACATGCGATATTCGCGATATTTTTCGTTCACATGACAACGAAAAAATACAAGCTCGATGAAATTGACAACCGGTTGGTCGCTGTTCTTCAGGAGGATGCCGGCCTGTCGCAAAGAGCTTTGGGCGAACGCATCGGACTGTCGCAGAACGCGATCTGGCGTCGCATGCAGAATCTCGCCGAAGCCGGAATATTGGGAGGCATCGGCGCGCGCATCGACCCGGCGGCGTTGGGGCTGGACCTGACGGTTTTCGTGCTCGTGCGCACCCGCCAGCACGACGCGAAATGGTCTGCCAGGCTCAAGCACCGCGCCGAATCCATACCGGAAATTGTCGAGATGCATCGCGTCGGCGGTGAGTGGGATTACCTGCTGAAGGTCGTGACGACCGGCATGGCCGGCTACGACCGTGTGTACCAGGCATTGACCAGCGATCTCGGATTCGAGGCGGTGACCGGCATCTTCTCCATGGAAACCATGCTGGCCAACCGGCCGCTGCGCGCACCGCACAGGGATTAGCGGCGCCTGCGTGACCTTGAGCGGGCATTCATACTTCGAGCGCCATGCCGTCCAGTCCCGGATCGGCGCCACCGCAGAGCCTGCCGTTCCGCCGCGAAATCCCGTGTACGCCCGCGATGGTATACGAAGATGCTGACCGAGTGACTGCGTAGCCTTCCTTGATCAGCGGCTCCATCGTGTAGTTCGGAATGCGGTTGGCGATGTCGATAGCATCCGAGGTCGCCGAAAACCTTGGCGCCGACACCGCCTCGGACATGGTCATGTCGAAATCCAGGACGTTGAGGATCGCCTGCATTACGCCCATGGAAATCTGAGTGCCGCCAGGCGCGCCAATAACGATGCAGGGTTCGCCATTGTCGAACACGATGGTGGGACACATGGCGGAAAACCGGCTCTTGCCCGGTGCGATCGATCCGGGGTTTCCGGGGCGGGGATCGAAGACCCCCATGCATCCGTTGAGCATGAAACCGAGACCCGGAACGATCACTCCGGACGGCATGCCGTTCGAGTGGGTCATCGACACGCACATGCCATCGCCGTCCACCACGCACACCTGAGTCGTATCCCTCGCCTCGGGGCGCGTCAGCCGGGGCACGGTGATCCTGCGCCCTTCGCGTATCCCGTTCGCAATTGCGGCGGCATAGTTCTTGTCCGTCAGAAACTCCGGAATCTCGACGAACAAGGGATCGGCGATGAACTTGTCCTTGTCGACGGTCGCCGCCTTCATGGCTTCGCACAGAATGCGGATATATTGCGTGGTGTTATGCCCCAACGATGCGAGATCGAAATTCTCCAGGATGTTGAGCATCTCGATCAATTGCAGCCCTCCGCCCGGAGGGTTGCTGGTGAAGATGTCGTACCCCCGGTAGCTGCCCCTTGCCGGGTCGGAATGCACGGTGCGATAAGCGCGCAGATCCTCGATCGACAGCAATCCGCCATTGGTCTGGATGTCCGCCGTCATTTCCTCGGCGATTTCGCCTGAATAGAAGATCGCCGCCCCGTGCCGTGCAATCCGTTCGAGCGTGTTGGCGAGATCGGGATTTTCGACCCGGTCGCCGATCTTTTTCAGGCCGCCATCGGGACGAAAGTAGATGCTGCGTCCGGTTTCGGAAAACGCCAGCCGTTCGATATTGTCGACCTGCCCCTCCTCGGCACCGTGCGTCCACCATCGCTGAACATGGGGGCGAACCCGAAATCCCTGTCGCGCCTGCTCGATTGCCGGAGCGCAGATATCCTTCCAGTCCCATGTTCCGAATTGTTCGGCCGCCTCGTAATAGGCAAGTAGCGAACCAGGCGTCGCGATCGACTGGTAGCCGATGTCGTTGACCCGCCCTTTCAGGATGAAGCCGAAACCGATGCGGACCTCGCCTTCGAGCAGCTCCGCCCACATGTCCTCGCGCGCGGCAAGAGGGGTGCGACCATGAAAGTCTATGGTTCGATGAAGGTTTCGATAGGGATCGTATATCTGGCAGGTACCAAAGCCGGCGATCCCGCACATCTGCGGATCGACCACGCCCTGGACAAGTGCTGCGGCCATCGCGGCATCGACCGCGTTGCCGCCGCGCATGAGAACGCACGCGCCTGCCTCCGTCGCTTCGGGTTGAGCCGTCACAATCATCGATTTCCGGCGTATCATCGGCATGTCTCTCTACAGCTCCGAACCTTCCGCGCTTTTCCCTGGCTGGCACGGCACCGCGAAGCTGACGCCGAGCCCCGCCATGATCCTGGCCGCGGGAGCCTCCGCGCCGGGTAAAACCTGGCAGATGAAGAACCGGCAGGTCGCCAGCTTGTCTGCATGGAAGGCGCTGCCTTCATCCTGATGCGCCCGAGCCGTGCGCCCCATCGCCGCCCATGCGGTTCCCATCGCCAGGAAACCAAGAAGCCTGAGGTAATCGCCGGCCACCATTGCCACTTGGTCCGGCTCCGCTTTCAGAATGCCATCCGAACAGGCGCGGGCGAGATCGAGCACCCGTGCGAGCGGACCAAGCCACTCGTCTGAATTCGATGTCTCGAGTTCGTTCGCTGCCTCTGCGAGAAAAGCTGCGAGCGCCCGTCCCTCGTCCATCCGGATCTTGCGCATCGCGAGATCGAGACCCTGTATGCCATTGGCGCCTTCGTAGAGCATGCCGAGGCGGGCATCGCGAACGTACTGCTCCACCATGTTGCCGACGATGTAGCCGTGTCCGCCCAGCACCTGCTGGGCCATGACGGCGCAATTGAAGCCGGCTTCGGTGAGGAACGCCTTGATCACCGGTGTCATGATCGCGAGTAATCGTTCGGCTCTTTTGCGATCGCCGGCCTCGCTATGATGCGCCGCCGTGTCCAGCAGGACGGCAGCACGGTAGCAAAGGGCCCTGCCCCCTTCGACAAAGCTTCGGATTTCGGCGAGCGTGCGCTTCACATCGGGGTGCGAAATGATCGCGACAGTCCCACTGTCCCCGTTTGGGCTGTTCGGACCGAGCGGGCGTCCCTGCCTGCGCTCGCGTGCATAGGACAATGCGGTCTGGTAGGCCGCCTCGCTGACTGCACAGCCCTGCAGGCCGGAGCCGATGCGGGTCTTGTTCAGCATGGCGAACAAGCAGCCCATGGCCCCATGAACCGGCCCCAGCAGGAAACCTCTCGCATCCTCGAAGCGCAGCGCGCAGGTGGGGCTGGCGTGGTTCCCCATCTTTGTCTCTATTCCCGTTGTATGCACCGGATTCCTGACGCCGATTTCGTCTCCGGCTTGCGGCAGGAACTTGGGAACGATGAAGAGGCTCAGCCCTTTCGATCCGGCGGGCGCATCCGGCGTCCGCGCCAGCACCAGATGCACGATGTTATCGGTCAGGTCGTGATCGCCGCCGGATATGAATATCTTGTCGCCCCGGATCAGATAGCTGCCATCCTGCGCCGGGACTGCGAGGGTTCGCACGAGTGAAAGGTCGGATCCCGCTTGCGCCTCGGTCATGCAGATCGTGCCGGTACATTCGCAGCTCAGCAGTTTCGGCAGGTACTGGCGCTGAAGCTCTTCATCACCATAAGCGGCGATCATGTCGGCCACCCCTCGGGTGAGCCCCGGAAACATGCCGAACGCCATGGAGGCCGAGGCGATCATCTCGTTGAACGCCATTCCCAAGGCGCGGGGCATGGCCTGTCCGCCCAGTTTGGCTGGCACAGTCAGCAGCGGCCATCCGAGTGCCCGCAGGCGGCCGAAGGCCTGCCTGAACCCCGGAGGCGTCGTGACCTCGCCATCATGGAACCGGCAACCCTCGCGATCACCGGTGGCGTTCAGCGGAGCGATCTCCTCCTCGACAAAACGCGCCGCTTCAGCAAGAACGCTCCCGATCGTTTCCGCATCTGCCACGTAACCGCCAGGACCCGTCCTATCGGGGATACGCAGGTGTTCGCATAGCAGGAACGCCATGTCTTCCAGCGGTGCGGCGTAACTTTTCATTCGCCGGTTCCGCTATTGCGGCACGCCATAGGAACCGCGCCCCACTGCGCAAAGCTTGCCATTGGCGTCGATGACGTCGACGTCCACAACGGCAATCGTTCGCCCCACCCTGCGCGTGATCGCCACCGCGTCGATGTAATCGCCGATGCAAGGACGCACATAGTCGACCCGCAGATTGATCGTCGGCACCGGCTTGTCCGTGGCCAGCACCACAGCGTAGTCGCCGACCGTGTCGATAAAAGACGCTATGGGGCCGCCATGAAACATGTTGCTTGCATGACCCCGCTCAAGTTCGGGCCGCATCGGCATTCGCATGCGGATTTCCTGCCTGTCCACGTCGACCGCCAGGACTTCCAGTTTCAGGAACTCGATAAACGGCGATCGCTTCAGCATCTCCTGAATGGTTTGCGCGTCCAATTATGCCTCCCGGTATTCATTGTGTTGATGGTTGTTCGCCGACACATCGTGTGTTGCGACACGCGAAACGAAATTGCCGATACGGATTGCCGCCATCATGACCCGGAAGCCTCCCGTCCGAGCCTTGGGTTCAGTGCATCGGTGAGCGCATCACCGACAAGGTTCACGCTCAGCACCGCCAGCATGATGCCCAGCCCCGGAACAGCCGCGATGTACCAGCTCGTGCGGATGAGCGATCTCCCTTCCCCGACCAGCCGTCCCCAGCTTGCGATCGCAGGATCGCTCAGGCCAAGGAAGGACAGCGACGCCTCGTACAGCACAGCCGCGCCGACGATGAGCGAGGCAAGCACCACGGCAGGCGGCAGCGCATTGGGAAGAATCTCGGATGCGATGATGCGCAGATCCGTCATTCCCGCGGCTCGCGCAGCAAGGACGAACTCACGGTTCTTCAACGTCATGAATTCGGCACGCACCAGACGCGCCATGCCCGTCCACGATACCGAGCCGATTCCCAGCACGACCACCTCGATCCGGGGCCCGAAGACGGACACGAGCGCAATCAGGAAAACAAGGTTGGGGATGATCTGGAACAGTTCGGTGAACCGCATCAGCAGATTGTCCACCATGCCGCCGTAGAATCCGGACACCGCGCCAATCAGGATGCCGATGATCGAGGCCACGATGCTTGCGATAAGGCCGATCGCGATAGTCGTGCGCGCGCCATGCATCATCATGGCGGCGATGTCGCGCCCGATTGCATCGGTACCGAGCGGATGAGCCGCGTCGACAAAGGGCCAGATTTCAGGCGCCGCGACACTGCGCAGCGGATCCTGCGGGTAGAGCACCGAAGCAAACAGTGCGGCGGTAACGATCATCACAATGACGCTTGTGCCGAGTATCGCGGAAGGACTGCTCAGGTACCGCGCCAGGAATGCCGACCCCTTCATGAGTGCTTTTCCAGCTGAATGCGCGGATCGAGGATGAAATATAGAATGTCCACGATCAGGTTCGTCACCATCACGATCACCGAACTGAGTATCAGCACGCCCATGACCACTGGCAGGTTGCGGTCCAGCACGGCGTCGAAAAGAAGCGTGCCGATCCCAGGCCAGCTGAACACCTGTTCGATGACCACCGCCCCGGCCATTACATTGCCGGTCTGAAGCCCGATAAGCGTAATCACCGGCAGCACCGCGTTGCGCAGGATATGCCGAAAGGCGATGGCGCCTTCAGGCACTCCCTTTGCGCGGGCAGTTTCCACGAAATCGAGTTTCGAGACCTGCAGCACCGCCGCGCGCATCACCCGCGCATAGATTGCCGCATAAAACAGCCCCAGCGCGCATGTGGGCAGAATCAGATGCCGCGCGATGTCCAGCGCCTGGGAGAACCAGGTGGCATTGATGCGCATCGACACCATTCCGCTGACGGGCAGCAATTCGAGCTTGATCGAAAAGACCACCATCAGCATGAGACCGACCCAGAAACTGGGTGCGGCAAAAAACAGGATGGCGAAAACCGAACCCAGGAAATCCTTCCAGGTCCTCACGTTGAGCGCCGCATAAAGACCGATCACGACACCGACGATCACGGACAACAGGATGCTCGAGGCCATGAGCAGGAACGTCGCCGGCAACCGGCTGACAATGAGGTCCGATACAGGCAGCGAGTGAATGGGCGAATAGCCGAAATTGAACTGGAAAACACCGATCACGTAATTCAGCGCCTGCATCGGCAACGGCTGGTCGAGCCCGAATTTCGCGCGCATCGCCGCCGCTGTCGCCGCGTCCTGAATGGAACCGTCGGCCGCAAGGATATCGACGACATCGCCCGGCGCGAGGCTCAGCAGAATGAAAGCGATGACAATGATCCCCACGAGCGTGGGGATCGCATGGGCCAGTCTGTTGAGGATGAGTTTCAGAAGGGCGTACACGATTTCATCCGGCGCAATTCATTGGCGGCATTCGGCGCCATTTTGGCGGAGCGCCTGCCCTCGCGACAGGCGCTCCGGCGTTTCAGTGTTCAAGCCAGAGATCTTCCCAGTTGGTGTAATACCAACGTGGATGATTGCCGACATTGTGCAGCTTCTTGTTGTAAACGTTGATCATGTCCATCTCGACCAGATAGATGATGGGCAAGTCGCGAGCGGCCAGTTTCTGGAACGTGTGCAATTGCTCCATGCGCTTTGACGGATCCTGTTCGACAAGGCTCGCTTCGATGACGGCATCCATTTCGGGATTGCTGTAGTGCGACGCGTTACGCCAGGGGACGCCCGGAATGATGCCCTTGGTCCACAGCCAGATGAGACTGCCCACGCCCGGCTCGCTGTAGTTGACCGAGTTGGTCAGCGTTATGTCGAAATCGTAGTTCTTGTAGACCTGTCCGATGAATGCCGGGATCGCAGGTTTGTCGATCGTGACGTCGATTCCCACATCGGCGAGATCCTGGGCTATCAGATCAGCCGACTGGCTTTGCGTTTCGAACCAGTTGCCGACCACCAGTTTGAGCGGGAAACGTTTGCCGTCCGACTTGCGCGGATAGCCGGCCTCGTCCAGTAGCGCTTCCGCCTTGGCCGGATCGAAGCCGTAGGTATCCACGTCCTTGGTGTAGCTAGGTATGGTCGAGGGGATCGGTCCGGTGGCCGGCTTGGCATGCCCTGCATAGACCAGCGACACGAGCTTTTCCTTGTTGATCGCATGGGCGATCGCCTTGCGCACCAGCGGGTTGGCGGTGATCTCGTGCTGAAGGTTTACCTCCATCTGCTGGAGCCAGACCGCCCCTTCGCTGCCTGCGGCTGTGTACGCCAGATTGTCGAGCTTCTCGATCCGGTCGAGATCGCGAAGCGCCACCGGACTGCGAACGCCCAGATGCGCGTCGCCTGCTTCGAGCGCGGCTGCGCGGGTGTTTGCGCTACGCTCGAACCGGACAACGATCCCGTCCAGATAGGGATAGGGCTTGCGGTAATAGTCGGGATTGCGTTCCAGCACGATATACTGGCCCTTGACCCACTCCTTGAACTTGTAGGGGCCACTACCGATCGGCGCCAGATTGGCGGGATTGGCCTTGTAGTCGGTGTTTTCGTAGATGTGCTTGGGCAGAACCAGGCCTTGCAGATTGCCCAACGTGCCCAACAGAAGCTGCGGGGCGATCTGGTTTTCCGCCTTGAAGACCACAGTGTGCTCGTCAGGTGTTTCCACTCCCGTGATCCTGCCGTAAGCGAGGATGCCGCCAAACTTCTTCCAGATCTCCGTCATGGTGAAAGCGACATCGGCCGAAGTGAACGGCGTACCGTCGTGCCATTTCACCGACGGATTCAAATGGAATGTGAATGTCCTGCCATCCGGCGAAACTTCCCAGCTTTCCGCCAGCCTGGGCTCGTATTCGCCATTCTTGTCTTCCAGGAGCTTGTCGAAAATCTTGTCCGATATTTCGTGCAGCGTTGTCGCGCCGCCGAATGCACCGACCAGATTGGGTGGCTCACTGGAAACAAGCTCAACTATGGTGCCACCCGACTGTGGTTCCTGAGCACTGGCCATCATCGGCATGCCGGTTAACAGCAATGCCACCGATGCCGTGGCCAGAAGCGTCTTCAGTCCGAAACGTTTCATGCTTCTCTCCTTTCAGTCTTGGTTGGTTGTCCCGTGAGCGAACCACTGACGCCCCGGAATCGAGTTCAAGAGTTTTTGTGTGTAGGGATGTTTGGGCGCGTCGAAGATCTCGGCCGTCGGCCCTTCCTCGACGAGAACGCCCTTCTCCATGACGGCGATGGTGTCGCAGATTTCGGATGCGACCCGCAGGTCATGCGTCACAAAGAGGATCGCCAGATCCAGCTTGTCCCGGATCCCGCAAAGCAGATCGAGGATTTGCGCCTGTACGAGCACATCGAGTGCCGACACGGCCTCGTCCGCGATCAGCACTTTGGGCCGCATGACCAGCGCCCGGGCAAGGGCGATGCGCTGGCGTTGCCCTCCCGAAAATTCGTGGGGAAAACGCCTGCGAACGTTTTTGTCGAGGCCGACGAGCCCCAGTGCCTCTTCCGTCAGCGATTCCGCCTCATCGCGGGTGGCGCCATGCAGCATGGGGCCGACCGTGATGATGTCGCCAACCCGCTTTCGCGGATTGAGCGAGCCGATGGGGTCCTGAAACACGATCTGAAACGCATTGCGTCGATCGCGCAGCCGGCGACCATGTAACGCCGAGATGTCTTCCGAACTCAGAAACACCTGGCCGCGATCGGCATCCGTCAGGCGCATGGCAATGCGGGCGGCGGTCGACTTGCCGGAACCCGATTCCCCCACCAGCCCAAGGACTTCGCGTGGACGTACCGACAGGCTGAGATTGGAAACAGCAAAATGTTCCTTGCGCTTGAGCGACAGAAAGCCGTGGCGGCTGTAGGATTTCGAAACATTGCTCAATCGCAGAACCGGATTGTCGTTCATCACATTGACGGGACGCCTTCGGGCTCCCGGCACTGCTTCGATCAGGCGCTTCGTGTATTCGTCCCTGGGAGCGCTCAGAACCTCGTTGCGGCTGCCGGTTTCAACGACACGGCCATCACGCATCACCACGATCCGATCGGCGATTTCGGAGACGACGCCGAAATCGTGCGTGATGAACAAAACCCCCGTTTTGTGTTTCCGCCTGAGTTCGTCGATGAGATCGAGGATTGTCGCTTGGGTGGTGACGTCGAGAGCAGTCGTCGGCTCGTCGGCAATGAGCAGTTTTGGCTCGAGCACCAGCGCCATCGCGATCATCGCCCGTTGGCGCTGCCCCCCCGACAACTGGTGAGGATAGGAATGATAGATTGCGTCCGGATCCGGCAGATGCACTTCATCGAGGATATCCAGAGCCCTGCGCCGCCGGCTTCGCCGATCGCCGATGCCGCGGACGCTCATCCCTTCCTCGATCTGCCGGCCGATCGACATCAGCGGGTTGAGGGCGGTCATCGGCTCCTGGAAGATCATGCCGATTTCCGCGCCGCGAACCTCGCGCAACGCCTTGGGCGACAGGCCGGCCAGATCGCGGCCCCTGAACAGGATGCTGCCCGCTTCGATCCGGACCGCCGATTCCGGCAGAAGCCGCATGATCGCACGCGCCGCCACCGACTTTCCGGAGCCGGACGCGCCAACAAGACAGACAAGCTCTTCCGGAGCGATATCGAGATCGAAGTCCGTTATGGCGTGACTGCGGTCGGCTCCGCCGGGCAGCCGGACCGACAATCCCCGTACCACAAGCAGCGGATGTGAGTTTCCGGTTTCCGCCGGGATGGAACCAGGCACCGTCTTCGCCGAACCGCCAGAGGAATTTGCGGTTGCCCGGTTCATTTCCGCGCCTCCTCGACGAGGGCGAACAACGGCGCGCCCGTGTGGGACAATGCGCCGTCGAAGGCGACACGTTTGCCGATATGCACCGCCGACGGATCACCGGAGATGTTGGCGGTTATTCGGGCTCCCTCGTCGAGATCGATTATGGCGGTGATATAGGGGACCAGACCTTCGAAACCGGGCGCCGGACGCTGATTGACGGTGTAGGTGTAAACGGTGCCTTTGCCGCCGAGTTCCTTCCAGACCATATTGCGACCACCCGTTTCGAAACAGATCGGTCGCGGCGGGTGTTGCAGGGCGCCGTGCAGGGCGCCTCCCTGCAGACAAAGCCGATGATCGCGCGCCGCCTGCCAGAACGGCAGACCGAAGTCTGATTCCTGCTCGGGCGGAGACATCTTCGTGGTCATGTCGCTCATTGCGCCGCCTCCAGCACCAGGGCGTTCGACACGTTCCAATTGCGCATGACGGCAATGCTGCCGATACCCGTCACCAGCGCATTTCGCGGGTCGGGAACCTGCCTCTCGCCTGCCATTCCCATGAGCTGGCGAACAGCTTCGACCAGGTTCAATCCGCCGCTGGCGAGACCCGGCTGTCCGGCGGATATCTGGCCACCTCCCGTGTTGAGTGGCAGCTTGCCATGGGGCGACAGGTCGGTGTCGAGAATGAAAGCCCCGCCTTCGCCCCGGCCGCAAAATCCGATCTGTTCCATCTTCAGCATGATCGCGAAGGTGAAGTCGTCATAGGGGTGAAACATGTCGACCTCATCCGGTGCGATCCCCGCGTCGGCGAGCACTGCGGGCCCTGCCACAGAGAAGCCGGTGTCGAGTATATCGGCCTGCATCTCGCGCACCCTGTGGTTCGTTACCTCCCGGTAGGCGGCCGGCCTGACATAACGCAATCCACGCTCCTCGGCGTTACGGCGCGATGTGACGAGCAGACCGCTGGCTCCGTCGAGATACATCACGCAATCCAGCGTCCGGATGGGATCGGAGATGATTGGCGACGCGAAATAATCCTCCATCGTGATCTCACGGCGGAACTTTTCATACGCATTGGGATTTCGAACCGCGCCCTTGCGCTGCGTCACGGCGATCTTGCCAAGCGCTTCCGGCACCAGCCCGTATTCGTGGTCGTAGCGCCGCATCAGCAGCGAGAACGAGCCCGGTGGACCGAGCAAGCCCGCACGCGGCGCATCAAGCCGGTCGAATTTGGCGGTCCACTTGGTCGAAGGCGCGTCGGCAGCGACAATCGCCACCGTTTCGCACGCCCCCGAAGCTATGGCGAGCGCGGCGCGATGAACTGCGGCGATGGACGACGCGCCGCCCAGATCCATGCCCTGAAGCCATTTTGTCTCCAGCCCCAGGGTCTCACCCAGAAAGATCGGGAAAAACGGATTGGCCCCTTCCGTCATGGTAGGGGCGGCCGCCAGTCCGTCGATGTCTTCGAGGCCGATCCCGCTGGCGTCAACAAGTCCGGAAAGGATCTCGCCCGCCAGATCGTAGACGGTCCTCCCCGAGTACTTGGTGTTGCGCGCCTCGGCGAAGGCGACAATCGCGATGTCCTCGAACTCCTTCAATACGTGCCTCCGGCAAGCCATGCGTGCAGATCAAATTCACTGGAATATTATCGAGTACTCGATTAAATTGCAAGGGCTATCAACCCGCCCGAAGCTCTGCCATAGTCTGCCGGATTGACGCAGCCGAGAACCGCATGTCAAAAGCACAAAACGATCCATTCACATCAAATTCCCCCAAGCAGCTTGAAATACGCGCGTGCTCGGACGCCCGCGTTGCCGGCCGCTGGACGGGCACGGAGGAGCCCGCCGGAGACGGGATGGCGCTGGCGGTACGGTTTGCCGAATGCCTCGTTGAGGCGGGCGTGATAAAAAACCTTGGGTCAGGCGCAACGGTCCGAACCCTGGAGGCATCCCTGACGAGCTATCGTCGCTGCACCCGCACCATGGAGGCGGAATGCAAGCGAGTCTTCGCCGACGATTCCGTGATGATCTGGGAAACGACGGTCACGACTGCGAACGGCAAGCCCTCGGCGACGATCCGCCACGTTCAGGTGATCAAGAAGGATGACAAGACGGCACAGACCGCGTCCGCTCCCGCCGTTGCCGCCGCATCGGCAGGTACAGCGCGCACGGATCGGCGCGATGAGATCGTGCGCGCCGCCACGCGCATCTTCAGCCAGAAGGGTTTCGTCAAATCTTCGGTCAAGGACGTCGCGACCGAAGCCGGGATCACGACACCGACGCTATACCACTACGTCGAAACCAAGGAAGACCTGCTGAATCTCGTCTTCACGACGACGATCACCAAGATCGACGAACGTTTGCACGACAAGCTCAAGGACGCCGGCACGCCCAAGGAAGCGCTGAACACCGGCATCACGGCCCTCATGGACATGTATGAGGAAGATTCGCCGGTCATCATGCTGCTTCACGAAGAAGCACGTTATCTGCGTCCCGACGACCGGAAACGTTCCTACGAGCTTTCCGCGAAAAGCCTTGAGAACTGGCGCAGACTGTTACGTGAAGGCGATGAGTCGGGTGATTTCGACGTTCCCGATCCCGACATTTGGGCGCAGCTTGTCTCGATACTTTGCACCGTCCGCCCGCTGCGTTTCTGGAACCTCAAGGGCGTAAAGGCCGATCGTCTCGAAGAGGCGGTAATCGAGTTCGTCACACGGGCGCTCGAACCACGCTAGGGCGAAGTGTCTATCGCATCCGCAACCAGATCCACCCCGATGCCGAGGGCGCCGACCGCATCGGCCGCCGCCGCCTTGTGACGCGCGCCAACGCCTGACGCCAACACAACGCGCAGACGAGCGGCGCCTTTCTCAACCGTCCGGGAGATTTCAAAATCCGGCCGGGACAGGCCGGCGTCGAAAAGCCTTTCGGTGACCGCAAGCTCGGCCGCCCTCAGCCGCAAAGTCACCTTGTCGATTTTGCCGACAGTGGTCTTCGGCAATTCATCGAGCATGACGATGCGCTTGGGGATTGCCGCGCGCTCCGGTATCAGTTCCGACGCGCGATCGAGGATCGCCTGCGCGTCGGAACCGTCTGCACACGCGACATAAGCAATCGGCAGTTCGCCGGCATAGGCGTCCGGCATTGCCACCGCCGCGGCGTCGCGCACACCCGGTATGGAAAGCAGCGCTTCCTCGATCATGCCCGGGTCGATGTTGTGGCCGCTTCTGTTGATCGAATCCTTGGCCCTGCCCGTCAGCCAGAAGCTGCCGGCTGCATCGCAATAGCCGAGGTCGCCGGTATTCAGCCAGCCGTCTCCGATCCAGGGAGATTCGGCGTTGCCCAGATAGCCGGAAAAGACATTGGGTCCCCGCACGAGGAGCACGCCGCTTTCGCCGCGGGGCGCTTCTTCCAGATAATGCCCCTCCCGATCCAGCCGAGCGATGCGGATTTGTATGTATGGCAGCCGGCGTCCGATCGAACCTGCGGGAACCGGGCTGTGCAGCGAAGTGGTCACGCCACAGCCCGCTTCGGTCATGCCGTAACCCTGCCGGATCGGAAGACCCGTCTTGTCGGTGAAGCGTCTGGCAAGCGTGTCAGGCAGGACCGATGCCCCGCTGCCGATTGCCTTCAAGGTCTCCGGCCTTGAAGGAAACGGCAGATCGACCAGCACCGACAGGACGGTCGGCACCAGTGTCAATTGTGTCACGCCAAACCGCCTCACCGTATTCCAGAGGTCCGCAACGACTCCGGGCGCGCGATAACCAAGTGGCGACAGCATTAGCACGGAATTGCCCCAGACCATCGGCACGAGGCTCGTCACGACCAGTCCGGCGACATGAAACAAGGGGCCGCCGCAGACCGTGCAGCTCTCCTGCTGGTTCTGCCTGATGGCCCCCATGATCCATGCCTCGAAAAGCAGGCTGCGAACGGACTGCATAGCAATTTTAGGCGTTCCGGTGGTTCCGCCTGTATGCACGTAAGCCGCGATGCGTTCGAAATCCTCGTCCGGCGCGAAATCCAGTTCCGCGCCGGAATGCGCCCTGCTCAAGACATCCAGATTGCCGGAAACGGACGCATCGTCGGAAAGAACCAGATGCGATACGTCTTTTCCCAGAATGTCTGCGGCCTGTATTGCCCGCCGCCATATCTCGGGATCGCGGTCCTCTCCCGGCGAAACCACGACCCTGGCACCGGCCGCCTTTACCAGGGACGCGATGCTTTCGGCTTCGAGATAGCAATTGATCGGAAAGGCGATGCCAGCCGTCGCCGCCGCCCATACGATCGCGTGAAACTCAGGAACGTTCGGCAGCACGATGGCGATCGGCCCGTTCGCGCCTCCGGCAAGCGAGCGGAACAGGTTGGCAAGCGATGTCGTCTGCCGGAACAGTTCCAAAAAGGTCATTGTCTGCGGCGCGTCGGTCGATAAACCATTCGGCAGAAAGCGAATGGCGATCTTGTCGGGATGCCGGCGCGCCGTTGCCGCCAATGCCGCATGAACGGAACGCGCTGAAAATCTCGACTCGAAGGGCGTTCTTTCGAATTCCGCTATTTCCGATTCGTCCCGAAACTCGCCAATGTAGCTCAGCGGGACATCCGACCTCACAGAACCGCGCTCGTCAGCAATCATCATTTTCCTCTCGACATTTTATCGAGTACTCGATAAGTTTCTTGCGATTGACCTCGCCTGTCAATCGAATTCTCGCGCTGGCCGAATCGGAGGAGAACGCGCGCTTATGTCGGAAACCGTGCAGTTCGAACGCAGGCCGCCACTGGGCATCGTATGGATCGACAACCCGCCTGCCAATGCGCTCAGCGCCAGCGTCCGGCGCGGCCTGGCACGGGTTCTCCCCGAAGCCGAAACCGATTCCGGCATCGACCGCATCGTGATCGCATGCAGGGGGCGCTCCTTTGTCTCTGGCGCGGACATCAAGGAGTTCGGCACACCGAGCGACGCGCCCAAGGTCGCCGAGATCATCGAACGGGTCGCCGCCGTTTCCAAGCCGACATTCTGTTTCATGCACGGTTATGCCCTGGGGGGTGGACTCGAGCTGGCGCTGGCATGCGACTGGCGCGCCGCCGAGGCGAATTGCCGGCTCGGCCTGCCGGAGGTGAATCTCGGTCTGATTCCCGGCGCGGGGGGAACCCAGCGCCTCCCGCGGCTTGTCGGCGTCGAAGACGCTCTCGAACTACTGGTTACGGGCGTCCAAATCGGTGCTGAACGAGCCGAGGAAATCGGACTCGTTGACGATGTCGCAGCAAACGGCATCGACGCCTACCTGAACCGGCTGGCCCAGGCTCCGACGCCAGACAAACGGGCAGGGAAACCCGGCGCCCGCGAGATGACTGCCAACGAGCAAGAAGCCATCACCCGCTGGCGTGAACGAGTGGCGCGCGAGATGCCGGGCTGCGATGCCCCCGTGGCATGCATCGATGCCGTCGACTTCGCCTGCAGGCATCTGCTTTGCGAAGGCCTTTCGGAAGAAACGCGGCTTTTTCTGAAGCTGCACCGCTCGCCGCAATCGAAGGCGCTAATCTACCAGTTCTTCGCCAGGCAGAAGGCTCGCAAGGCGCAACTCTACACGAGGCCGCGGCCCGACTGGATCGCCGTCGCCTTGCGGGAACTGCCCCCTCTGCCGCATCAAACGGAAATCGGCATGCTGGAATCGCTCGGCTTCAGCAAGGCGCCGGGCTCGATTCTGGGCGAATGGGTCGACGCAAATGCTTCGAGCACCGGTCGGGAGACGGGTCGCCCATCAAGCGATCCGGGCACCGACGAGGCCGGGATCGTGGCGCGGATTTCCCTGGCGCTGGCAAGGGCCGGAGCGGCACTGATCGAAGAGGGCAAGGCCGAAAGCCCCGAGGTGCTCGACCTTGCAGCCGTCGATCACCATGGGTTTCCCCGGCAGCTGGGTGGGCCATTCCATCAGGCGAGACTTCTTGATGAAGCCGGCAAACCGCAAGACGCCCACCGGGAACGCCAGATTGAAACCGTCGCCGGGACAAGGACCGGAATCAATGACGCACAGTAGTGGTATTCCGGCGCTGGATCATGTGGTCGTGAACGTGCACGGCGAACTCGATGAATCGGTTGCCCGATACGAGAGGCTCGGCTTTCTCGTCACCGAACGCGGGCATCATTCACTGGGATCGAGCAACAATCTCGCCGTCTTCCAAAACACCTATCTAGAGCTTCTGGGCTATCTGCCCGGGCGCAATGAGTTGCGACCCGGTCTCTGGGTGCACCCGCCGGGCCTCAGCGGCCTTGTCTTCAAGAATGCCGAACCGGGGAAGCTCTACGATGAACTGGTTTCCAGGGGGCTGCCCGTGCTCGAGCCGCTGGAGTTCTCACGTCCGGTCGATCTGCCTACCGGCCCCGAGGATGCGGCATTCACCGTGGTCAGGATCGATGGAGACGCGGTGCAGAACGGCCGGACTTTCTTTTGTTGCCACCATACGCCCGAACTGGTTTGGCGGCCGGAATGGCAAAAGCATCCGAATGGCGCCACGGACATCGTCGGCTTCGTCATCGCCACTGCCGATCCGGATCGCGCCGTCTCGCCCTTCCGCGCCATGTTCGAAAACAGCCCGATATTGCCGGCCGAGGGCGGATTCCAAATGCAGGCAGGCACCGCTCGGATCGAGTTTCTTACACCCGAGACGGTAGAGGCCAGATTCCATGGGGCAGCGCTGACCAGTCCAAACGGCACCGACCGGATGGTTGCCATCTCGCTGCACACCGGGACCCCCCGGTTTCTGCAGGACCTCCTGACCCGCAACGAGGTGCCGCGTATCGAGCTGCCCGATGGCTCGACCGTCATCGAACACCGGCAGGCGGCCAATGTGGCCGTTCATTTTGTGGCTTGAGGCGCTCATGAACACACTCGACTACACCTGCGTTTTCGGCGTCGATTACCAGGACGCACGCACGAAGTTTCTCGACTCGGCGGACCGGGTAGCGGGCCGGATTACAACCTATCGTCACCCCGACGAGACCGGTCCGTCGGGAGAGGAACTGGCGATTGACGTGGCGCGGCTGGGAAGCGCCGATGCACCCAGGCAGCTTGTAATCATCAGCGGGACGCACGGCCTCGAAGGCCTCAGCGGATCGGCCTCTCAGGTCGCCTGGCTACACACCATCGCCGCGGACGCACTGCCCCCGGACACTTCGGTGCTGCTCGTCCACGCACTCAATCCTTGGGGTTTCGCGCATGGATCGAGGACGACCGAGAACAATGTCGATCTCAACCGGAATTTCGTCGACCACTCCGAGCGCTATCCGGAGAATACCGGCTTTTCCGAGTTCGCTCCCCACATGCTGCCGCAGGACTGGACACCGCAGGCCTTCGACCAGCTCAACCGCGCCATTGCCGATTACTGCGAAGCACACGGCGCCGATGCCCAGTTCGATGCGCTCACGCGCGGGCAATACGACCATCCGCAGGCGATCAACTTCGGCGGCAGCAAACGCGAATGGTCAAACCTGACGCTTGAGGCCATTGCGCGGGAACATCTCGGCGCGGCGCAAAAGATCGGCTTCATCGATTGGCATACCGGGATTGGAGAATGGGGAGAGTCGTTCTTTCTCTGCTTCAATTCCGACGGTTCGCCGGAACAGGATCAGGCAGTAAAATGGTGGGGTGAGGCCCGGATCCTTGGCCAGCGTCCGCTCGGCTTGCAGCGCCCAAATTATCAAGGGCTGGTCTTCTCGGGCCTGAGCGCATTTCTGGGCGAGCGTCCCATGGTGGGCGCGGTCGTGGAATTCGGCACCCGCGGCCGCGAAATGCGCCGGGCGCTGCAACTCGACATCTGGCTGAAATTTCGCGCACGCGGCGACAGTCCGAAAATCCGGATGCTGCGCGAGGACATGCACGACGCGTTCGTTCCCGTGTCTTCGTCCTGGCGCGAGCGCACTTCTGCCCAGGCTGTGACGATTACCGACGAAGCCCTGAAGGGGCTGTCGAACTGGTGAGCCTTGCGGCTTGCCGGGGGAGAGATTGCTTGAACACGAAAGGAAAAACAATGCGCGCACTGGTTCTCAGGGAACACGGGACCAATGACGTTCTCAGGCTCGAAAACGACTACCCGACGCCCACCGCCGGCGAAGACGAAGTCGTCCTGAGAGTGATGGCCTCTTCCGTCAACTATCACGACGTCTTCACCCGGCGCGGCATGCCGGGCATCACCATTCCGATGCCTGTCGTTATCGGGCTCGATGTGGCCGGCGAGATCGTCGAGACGGGCTCTGGCGTGACGGACTGGAAGGTTGGCGACCGCGTGCTGGTCGATCCGATCAATCGCGTCAAAGGCGGCCTGATGGGCGAAACCATCGATGGCGGCATGGCCGAATACTGCCGTTGCGGAGCGCACCAGCTGCTGCGCATTCCCGATGCGATTTCCTATGAAGAAGCGGCAGCGCTACCGGTCGCCTATGGCACGGCCATTCGCATGATGAACACGATCGGGCAGGTGCAGGAGGGCGAAAAGGTCCTGATCCTGGGCGCCTCGGGTGGCGTTGGCGTCTGCTGCGTCCAGCTCGCCAAGATCGCCGGCGCCCATGTGGTGGCCTGCGCCGGTTCCGAGGAAAAGGCGGCGCGCCTGCGCGAACTGGGAGCCGACGACATCATCATGTACAACGACGAAGACTTCATGAAGGCGGTCTTCTCGCGTTACG
This sequence comes from Nitratireductor sp., assembly GCA_020441855.1. GTDB lineage: Bacteria > Pseudomonadota > Alphaproteobacteria > Rhizobiales > Rhizobiaceae > BOKV01. The sequence continues at coordinate 65,293 of JAGRLL010000032.1, forward strand.
GCAAACCCAATCGCCGCCGGGGCCGGGACGCCAATGGCATGGACGTTGTGGTGAACTTCACCGGCGGGGATACCTGGGTTCGGGGCCTGCGCTGCCTCAAGATCGGCGGACGCGTGCTGACATGCGGTGCCACGGCAGGCTTCGATCCCACGGAAGATCTGCGATTCATCTGGACCTTCGAATTGCAGATCCGCGGGTCCAACGGATGGGAGCGCGACGATTTGCACAAGCTCTTCGATCTTGTCGAAAGCGGAAGGCTCAAGGCTTGCATCGACAGGACCTTCACTCTCGATGACGCCGCAGACGCGGTGCGCACCGTGGAGGATCGCCAGGTCATCGGCAAGGTGGTCGTCACACCCTGATCACCTTAAACGGGGGCAAAGCGGACCCGGGCCCAAACGGCTCGGGCCGCACGCTTTCAGACTGGACATGAATTGACCGTGCGCATGAAGAACCTTGGTGATCTTGTGGATCGAAGCCGCGATCTCGATCGTGTCGCGGTCATCGACCTCGGCGGAGAAGCACCGCGCGAATTCACCCACCGCGAAATGGACCGGCTGGCCAATGCGGTGGTGCGCATCCTGGCCGAATCCGGCTTACCGCAGGGCGCGGCCGTTGCGGTCGCCGGCCTCAACTCGGCCGAGTACGCCGCCGCCTATCTCGGGATCATGCGCTCGGGGCGGATCGCGGTCCCGTTGAACATCAAGCTGCCGAAGGACACCGTTGAGTTCATCCTGGCCGATGCTAATGTGGCGATGGCATTCGCCGATTCCGCAGGCCGGTCGCTGATTCCGACCGGGATGCCCGTCCACGATCTGTCCACCCTCGACGCGCGAGGCGCGCTATCCGATCCATCGCTCGACAGCTACCCGGAATTCGTCCCCGAACCCGACACAGTGGCCCAGCTGCTCTATACGTCCGGCTCTTCCGGCCGGCCGAAAGGCGTGCCGCTGACCCATCGCGGCCAGCTTTGGGCGCTGGAAATGCGGATGCGGACGGCTACGATCGAAACCGCGCGCTACATCATCGCCCAGCCGCTCTTTCACATGAACGGGCTGTTTTCCCTCAAGACGACCTTCGCCAGCAATGCATCGGTGGTGATCCTGCCCGGCTTCGACGCCCGAACCTATCTGCGGGCGCTGGCCGAGTATCGGGTGACGTCCGCCACCGCCGTGCCGACCATGTGGGCGCGCGCCCTGAAGGAGACCGACCTGCTGGAACAGCTCGACTTTTCTGCCTTCCGGCGACTCGTGCTTGGTTCCGCCCCCATGACGCAGAACCTGCTCGACCGGCTGTCGACCGTATTCCCCGAACTCACCGTCGTGATCGGATACGGCACGACCGAGGCCGGTCCGATGGTTTTCGGTGCGCACCCGCAGGGCAAACCGACGCCCCACATGTCCACCGGCTTTCCGGTTCCGGGCACGCAGTTGAAGCTCGTCGGCGGCACCGAAGACCAGGGCGTGCTGGTTATGCGTAACCCGGCGGTCATGCCGGGCTACCGCAACCTGCCCGAGAAAAGCGCCGAAATCCTCGACGGCGGATGGTATTACAGCGGTGACGTGTTCCGTCGCGACAAGGAGGGGTTCTACTATTTCGTGGAACGCGCCGATGACATGTTCGTATGCGCGGGAGAGAACATCTTTCCCGGAGAAGTGGAGAAACTGCTGGAACGCCATCCCGAAATTCAGCAGGCAGCCGTGGTGCCGCTGCCCGATGAGGAACGCAGCCAGATACCGGTCGCTTTCCTGATCAGGCGTCCCGGTTCAAGCCCGACGGCGGACGACATCAGGGCCTTCGCCATCAAGGGTGGCCCTGCCTACCAGCATCCCCGCCATATCGCTTTCTTGGAGGAACTGCCCTGGGCGGGCACCAACAAGATCGATCGCAAATCCCTGATGAAACGCGCAGTGGAACTCACGGCATCGCACGGCTGGGATTGAACTACCATCGACATGGCGCAGCCGGATATGCTGAACCTATCGTGAGATCCGGGTACGGCGGAAAAAGCTAAGCTATCCAAATTATCCTTCGAACTATTCGACTGATTAATCAGTTACCGTGCTGGACTTAGTCCTAGAAGCAAGCATGCATGGACTTGGCGACATCGGGACATGCGGTGGATGCCAGCCCGGTTCAACTCCGGGCTTTGCGTGGTGGGAGCGCTGGCGCGGTGCCAGCGTACATTCGAAGGAGACCCACCATGTCAAAATCTGACAATACCACGCAGAAGCTGTCCGACACTCAACTCGTTATTTTGTCCTCCGCTGCTGCACAAGACGAGTTGCGAGTGCTGCCGACACCGGCAAGCCTGAAAACCAAGGGCGCAGCACTTGCCAATGCGCTAAAGACACTGTTGTCGAGGGAATTGATCGAGGAAACCCCTGCCGGTGTTGACGATGTTGAGTGGCGGCGAGACGACAACGGGAACAGGCTCACGCTGCGCATGACAGCACTTGGCCAAGCCACCCTCGGTCTCGGTGCCGAATGCAATGATCACGTCGAGGCTACCAGGCCGAACTCGCGTAAAGCAGCTGGCGGACATTCTGCACCCAAGAAGGTCGACATACGCCTAGGCACCAAGGCAGCCGATGCCATCCGTCTCCTGAAACGCAAACGTGGTGCCTCGATCAACGAGTTGATTGAAGCGAGCGGCTGGCAGGCCCATTCGGTTCGCGGGTTTCTATCCGGAACCTGCAAGAAGAAGATGGGACTGATGGTTCTCAGCGAAAAGTCCGAGGCAGGAGAACGACGCTACCGGATCGAAGCCTGAGCGGTGCTTCGACATGACAAAGGACATCGAAGCCGATGTGGCGATCGAGATTGGCGCGCTTGCCAGTCTCGATCTCAGAGAGCTGCGCGAGCGATGGCAAGACAGCTGCGGGAACGACGCACCGCGCAAGATGAGCCCTCAGCTGCTCAGGCTCGCCACCGCCTATAGCATTCAGGAAAAGGCGTTTGGAGGGCTTTCAAAGGCCCTTCGAGCGCAATTGGAGGCCGCCGCGTTTCGGGGAAGCAAAGACGGCGGAACAAGACCATCCAAACCTTCCCCGAGAAACGTCAGGTTCCACTACAAGCCCGGTACCCGTCTGTTGCGCGAATGGCAGGGCAGAACCCATGAGGTCATCGTCGTCGAGGATGGCGACTTCCTCTATGCGGGAGCCCGGTACCGGTCGCTCAGCAAGATTGCCCGGGTGATCACCGGCACCCAATGGTCCGGACCCAGCTTCTTCGGACTGAAGCAGGCGCGTGATATAGCTGCCAAATCCGATGGTGACCTCGATGGCTAATCTTGCTTCAGCAACGAAGTCCTCCAGGCGGGACACCAACAGAACCAGCGGCAAGCCGTCCAAACCCAAACTCCGCTGCGCCGTCTACACCCGCAAATCCTCGGATGAGGGACTGGAACAGAGTTTCAACTCGCTGCACGCCCAGCGCGATGCCTGCGAAGCCTATGTCGCCAGCCAGAAACATGAAGGCTGGGTACTTCTGTCTGGAGCCTATGATGATGGTGGTCTGTCGGGCGGTTCGATGGAGCGCCCTGCCCTGCTTCGACTGCTCGATGATATCCGCTCGGGGCTCATTGATATTGTCGTTGTCTACAAGGTCGATCGTCTTACGCGGTCGCTCGCAGATTTCGCCAAGCTCACCGAGCTGTTCGACCAGCACGGAACGTCCTTTGTTTCGGTAACACAGCACTTCAATACATCGACATCCATGGGGCGATTGACGCTGAACGTGCTGCTGTCCTTCGCCCAGTTCGAGCGCGAGGTCGCAGGCGAGCGCATCCGGGACAAGATCGCCTTGTCCAAGCGACGCGGCATGTGGATGGGCGGGCTTCCACCACTCGGCTATGACAGCGTCGACAAGAAACTCATCGTCAATGAACGGGAAGCAGAAACTGTTCGCTACATCTACGAGCAATATCTGAACATTGGATCGATCGCGGAACTGAAACAGACAAGAGCGTGAAAGCCTACAAGCGAAAAGCTGACCGCGATCAGATCACGTTTGTTTTCGTCACGCCCCGCAGGTGGCCGGGCAAAGCGAAATGGATCGCCGACATGAAAGCCAAAAAGCAGTGGAAGGATGTCCGTGCCTACGACGCAAGCGATCTTGAGCAATGGATGGAGCAGTCGCTAGCTGGTCAGGCATGGTTTGCCAACGAAACTGAGCGCCCATCGCAAGGTGTCCGGTCGCTGGACAAATGTTGGAGTGATTGGGCCAATGTCGCGCAACCTGCGCTGGATGGCAGTCTGTTTAAAACTGCGATCGATATCGCACGGGATAAATTCAAGGGCTTCCTTGACCGGCCTGCGTCGGAGCCGATGGTTATCGCAGGCGACTCCGTGGAAGAAGCGCTGGCCTTTTTGAGTCAGTTGTTTTCCGATCCCGAGCTGACCGAGGGTCGAGATCGCGCGCTAGTGTTTGATCAGGTCGGTGTTTTGCCTAGGCTTGCGCAGGGGTCGAAAGATTTCATCGCGGTCATTTATTCGCGCGACGTAGAGCGCGAGCTGGGACCGTATTCCAATTCACTTCGATCGATCGTCCTTTATCCGCGCAACGCCACGATTTCGGAACCGCACATCATCCTTGAGCCGCTTGGCTACGAGGCATTCCGCGTGGGGCTGGAAGCGATGGGGTATCGCCGTGACGACATCACGAAACACGCAAATGCGTCCGGCCGTTCGCTAACAGTCCTTCGGCGTCAGTTGTCCAATGTCGAAGCCGTCCGAACGCCGGAATGGGCTGCAGACAATAAGATCGCGTCTTCGTTGGTGCCGCTTATGCTCGTCGGTGCATGGAATGCTGACAACGAGTCAGACCAGATTGCCCTAAGCCTGCTGGCAGGGGACGTACGTTACGAAGAACTGGAACAGCGCATTCAGGAACTGCGGGCACTCAATGACGCACCGGTGTGGTCCATCGGGGGCTATCGCGGGGTCATTTCAAAAATCGATGCGCTTTTTGCGATCGCCAAGGTGATCACCCTCGCCGACCTTGAGCGGTACCTCGACTTGGCCAAGGTGGTATTGGGTGAGGACGATCCGGCGCTCGATCTACCTGAAAAAGAGCGTTGGGCGGCGGCGTCACATGGAAAGCAGCGGGAGTTTTCGGGGGCACTGCGTGAGGGTATTTCGGAGACGTTGGTATTGCTGGCCGTTCATGGCAATCAGCTGTTCAAAGCGCGCCTCGGCTTCGACGGCGAAGTTGCTGCATCAAGGCTTGTGACGGAACTGCTGGAGCCGCTTTCGACGCGGAAGATCGAAGCCAACGAGCGTGACCTTCCCGTATATGCGGAAGCTGCCCCTGACACGTTCCTGAAGATTTTCGAGCGTGACCTGAAGACGGAACAGCCGGCGTCGATATCGATCCTCAAGCCGATCGAGGCGGGATTGTTCGGATTCCATAGTTCGCGCGTCGGGCTTCTGTGGGCATTGGAAGGGTTAGCTTGGAACCCAGCAACATTGGCGCGCGCGGTCTTAATCCTTGGCCGACTGGCCTGCGTTGAAATCAACGACAATCATGGGAATAAGCCGATCGCGTCGCTGGAAACAATCTTTCGCGCATGGATGCCCCAGACCGCAGCCGACCACGATCAGCGCCTGAAAGCGCTAATGTCACTTTTGGAGAAGTTTCCGTCGGTTGGTTGGAAGGTTTGCGTCGACCAGTTCGGTCATTACGGCAACAGCGTAGGCGATTACAGCCACAAGCCAAAATGGCGTCCTGACGGCTACGGTTTTGGTGAGCCGTTCAAGTTCATGGGACCCATTCACGCGTTCGTTCGCGAGATGGTCGAGGTGTCGCTTACCCGCCCGAGCTATACGGCAGATATGCTGTGCGACCTCGTCGACCGGCTGCATGGCCTTGCCGACAAGGATCAGGAGCGTGTCTGGAAGCTCATTGAGGCATGGAAGGGGAGTGCGTCCGATCCGGACATTGCGAAAGTGCGCGAAAAAATCCGGGTCACCGTCTTGTCCCACCGTGGTCGCAGGAGAGCCAAGGATGAGGATTTCGCGACACTGACCACAACGGCAAAGGCTGTCTATGCAGCAATGGAGCCGACCGACCTTGCCAACAAACATGAATGGCTTTTCCGCCAGTCATGGGTCGAGGAATCTGCCGATGAACTGGATGATGATGAGCTGGATTTTCGCAAGCGCGAGGAGCGTGTCGAACAGTTGCGTGTAGCCGCCTTGAAGGAGGTTTTCACCGAGCAAGGTATGGATGGTATATTCGCGCTTGCGGAACACGGGAAGGCGCAAAATCAGATCGGGTGGCATCTGATCCGCAGCGTCCTCGGCAGCGACGAGAAGACCAAGCTGATTGTGGAGGCGTTTCAGCCGGGATCAAACGACTTATCGACCGAGAGGAAGAACCTGATTTTCGGCGCGTTGCGCGCCATGACGGTCGAAGAACGGACTGCCTTTTTCGCGAAGGTCAGGTCATTGCTATCGGAGGGCGACATGCTCAGGCTCTTGCTGCTGTCACCTTTCAATTCGGGAACGTGGGCAATTGTCGATTCGCTTTCCGAAGTCGGACGCCTGGGCTACTGGCAGGAGGTAAATCCGGAATGGATCTTCGAGCCAGAGGGGGAGAACAACGAAGCCGTTGAGCGCATGCTGAAGGCAGAAAGGCCACGCGCTGCTTTTGCCGCCGTGCACTTCAAGCTTGAGGCGATCAGCCCGACTCTCCTGTATCGGATGCTCTCTGGCATAGCCAAGGGCGGCAAGGACAAATCTGGCGAGTATCAGTTGCAGGAATACGACATCAAGACCGCGTTCTCACTGCTGGATCGCAATGCCGACGTCACACTCGAGGAAAAGGCAGGGCTGGAGTTCGCGTACATCGAGATCTTGTCACGCGCCTTTGGCAACGAAACACAGCACATCCCGAATCTTGAACGTTACATTGAAACGCACCCGGAGATGTATGTGCAGGCGCTGGTCTGGGCGTACCGCCGGAACGACGGTCAGGAAGACCCGGAAAAATTCCGCACGCCCGAGGGACGAAAAGACTTGGCGATGCGTGGGTATCGCCTACTTGAAGGCATCGAGCGGATACCGGGACACGACAAAAAGGGAGTGCTTAAAAAGGAGAATCTCGCAAAGTGGGTAAACGAGGTGCGCAAACTCGCGGCTGAACTAGACCGGCTGGCAGTGTGTGACATCTGCCTTGGCAAGCTGTTTTCAAGTGCCCCCGTTGACGATGACGGCAACTGGCCGTGCGAGCCTGTTCGCGATGTTATGGAAGAACTGCAGTCCGAGGAAATTTCGCGCGGTACGCACACCGGCCTTTACAATGCACGCGGCGTTCACTGGCGCGGTGAAGGCGGCAGTCAGGAACGCGAGCTGGCAGACAAGTACGGCAAATGGGCCGAGGCAATCCAGTTCAGTCATCCATTCGTATCGTCAACGTTATTGATGGGGATGGTGAACACTTACCAGCACGAAGCCGACCGGGAAGACAATGAAGCAGGTATCCGGCGACGCCTCCGTCACTGACCTAATATGCCAGTTTACGTTACCAGACATCGTCTTCAATTGGGCGGACCTGCAGTTCGTGGCCTGCCATGTTTGCAATTTATCTAGGTAGAGAAATTGCCGCCGAAATCACCGGAAAAAGTCGGTGACTTTCGCCCGTTCTCCGCATGGCCGCCACAACTTCCTGAATTATCGCTACAATTTCGAGTATTACAGAGAACATACAACTATTGCGAGAAAACTGGCTGGGGCGGCTGGATTCGAACCAGCGCATGGCGGTACCAAAAACCGCTGCCTTACC
>JAGRLL010000313.1 GCA_020441855.1 Nitratireductor sp.
TGCTTTGCGCCAATCAGGTGATGATCGGGCATGCACTCGCTTTCCTGGGCGACGAGCCGCCGGTCTTTGTCGACTGGCTGCCATGGAACCATACCGCCGGCGGAAACCACAATTTCGGCATCGTGCTCCACCATGGCGGCACCCTTCACATCGACGACGGCAATCCGACGCCGGCAGGAATCGCCAAAACCGTCCGCAATCTGAGCGAGGTCGCCCCGACCATCTATTTCAACGTGCCGAAGGGCTACGAAATGCTGGTCGAGCATCTTTCGCGCGACGAGACGTTGCGGCGCAATTTCTATTCGCGGGTCAAGCTGCTGCAATATGCCGGCGCGGGACTGGCCCAGCACGTGCTCGACTCGCTGGAGGAACTCGCGGTCGAAACCATCGGCGAGAAAATCACGCTGATCACCGGTTACGGCTCGACCGAGACCGCGCCCTTCGCCATGACCTCGGTGTGGCCGCTGGAGCGCTCGGGAGAGGTTGGCCTGCCCGCAGCAGGCCTGGAACTGAAACTCGTGCCGAACGACGAAAAGCTCGAACTGCGCCTGCGCGGACCCTCGCTCACGCCCGGCTACTGGCGCATGGCCGAAAAGACGGCGGAAAGCTTCGACGAGGAAGGCTTCTACAAGATCGGCGACGCGCTGAAATTCGTCGATCCGCGGGACGTCAATCGCGGCTTCGTTTTCGACGGCCGGGTGGCCGAGGATTTCAAGCTGTCGACCGGGACCTGGGTCAACATGGCCGGTGTCAGGAGCGCCATCGTCAAGGCTTTCGCCCCTTATGTGCGCGACGCCGTGCTGACCGGGCTCAACCGCGATCATATCGGTGCACTGCTGCTGCTCGACCCGGACGCGGCGCGCAAGGTCTCGCCGGACCTTGCCGATGCGGACGAAGCGACCATCGCGCATCACCCTGCCCTGCGCGCGCTGTTCGCCGAGAGATTGCGGCAGCTCGCGGCGCAATCGACCGGCAGTTCCAATCTGGTCAGGCGCGCCATCATACTCGATACACCGCCCTCGATCGATGCGCATGAAGTGACCGACAAGGGTTCGATCAACCAGCGCGCGGTCATCGAAAACCGGGCCCGTCTGGTCGAGGATTTATATGCCGAGCCCGTGCCCGGGTACGTGCTGGATGCGAGAGCAAAAGCCCCGGTGCCAGCCGGCACGGGAGAAACAAGGAGCAGTCGATGAACAAACACGAGCCGACGGAACTGTGCAGTTACGAGCTGCGCGACGACATCGCGTTCATCGGCCTGAACCGGCCGGAGAAACGCAACGCCATCTCCGACCGTTTCGTCGAGGCAATCGCGGCGGCGGCTACGCGCGCGGAGAAGGAAGCAAAGGCCGTCGTCCTGTACGGGCACGGCAAGCACTTCTGCGCCGGCCTCGACCTTGCCGAACATTCCGAGAAGTCGCTTATCGAGGGCGTCGCCGGATCGCGGCGCTGGCATGCCGTCTTCGACATGATCGAGCATGGCACGATACCGTGGGTTTCCGCCCTGCACGGCGCCGTCGTCGGCGGCGGGCTGGAACTGGCCGCCTCGACCCATCTGCGCGTGGCGGCGGCCGATGCGTTCTTCGCCCTGCCGGAAGGCCAGCGCGGCATTTTTGTCGGCGGCGGCGGGTCGGTCAGGATCGCACGGCTGATGGGGGTCGCACGCATGAGCGACCTGATGCTGACGGGCCGCGTCGCGAGTGCCGGGGAAGCGGAACGCTGGAACCTCGTTCAATATGTCGTCGACGAAGGCAAGGCGCTTGAAAAGGCGAGCGAACTGGCCGCGAAGGCCGCCACCAACGCGCCGTTTTCCAATTATGCCGTCATCAACGCGCTGCCGCGCATCCAGGACATGGCCAAGTCCGACGGACTGTTCATGGAATCCTTCATCGCCACCTTTGCCTCGGCCACGCCGGAAGCCGCGCAGCGGCTGCGCGATTTCCTCGAAAAGCGCGCCGGCAAGGTCACCCGACCGGAGGACAAGTGAGCCATGCAAACCGACGCGATCGAGAAGAACGTTGGCGAAGACGTTGAACTCGGCGCGCTCTCCAATTCGCTCGGCTTCATGCTTCGCCTCGCCCAGATCAGGGCATTCGACGCCTATTTCCGGGAATTCACCGACATCAGCCTGACGCCGGGCACGATTTCGATGCTAACCATCATCGAAGCCAATCCCGGCATCAGGCAGGGCGTCCTGGCGCGGCGACTGAGGATCAAGCCCGCGAACATGACAAAAACGGTGCGCGCACTCGAGAATGACGGTTACGTCGAACGCCACGTGCCCAGCGACGACCGGCGCGCGCTCGAACTGAAGCTGTCGGCGAAGGGACGCGAGGCCGTTCTGACGTTTCTCGACCGCACGAGACGCCACGAAATGGAATCCTTCGGCCCGCTCGAGCTTGCCGAACGCGAAGAATTGATGCGATTGCTGACAAAATATGTCGGCCTGAAACCCGGAGACGCGCCGTGAACCCCGACGAACTTATCGCCATCGATATCCACACCCATGCCGAGGAACCCTGTGGCCTGCATGCCGACGACGGGTACGACGACTTCCAGCAATGGATGAAGAAGTATTTCCGCATGGACCACTCGCCGCAGCCGACCATCGAGCAGACGGCCGCCTATATGCGCGAACGCAAGATCGGCTGCTGCATCTTCCCCGTCGACAGCGAGAGGAATACCGGCTTTCGCCGCTTCAGCAATTACGAGGTGGCCGAGCAGGCGGCCGAGCACAAGGACGTGCTGATCCCGTTCGCTTCCATCGACCCGGCCAAGGGCAAGATGGGCGCGCGCGAGGCGCGCGATCTCGTTGAGAATTACGGCGTGCAGGGCTTCAAGTTCCATCCGACCATGCAGGGTTTCTATCCCAACGACCGCTCGGCCTATGTGCTCTACGAAGCAATCGCGGAGACCGGCAAGCCCGCCCTGTTCCACACCGGCCAGACCGGCGTCGGCGCCGGCATGCCGGGCGGCATGGGGCTGAAGCTCAACTATTCCAATCCGATCTACATCGACGATGTTGCGGCCGATTTTCCCGATATGCCGATCATCCTGGCGCATCCCTCCTTCCCCTGGCAGGAGGAGGCGCTGTCGGTGGCGACCCACAAGCCGAACGTCTATATCGACCTCAGCGGCTGGAGTCCCAAATACTTCCCGCCGATCCTTGTGCGCTACTGCAATACGCTGCTCAGGCACAAGATGCTGTTCGGCTCGGACTGGCCGGCCATCACGCCGGATCGCTGGCTCGCCGATTTCGAGAAGATCGATATCCGCGAGGACGTTCGCCCGCTGATCCTCAAGGAGAATACGCGCAAGCTGCTGGGGATCTGAAAGCCAAAAGGCCCCGGCGGTGCCGGGGCCTTTCGGAGAAGAGAGGAAACTGGGTAGGGCTTAGTAGCCGTAACCGTTGTAGCCGTTGTAGCCGTAATTGTAGCTGTAGCCGTAGCCGTAATAGTAATTGCCGTAATAGCCGGCCTTGGTGGCCTCGGTGGTGGCCGACTTCTCGGCGGGTGCGGCGCGGAACATGCCGGCGGCCGAAGCGCTGGAAGGAACGATAGCGGTTGCGATGATGGCTGCTGCGATGGCTGCGGAAACGGTCTTCATGGTTCTGGTCTCTTTCTC
>JAGRLL010000314.1 GCA_020441855.1 Nitratireductor sp.
GCGCCGTCGAGATCGTGATGCCGCGAGCCTTCTCTTCCGGCGCAGCGTCGATCTGGTCATAGGCCTTGAAGTCGCCGAAATACTTCGTGATCGCCGCCGTCAGCGTCGTCTTGCCATGGTCGACATGGCCAATCGTGCCGATGTTGCAATGCGGCTTCGTGCGTTCAAACTTTTCCTTTGCCATCTGCCCTGTTCCTGATGCCCTGCCGGCCCTTTGCCGGTGCGCTTCCTCGTGGTCCGAACGAACCCGACTGGTCCGCCCGCGCGAATGCGCTGCCCAAATAATGGGTCGAGGCCGCTTTGCCAAGGGAAAACCGCGCCCGGCTTCCGGGTTCTGCGTTATGCAAGGCCGGGAAACACCCTCGATACCTTACTCGAAGACGCGATAGGCAAGCCTCCTGGCCAGATGACGTTTCCTGACGCGCTTCACCGAGTTTTCCAATCCGCCGGAATAGACAAGCCGCATCATGGCTGCCTGGGCCTGGTTGCTGTCGTCGACCGCGATGGCGAAATCATCCGGCGAGGAACGCACGATCCGGCCCGACAGGACCATGTTCTCGATCTCGAAATCGACAGGCGTACCGACGGGCGCAGGCGTCTTGCCGGTGAGCCTCAGTCCGCCGAGCGAGACATCCGCCGTCGCAAACTCCCCGACCTCGTCCCCGGCTCTCACCGTGACGGGATAGGCGCCGCGCAAACGCTCGCTTGCGCGCAGACGCGGCCGCTCGACGCAGACAAACAGGGCAACCGTCAGCACCAGGATGTTGTACCAGGACCAGTAAAGCGCCAGCGCGCTTGAATCCTGCAACGAAACCCGGCTACCGAAGGAATAGATGACACCGGCCAGCGTCATCGCCAGAAACAGGCCGAACCATGCCATCATCCGCCACTGGATTACGATCCTGCTGCGGTCGCCACCCTTGGCCGTGACCTTGAACTTGTGCCCCTTGGGCCGTGAGACGCCGATGAAGAAGGCCGTTATGATCTCTCGCGCCGACAGCAATTGCGAGACGTCGGTCATGACCGGCAGGGCGCGATGGCCCGAAAGCCAGCTTATCACCACGATCTGCGCCAGATAGGCGGGAAAGAAGTAGGCGATCGCCTGCCGGACATCGACATCCACCGCGCGGATGTCGAACAGCAGATAGAGGATCGGCACCACAAGACCCGCGACACGGAACATGTAGGCCGCCGACCAGTACAGCATCGTCTCGATCAGGCTGATGCGGTCGCGCAGGGCAAGACCGTTGCCGAAGCGGAACGGCCCGTCGGTACCGCGCACGATCTGGGCAAAGCCCAGGCTCCAGCGGCTGCGCTGGGTGACGTATTCCTTGAGACCCTCAGGCGCGAGGCCGAGCGACAGCCTTTCGTTGAGATAGACCGTGCGAAATCCGAGCCGCTTCAGCCGCAGGGTCAGCAGATAGTCCTCGGTGACCGAATCCGTCGGAAAGCCGCCTGCCCTTGCGAGCGCGCGCATGCGGATCACCGATGATGTCCCGCAACAAAACGCCGTGCCCCAGGCATCCTTCGACGGCATCAGCACCTCGAAGAAATAGCGCTGCTCGTCGGGCCAGACATCCTCCGCCTTCAGATTGGACTGGATCGGATCGGGATTGATGAAGTGCTGCGGCGTCTGCACGATGCCGACATCGCCTTCCTTGAACAACGGCATGACCCGCTTGAGGAAGTGACGCATAGGCACGAAATCGGCGTCGAGAATTTGCACGAAGTCCGGCGGCTCATCGAGCCCTGCGACGTGACGCAGGGCATGGTTGATGTTGCCCGCCTTGGCGTGACTGTTGTCCGGCCGGTCGAGATATAGACAGCCCAGCTTGTCCGCCAGTTCTGCCAGCCAGGGCCGGCTGCCGTCGTCCAGCACCCAGACCCGGAAGTTCGGATACGACATCGCAAGCGCGCCGAGGATCGTCCTTTCAAGGATCTTGCGTTCCTCGTTGTAGGTGCAGATGAAAACGTCGACGAGCGGCGGGCGATCGAGCGATTCGAGCCATGCCGTGTTTGCATCCGCCTCGGCGGCGCGGTCGTTTGTGCGCGACAGCGTGATATAGGACATGATCGAGCCGAGTATCGCTACCACCTCGATTCCGAGAAAGGTGATGCCGGCGATGAAATCGACCGTATCGGAGGCCGGCGGAAGCGTGTGGAAGATGCGCCAGGAGAGATAACGACCGATCAACGCCAGCACCAGCGTGATCAGCAGGACCCGCCAATGGCTTCCGCGCGTTACCCATTGCATGAGAATGAGCAGCAGCGCGCCGACGATCGCCGCCGGAGCCAACCCCTCAGCGAGCACCGAAAGCATCGGATTCATCGCAAGCACCCTTCCCGGATTGTCCCGGCCTAGACGGCGTCCCGGCCGAACACGACGCGTCCTGTCCGCCCGATGGCGCAGACGCCCTGGCTCGCATAGGGATTGTCGAGCGAGACGGTGACGCGATAGGCCTCGCGGGTCAGCGCCGCCGGTGTGATCGCAAGCGAGGACGATGCGGTCGCCATGCCGCTCAGCAGGATGACCTCGCCCTTGAGCGGATCGCCGCCCTCACGGAAGCGGAAGGCCGCCGGCGTCCCCTTCACCAGGCTGTTGTAGACAGCCTCGCTCACCACCGCGGTCGCCAGCAGCTTCGAGCAATCCAGCACATTGAACAGCGGTTCGCCCGCCTCGACATTCTCGCCCGTTGCAACCAGAACCTGCCAGATGGAACCGGCAATCGGAGAGCCGAGCTGCGCCTTCGATTCGACGCCATAGCGCCGCTTCTCTTCATTGAGCGTCTTCTTCGCCCAGTCGATCTGCACGTCGCCCGCCTTGAGATCGGCCGAAAGCGAGGCGATGGTGCTCCTCACTTCGTCCAGGCGTTGCGCCGATTGCGGCCGGTCGTTGTAGTCGTCGCCCAGGAAGGTGCCCTGGTTGAGCGCGGCGAGTTCGATTTTCAGTTCGTCCCTTTCGGCACGCAATTGCCTTACCGTCTGTTCGGCAATGACGGCGTCGCGCTGGGCGGCCTCGAGATCGGCGAGCGAAGTGATGCCCTTGTTACGAAGTTCGCTGGCGCGCTCGCGGACGGCCTTTGCGTTTTCAAACGCAGCGCCCGCACCCTCGATCCGCGCTTGCGCCTGCTCCAGACGTGCGTCGAGTTGAAGAATGCGGTTCTGCGTGAAAGTGTCGACGCGAGCCTGAAGCTCGCTTTCCAGTTCCCTATAGGCCTCCAGCCGCGCCGCCTTGGACGACTGATCGTATTGCAGGCTTTCCAGCCGGTCGGAATAGGTGACGACGCGCGATATGTCGGCACGGGAATTGTTGATCGTCACCATCGGGAATTTCGGAGGCACCTGACGCCCTGCCCGCAAATCGCCCGCCACATCGCCTACGACACCGCTGATCGGCGCGCGCACGGTAACCAGCGGCGCGTTGAGCACGGCTTCCACGCTGGAAACCTGAAGCAGGCGCTGCGCCGGCATCACCCCAACGACGACGATGACCGCAATGCCGATCAGTGTCTTGACGATGCGTCCGAGCCACCGCCTGCCGGAGCCCGACGCGCCTTTCCCGACCGGTGTCGAAGCGCCAACGTCCGGCGCCCTGGCATCCGGCTCGGCGGGCTTTGCAACCGCATCGCGCCGATCGTGTTCAAATTCTTCGTCGAGGAGCGCCTTGAGGCCCGCGACGTCGCGTCCCTGCTCCGCCTTCGCCGACTGGCGTCCGCGCGCCGCGCCGCTGAAGGGTCGATTGGCGGATCGCCGCTCGGTCTTGATTTCCGCCGAAGCGGTTTTGTCGGAGACGGGATCATCATGTTCCCGCTTGACACCGACATCGTCTTGCGCTTCCGGCTCGGCCGTCTTGCGCTGCAACGTGTTCCTGGTGCTCATCATGTGCGCCTTAGCCCTGTCGCGGTTCGTTTCAGCCCCTTGTTATTGTTCCCTTGGAACCGCTTGTTCTTGTGTCGATGAGAAAATAAGGCGCGGATTCCTTCCGAACCCATAACGGCCGCGCAAACAGACCTTTACGGTTATTACCGGGTAAACATGACGACCCGGAGCGCCGCCGAGCCCGAGCGCGCCGGTTCGCGTGGTCTTGCCAGAACATGGAAAATCAATCTGGAGCGGGTGAAGGGAATC
>JAGRLL010000033.1 GCA_020441855.1 Nitratireductor sp.
AGTTGATCATGATGTCTTCTTCGGCGACGCCCTTGGCCTTCAGATAGGCCTCGAGGATCTTGTTGGTCGTGCGCGGATAGACATAGTCGGTGCCGGCAAGCACCCAGCGCTCCACGCCTTCCTCGTTCATCAGATAGTCAACGGCCGGGATTGCCTGCTGGTTCGGCGCGGCACCGGTATAGAACACGTTGCGCTGGCTTTCCTCGCCCTCATACTGGACGGGATAGAACAGCAGGCTGTTCAGTTCCTCGAACACCGGAAGGACCGATTTGCGCGATACCGAGGTCCAGCACCCGAAGACTGCTGCGACCTTGTTGACCGAAATCAGTTCCTTGGCCTTCTCGGCGAACAGCGGCCAGTCGGAGGCCGGGTCGACGACGACGGCTTCGAGTTTCTTGCCGAGCAGGCCACCCTTCTTGTTCTGCTCGTCGATCAGGAACAGCATGGTGTCCTTCAGGGTTGTCTCCGAGATCGCCATCGTGCCCGAAAGCGAATGCAGAATGCCGACCTTGATGGTGTCTTCCTGGGCCTGGGCGGGCAAAGCCCATGCGCCCAGCGTCATCGCCGAAGCGACGGCGGCGGCCGCAAGTTTCCTGGTAACCATTGTCATGTTTGAACCTCCGACAGGTTTGTTTGCACCGCACAAATCGTAGCAAGCGCCGTGCCATTTCCGTGGAGGTTCTCCGAAAAGACCGTTTTCGTGGGATTTTACAGACAGTTAAGTGTCACACAGACGTCATGTTGCGCATTGGCCGCGACTGGCGCGATTGTGCAGGTGCGACAAAACGTGCACACGCAGGCATCCTTGGTGAAATTATGTGCATATTAGAAATTGGCTATATTGCAGGCAATTACTGAAAGCTGGCCGAAGCGGTTTGGAAATCGGCTTCGACGGGCTTATCTTCGGCCTGCCGCATTCGCGGCAGGTTGTTTGCACCACAAACGGCCGGGGTGCCTCCGTCTGGTACGGAGCACCCTCGGCGTGCACAAATAAGCAGCCAACCGCGCGAAAATCCCCACATACCGACAGGCTTCCGGCACGCTTTTGGCCAAATTGTCGCCAAACGCGCAAGAATGACCCGTGCAACCGCAGGCAATTCCACTGGGCGTCGGACGAGGTTTCGGCTATGGCACCGTCGTTCGCCCCAATTCGAAGGACCGCTTTTCCATGAATGCACCGCGTGTGAGTTTCGTCAGCCTCGGCTGCCCCAAGGCTCTGGTCGATTCCGAGCGCATCATCACGCGCCTGCGCGCCGAGGGATATGAGATCGCCCGCAAGCATGACGGGGCCGATCTCGTCATCGTCAACACTTGCGGCTTCATCGATTCCGCGCGCGATGAATCGCTTGGCGCGATCTCGGAAGCGATCAAGGAAAACGGCAAGGTTATCGTCACCGGCTGCCTTGGCGCGGAACCGGACGTCATCCGCAAGGCCAATCCGGACGTATTGGCGATTACCGGACCGCAAGCTTATGAAAGCGTCATGGCGGCGGTGCACGAGGCCGTTCCACCGGCGCACGATGCGCGGTTCGACCTGATCCCGCCGCAGGGCGTAAAGCTCACACCGCGCCATTACGCCTATCTGAAGATTTCCGAAGGCTGCTCGAACCGCTGCTCCTTCTGCATCATCCCGGCACTGCGCGGCGACCTGGCTTCGCGTCCCCTGCCCGACGTGTTGCGCGAGGCGGAGAAACTGGTCGCGGCCGGCGTGAAGGAATTGCTCGTCATCTCGCAGGACACTTCGGCTTACGGAATTGACGTCAAATACGCCGAAGGGCTCTGGCAGAACCGAACGGTACGAACGAAGTTCCTCGATCTGGCGCGCGAGCTGGGCCGCATGGGCGCCTGGGTGCGGCTGCACTATGTCTACCCCTACCCGCATGTCGACGAGGTGATCGAACTGATGGCGGAAGGCTCGGTGCTGCCCTATCTCGACATCCCGTTTCAGCACGCAAGCACTGCCGTGCTGAAGAACATGCGCCGCCCCGCCAATCAGGAGAAGGTGCTGGAGCGCATTCGGCGCTGGCGCGAGATCGCGCCCGACCTCGCCATCCGCTCCACCTTCATCGTCGGCTTTCCCGGCGAAACGGAGGAAGACTTCGAAACGTTGCTCGACTGGCTGGACGAAGCCAGGATCGACCGGGCCGGATGCTTCAAGTACGAACCCGTCGCAGGTGCCCGCGCCAACGAACTCGGGCTGGAGCCGGTGCCAGACGAAATCAGGGAAAGCCGCTGGCACCGTTTCATGGCCCGGCAGCAGACCATTTCCGCCGCGCGGCTGAAACGCCATGTCGGCAAGCGCCTGCCGGTCCTGATCGACCAATCCGACGGTCTGACGGCGACCGGGCGCACCAAATACGACGCACCGGAAATCGACGGCAATGTCCATGTCAGCGCCCGGCGTCCGTTGCGGGTCGGAGACATCGTCACGGTGCGCATCAATAGCGCGGACGCCTACGACCTGACGGGCGACACCGCCTGAACCCTTCCAATGCGCAAAAAAGCCCCGCCGCATGCGACGGGGCCAATACGTGTTGTCCGATTGCGCAATACCGCACCGGCCATGAAGGCCGATGCGATTTTCCGTATCCCGGACCGGTCTTGAGCCTAGCTGTTAACCGCGTCCTTCAGGGCCTTGCCGGGCTTGAATTTCGGAGCCTTCGAGGCCGGCACGTTGACGATCGCGCCCGTCTGGGGATTGCGTGCAGTCGTCGCC
Organism: Nitratireductor sp.; assembly: GCA_020441855.1. Taxonomy (GTDB): domain Bacteria; phylum Pseudomonadota; class Alphaproteobacteria; order Rhizobiales; family Rhizobiaceae; genus BOKV01. The sequence continues at coordinate 2,717 of JAGRLL010000033.1, forward strand.
TTGCGATCGGCTACGACAAAGTTGCCGAAGCCAAGCAGGCGAACTTCATCGCCGCTCTTGAGAACGCCCGTGATGGCGTCCAGCATCGCATCCACCGCATCTCCCGCCTGGCTCTTGGTCAGACCCGCCTTGTCCGCGACCACTGAAACGAGCTCGTTCTTATTCATTGGGTGTTCCTTCCATAAATTAATGCGAACTCCTCGCACCAAAGGACCGGGATGGTTGACCGAAGTGTGGTCGGATTCAATAGCGAGGTCGTCAAAACCCCAGATTTCAGGCGTTTGTAACGCTATTTGATCCATTATGAACCGCTTTGGGCGCCAATTTCGGGGCCCGGTCGCCGCCTCGAAGCGCCAAAACGGCCCCAAAAGCGAATCAACCCGCTTCCATCGCCGCACCAGACCCAAACAACCAGGCCCAAACAAAAAGACCCCGGCTTTCGCCGGGGTCCTTCGATTGCCTGTCACTTGCCGGTGAACGCGTCAGGCGTCCAGTTCCTCTTCATCGCCGGTAAGCTGTTCCTTGGTGACTTTCTTGTCGGTCACCTTGGCGAGCGAGATGATGTGGTCGATGACCTTGTTCTCGTACAGGGGCGCGCGCAGGGTGCCGACAGCATCCGGGCTCTGGCGGAAGTAGTCGTAGACCTGCTGTTCCTGACCGGGATACTGGCGCACCTGGTCCATGATCGCCTGCTGCAATTCCTCGTCGGTGACCTGGATGCCGGCCTTCTCGCCCAGATCGGCGAGCAGCAGGCCGAGGCGAACGCGACGTTCGGCCAGCGTGCGGTATTCCTCGCGCGCCTTTTCCTCGGTCGTGTCCTCGTCCTCGAATGTCTTGTTGCGGGACTGCAATTCGCGGTTGACCTCTCCCCAGATGTTTTCGAACTCCTGTTCGACCATGTTCTGGGGCAGTTCCATCTTGGTCATCTCGTCGAGCTTGTCGAGGATCTGACGCTTGACCTTGGACTGGGTGAACGAATCGTAGCGTTTGACGATCTGTTCGCGAACCAGTTCGCGCAGCTTCTCGGCCGTTTCCACGCCGATCTGCTTGGCGATCTCGTCATTGATTTCCAGCTTGCCGGGCTTTTCGACCTTCTTCACCGTGACGTCGAACTCGGCTTCCTTGCCGGCGAGATGCTCGGCCGGATATTGCTCCGGGAAGGTTACTTTGACGACCGTCTCGTCGCCGGCCTTGACGCCGACCAGTTGATCCTCGAAGCCGGGAATGAAGCGGTTGGAGCCCAGCACGAGCATGCTATCCGTGTCGGTTCCGCCCTCGAAGGCCTCGCCGCCGACCTTGCCGACATAGTCGATGGTCACGCGATCCTTGTCGGCCGCCTTGCCCTTCTTCTCGTCATAGGGGCGCAGACCGCTCTGCTCGACGAGCATCTCGACCTGCTCCTCGACCTCGGCGTCGCTTACCTCGACAACAGGGCGTTCGAGCTTCAGTTCGCCAAGTTCAGGCGCCACGATCTCGGGCAGCACTTCATAGGCGATGGTGAACTCGAAATCGGCATCGCCGCTCAGGATGGCGGCGGCTTCCGTCTCGTCCTCGGTCATGGTGATTTCGGGCTTTTGCGCCGCGCGCTCCCCACGCTCGTTGAGGATTTCGCCCGTGCGCGTGTTGATGAGATCGTTGACTATCTCGGCCATGGCCTGCTTGCCGTAGACCTTGCGCAAATGGGCGACCGGGACCTTGCCCTGACGAAAGCCCTTGAGCTGGACCTGACCCTTGAGTTCATCAAGCCGCTCGGAGAGCCTGGTCGACATGTCGGTCTTGGGGACGGTCACCTTGAGTTCGCGCTTCAGCCCCTCGCGCGTCGTTTCCTGTATCTGCATACTCAGTCCTGTCGTGCTTTCGTCAGTTCTTGGTCTCCTGAACGAGGCAACCGCACTTTCGTCGTGCATTCGGCCATTCGTCCCGGACGGATTGTTTGTCACTCATAATTTGTCACTCGGGCATGGTGCGGGCAGAGAGACTTGAACTCCCACGCCTTTCGGCACCAGAACCTAAATCTGGCG
>JAGRLL010000315.1 GCA_020441855.1 Nitratireductor sp.
GGCGATCAGAAGCGAATTGGTCGCCGCGCGCACCATGTCGTCATTGGCGAATGCCACGCGGTACCAGTCCAGCGAAAAGCCCGTCCATACGGTAACGGTGCGATTTTCGTTGAAGGACAAGGCGATCAGCACCGCGATCGGCAGGTAGACGTAGACGAAGAACAGAAAGGTCGTGAAGGCCAGTCCCGGCCAGTGGCGGGCGTCTCCGGCGAAGCGTTTCGAACTCATGTCCGCGCCTCCGCATTGCGGTTGTAGCGCAAGGCGTAAGCCATCAGCGAAACCAGCACCAATGCTAGCAGGAACAGGCCCAGCGTGGCGCCGAACGGCCAGTTGCGCGCCGCGCCGAATTGCAGGCCGATGAGATTGCCAATCATCAATGTCTTGCCGCCGCCGAGCAGTTCGGGCGTCACATACGAGCCAAGCGAGGGGACGAAAACCAGGATGCAACCGGCGATGATGCCCGGGATCGAAAGCGGCAGGATGACCCTGCGGAAAGTCTGCCAGCGCGTCGCGTAGAGATCGAAGGAGGCCTCCACGAGGCGGAAATCGATCTTCTCCAGGCTGGAATAGATCGGCAGTACCATGAAAGGCATGAAGGAATAGGTCAGCCCGACGGCGACCGCGAATTCGTTGTGCAGCAACGGCAACGGCTCGCCGATGACACCGAGCCAAAGGAGAAGCGAATTGATGGTTCCGTGGTCGCGCAGCAGCAGGATCCAGGCATAGTTGCGCACCAGCAGGTTGGTCCAGAATGGCAGCGTCACCATGAAGACGAGGATGGCGCGCGTCTGCGGGCTGCGGGTTGCCATGTAGAGCGCCGTCGGCAGGCCGATCGCCAGCGAAATGATCGTGGTGATGAGCGACAGCCAGACCGAACGGAGAATGATCGCCATGTATCTGAAATCAATCGTCAGCGTATCGTCGAGCTGGCGATCGAACAGGAGACGGCGATAGGCCTCCAGGTTGTATTCGCCCCAGGTGACGCCGCCCGAATAATCGCGCCCGAGCAGCGATATCCAGACCATCAGGCAAAGCGGAACGACCATGATCGCTACCATGACGAGCGCTGCCGGCCCGATCAGCAGGATACGCTGGAAGAGACGCTTTTTTTCTCGCTGGTCCATCAGCCGTCTTCCAGGATTGCGACGGATTCCGGCTCGACCGACCAGCCGACGATATCGCCGATCCCGAAGACCTTCGAGGTGCGGGAGCGGTTCTGGTGGCGCACGCGCAATTCCTGTCCGTCGAGCAAGAGATGGTAGATCGTGTCGGTGCCGCGATAGACGATATTCGTGATCTTGCCTTTCGCGCCGGCCTTGGTAGCCGGTCCGACACTCAGCGATTCCGGCCGGATAGCGAGCAGCAGGCCCTCGCCATCAGCCCTGCCGTCCGTATCGGACAATGCTATCGACTGGCCTTGACCAAGCTTCGCGGAGGGTTTGCCGTTGCGCCCGATCGAGAGCTTCGCATCGAGCAGATTGATCTCACCGATGAAGCTGGCGACGAACCGTGTCTGCGGGCGTTCGTAGATTTCGACAGGCGAACCAAGCTGGAGGATCCTGCCGTCCTTCATGACCGCGATGCGGTCCGACATGGTCAACGCTTCCTCCTGGTCGTGGGTGACGAAGATGAAGGTGATGCCGGTTTCCGTCTGCAGCCGTTTCAGTTCGACCTGCATATCCTTGCGAAGCTGAAGGTCGAGCGCCGATAGCGGCTCGTCCAGCAAGAGCACCAGCGGCTTGGGCGCCAGCGCCCGGGCCAGTGCCACGCGCTGCTGCTGGCCGCCCGATATCTGGTTGATGGTGCGATCGGCCATCGCCTCCATCTTCACCAGCGCCAGCATTTCGTCGACGGTCCGCGCGATCTCCGCCTTTGGCCGTCTCTGCATTTCCAGACCGAACGCGATGTTCTGGCGCACGCTCATGTGCGGAAACAATGCATAGCTCTGGAACACGGTGTTGATCGGCCGGCGGAACGGCGGCAGGTCGACAATCCGCTCTCCGGCAAGGCGGATATCGCCACCGGTCGGCGTCTCGAACCCGGCAATCAGGCGCAGCAAAGTCGTCTTTCCGCAGCCCGATGGTCCGAGCAGCGTGAAGAATTCGTTGCTCGCGATTTCCACCGAAACGTCGTCGAGCGCACGAAAGGCGTATGTGCCAGCCCCGAATTCCTTGCTGACACGCTCGACCGAAACAGCCGCTGTGGTCTCCCTCTTTCCACCGCCTTGTCCGGCGTTCCCTATGATCAAGACGTCTCCTCTGCAGTTGCGGGTGCTACGTCCCGCGCGCTGTTTTTGGGGTCACGACATGAGGTGTTTTGATGCCGGAAGGGTAGGCCAAGCCCACGGGCAAGGCAACCTGAAGAAGCCCTTTTGCGTCGATTATTGAATGAGCATTCAACAAATAACGCCGGCTTGAATATTGTAACTTGCTGGATTAATTGCCTTATTTCGAAATCGACAAGGTGTCGCTATCGAAACGGTGCGGATGAGCTGCAGCCTATGCGGATGCCGTGAACATCGTGGCAAACCTGTCGCGCAGCAGGTTCTTCTGCACC
>JAGRLL010000316.1 GCA_020441855.1 Nitratireductor sp.
CAGATTTTCGACCGGCCGTTCCTGCCTTCCCGGTCGTGGTTCGAACTGACCGGGACCTTTGCTTACGGGCTCGCGGCGCTGTGCTTTCTTGTTGCCTGGCCATTGCTGTTCGTGAAGAGGGCGGGAGAAGCCGGCGGCAGGAGGGGATCGGGCCTGGTCGGCAGATTTCTCGTCTCGACATTCGGTGCGGCCATGCTTGCATGGGCAGCCGGTGCCACGATTGTCGCAACCTGTCCGATGGCGCTGGCACTGGCCGCCGGTAAAAAGGTGGTCTTGCGCTATGAAGTCGACGATGCGACGCGCTCACGTGCCGGCAGGAGGTGCGGATCACCCGTGATCTTGCGCAACATGCCGATGGGCCTCAGCGCGGTGTGCAACGTACCGGAAAACATTCGTCGGCATCTCAGAACGGGAATGCAGGTCGAGCTCGAAGGCTGGGGAACATCGAACGGTTTGTTCCACGCCAAGATTCTGGTCGACTAGCGCAAGCATGTCATTCAGGTTGCGCCACCTGCATCGGCGTCACCCGGATCGAACGCCGGCCAGCCGGCCGGTTCACCCCACCCTCGCCCCTTGTGCGATCGTTCCCGGCGCGTTGTTGAGCTTTTCGATGGCGAAGCCGGCGGCGGCCTTGTAACCGGCCATGAACTCGGCACGCTCGTTCGGCGGCACCACGTTGTCGATATCGTCGAAATGCCCGCCGCAGCGCTCGTCGACCATGTTGAGCAGGCCGAACGGACCCGCGCCGCGATTGCGCAGGATCAGTTGCGATACCGGCCCGCAAAGCGCGGCGTCATAGGCCTTCAGCGCTGCCGCCGATACGCCGTTTTCCAGCACCGCGACGCCCAGTGCGCGCGCATCGATGATCGCCTGGCTCGCGCCGTTGGAACCGGTCGGGTACATGGCGTGCGCTGCATCACCCATCAGCGCCACCCTGCCGTCGACCCATGTTTCCACCGGGTCCCGGTCGATCATCGGATTCACGAAAGCCGTATCCGAACCGCGGATCAGCGCCGGCACGTCGAGCCAGTGCCACTTCCAGTCCTCGAAATGGTGGATGAAGTCGGAGATCGGGACCGGCCTGAACCAGCCTGCCTCCTTCCATTCGCCCGGATCGTCATAGGTGACTTCCGCGATCCAGTTGATGTCGGCTTCGCCGGTGGCCGGATCGGGATGCGAGATCGGGTAGATCACCATGCGCTGCTTGTGGGTGCCGAGACCGACGAAGGACGAGCCCGTACGGATCGGCTTGGCCCTGCTGGTGCCGCGCCACATCACCGCTCCACCCCAGTGGACCGGCGGCTGGCCCGGATGCATCTGCGCCCTGACCGCCGAGCCTATCCCGTCGGCGCCGATCAGCAGGCTGGCGATCTCGCGCGAATGCGTGCCATCGACGTGTTCGATGTCGACTTCAATGCCTTCATCGACATGCTGGTAACCCGTGATGCGGCATCCGGTGCGCACCACGCCCTCGCCCAGCCGCTCGCGAACCCTCGCCAGCAGCAGCATGTGGAAACGACCGCGATGCACGGCATATTGCGGCCAGTTGTAGCCGGCCAGCAGCCCGCGCGGCTCGGCATAGATATCCTTGCCATTCAGGCCGACAAGCGCCCATTCCCGCGCCGGCAAGCCGCAGGTATCGAGGTCCTCGGCGCTTATGCCCATGTCGTAAAGCTCACGCACGGCATTGGGCTGCAGGTTGATCCCGACACCCAAAGGCTTGAGTTCGCGGACCGATTCCAGCACCGTGCACGGCACACCGATCTGGTGTAGGGTCAGCGCCAGTGCAAGTCCGGCAATTCCGCCACCCGCGATCAGTACTCTCGCTTCGGTCATTCCAGCATCCTTCATTTGCCGCGGACTTAATAATGGAATTTGCCGGGGCCGCAAATCGCCTCGCCACGTTGCCACCATTTTGATCTGGCAGCCGCAAAGCTCCAACCGGTCCACACGCAATGCTGCAGGCGCCAGAAAGGCTGAAATTCGATTGGGGCGTCCCCGCCTCGCTTTTCGCGCACGCGGCGATAGCCGCGCTGCTGATTTTCGGCTTGCCGCAATTGCACCACGACCCCGACGAGGCGCAGCCCATCAACGTCGAACTGGTTCCGCCGCCACAGACCGAGGAGCCACCCGAGCCGAAGCAGGAGGAACCCGAGCAGGCGGTGGAGGAGGAGAAGCCCCCGGAGGTCGAAGCACCGCAACCGCCCCCTCAATCCGAGACAGCCGAGGCACGCGAGAAACCGATGCCGCCAGTATTGCGGCCGGTTTTCGAGTTCGGTGAAAAGGATGCCGGAACACCCAATGCCGAGGGTAACGCCGCCCGCGATGCACAGGCAGAACCGGCGGCACCCGCAGACGAAGCCGGGCCCACGCCCGAACCCCTGGACGAAGAGGCCGATACAACGCCGCAGCCCCCAGCCGCGGAAATGACCGATGAACCCGCCCTGCTTGAAGCCGACGCGCCTGCTGACGAAACCGTGGATGCCGAATTGCCGGCGATACCCGACCTCGCCCGCATTCCGGTTCCCGAGCCGGCGCCGAAGCCGCCCGCCCGGCGCGCGGCCCAGGGCCTGCCCGGCACACACTTTTCGCAGAGCGACAGCAGCGGCCCCACCGCTACCACGGCGATCAATTCAACTCCGCGCGGGCTGCGCGCCGGAGAACTTTGCGCCTCCGTGTTGCGCGAACAATTGCGCGCCGCCAACCCGCCCTATTGGCCGGACCTCCTGCCGGCATACCGGCTTGACGAGGGAACGCAATTGCAGGTGCGCAAGGGTGCGTTCAGGTCCAATGGCCAGTGGTACGATCTCAGCTTCCGCTGCGAGGTCGACCAGGAGGCAACCCGTGTCGTGTCGTTCAGCTACAGGGTCGGCGAGCCGATACCCCAGGCGCAGTGGAGGGATCGCGGTTTGCCCTCGCGGTAGACAACGATCACCGCCGGGCCAATGGTCGTGAACCGCACTGCCTCAGGGGGCGGCGACCGCCTATTGAAATCCTGGCGGGATCGTGCCATTTAGAATATTAGTAATTACTAATATTAAGAGCACACTCATGGAATCTGTCATCACAGGGCTCAACAACCTGCCCTGGAACCTCGTCATCCTTGCCTGCCTGACATTGGGCCTGGCGCCGTTCTTCCCCGAGCCGCACATCTGGGAGAAGCTGAAAATGCTGTTCTCGGGCACGCTTTCGCGTCCGGTCGACATTTTCGATTTCGCCATGCACGGCCTTCCCTTCCTCATCGCCGCGGCCAAGCTCGCCGTGCCGCTGCTCAAGGCAGGCTAGCGCTTGCCTTCCACCCGCCTGATGATCCGGTTAAGGCCCACCGGCGTCACGCCGAGATAGGCAGCAAGGTCCTTTTGCGCGACGCGACCGACCATTTGCGGTTCGGTTTCGGCGAACCTTCGATAGCGCGCCTCGGGCTTGAGCGTCAGAAGATCGCGCTCCCGCAATTCCTTGCGGGTAGCGTAGGCAAGCAGCAATTCGTTGACGAGACCTGCCCAGGCCACATCCGCACGCGCAAGATCCATGAGCGGGGCGAAAGGCAGGCATTCGATTTCGCAGGCCTCGATCGCCACCGCATCGAAACTCGCCTCTCCCGCGGGCTGAAGCGCGGCAATGGAGGAAAAGAACGCGCCTTCCGCCATCAGCGATTTGATCCATTCGTCGCCCGAAGGCAGTACGTAACACAGCTTGAGCAAACCGGACCGGACGATCCTGAGATCGTGGAGCCTGTCGCCAGCGGCGAAGATGGTCGCACCTGCGCGATAGCTGCGCAGGACGACACGCTTCATCAGATTGTCCATGCCGCGAAGCGGTTCCGACGCCAGCGCGCAAAACAGCTTTTGGGTCGTCAAGGACATCGGCTTAACCCGGGTTAATGCGCTGCCGCCCCTGAAGGACGACAAGGTTCCGTCATCTTTAACGGAGGCGAAGTGATGCAAAACAAACGCATTCTCATCACGGGGGCAAGCGCCGGCATCGGGCGCGTGCTGGCGCTGAAGCTGGCGGCACGGGGAAACCGCATCGTCGCGCTGGCGCGAAATCGCGAAAAACTGGGGGCGCTGGTCGCCGAATTTCCCGAGATCGAAACCGTCGCGCTCGATCTGTCCGACCCACAGGCCCTGCGCGATTTCGCCGAGAGCGGCTGGAACGGCGATCTCGATGTTCTCATCAACAATGCCGGCGTGCAGGATCAGCATCGCCTCGTCGATCCGGCCTGCTCGGCCGCGGTGATGATCGACGAAGTGACGACCAATCTGACCGCGCCCATCGTGCTGACGAAGGCGCTGTTGCCGCAATTGCGCGCCAGCCAGTCCGCTCTCGTGGTCAATCTGGTTTCCGCGCTGGCCTTCGCGCCGAAGGACGATGCTGCCTGTTACAGCGCTACCAAGGCGGGCCTGAGAATGTTCTCCACCGCCTTGCGCGCGCAATTCCCCCGCGGCGAGCTCCGCGTTCTCGACATTTTTCCGCCACTCGTCGCCACGGCCATGACCGAGGGGCGCGGGCCAGAAATCGGCAAGGGCAAGATCACGGCGGAACAGGCAGCAGACGCAATCATCGACGCGATGGACGGCACGCGGGACAGGGCGCTGATCGGCACCGCGCGCATCATTGCATTTCTGTCGGCAATAGCGCCGAAACTGGCGACAAGGCTGATGAGCAAATAGCGCATTCGCAATTGCCCGCCTCGACACCCGATCCCGTTGCGCCTAAATTCCCGGCGAACAGGGAGTTGCCATGTCTTTCTTCAAAAAGCTCTTCGGCGGTTCGGGCGGCGGGCTCAAGATCGACCCGGTCGAGCACGAAGGCTATCTGATAACAGCCGCGCCGATCCCGGAAGGCGGCCAATACAGGATTTGCGCCACAATCTCGAAGGAGATCGACGGCGAGACAAGGCAGCATCGCATGATCCGCGCCGATCTGCTTCCGAGTGCCGAGGACGCAGTCGACGCAACGCTGCGCAAGGCCCGCCAGCTCATTAAGGAACAAGGCGACACCATCTTCTCGTGATCCGCCATGCGGCATTCATGCGGACGGCTTGACAGGGTATTATATAACTATAAAACTGGTTATATGGATACATTATTGACAGACATCACCATCGAGGAAGCCGCGCAGGGCTTCGCCGCCATCGGCTCTGAGGCCCGCCTGCAGGTTCTGCTCATCCTGGTCAGGGCAGGCGCGGAAGGGTTGACCGTTGGCGAGGTTCAGGAGCGCTCGGGCATGCCCGCTTCGACGCTTGCCCATCACTTGCGCTTTCTCACCTCCGCCGGCCTCGTCGACCAGAACAAGGTCGGCCGCAGCGTATTGAACCGCGCCGTCTTTGACCGGCTGGACATGCTGGCCGGCTACATCCTCAAGCAGTGCTGCGCCGACGTGGCCGAATCCAGGGAAAACTGAAATGGCGCAGGCAGTCGAACCCGCAACCGCCCCTTGGCGAGGCGATTGGCAGACCCGCATCAAAAACGCGCTGATGTCGCCATGGACAATCGTCGTTGCCGTGTTCCTGGGCGTGTTCTTGCTCGACGGCGCCAACACCGGGCCTGTCGCGCACCTGGCGTTCGCCGCCTTTGCCGGCACCCTGCCCTATGTCGTCTTTGCCACCCTGTTGATCGCCTGGCTCAAGGCCGCCGGCGCGGAGGCCGCGATCGGTCGCGCATTCGAGGGTCGCGAGACCACCATGATCGTTCTCGCCGCCCTGTTCGGCGGTCTGGCGCCATTCTGCTCCTGCCAGGTTCTTCCCTTCGTCGCCGGCCTGTTGGCGGTCGGCGTGCCGCTACCGGCAATCATGGCCTTCTGGCTTTCCTCGCCGTTGATCGATCCGCCGACGGTCCTCATCACCGCTGCCGCCCTCGGTTGGTCCTTTGCCATCGGCAAGGTTCTGGCAGCCGTCGGACTGGGTTTGTTCGGGGGCCTTGCGATGAAGGCGTTCACGACAGCCGGCTTCTTCGCCAATCCCGGCCGTGGCATCGCGGCGCGCACGTGCGGATGCGGCCCCTCGCCCTTTTCAGGCCGGCCGGCCTGGCAGTTCTGGCGCGAGGAGCAAAGGCGCGCAACCTTCCGCGATCAGCTGATCGAAAACGCGCTTTTCCTCGTCAAATGGCTGGCGCTCGCCTATGTGCTCGAGGCGCTGCTGATCACCTATGTTCCGGCATCGCTGATCGCGGTCGCAGTCGGCGGCGAGGGTATCGGCCCGATTGCGCTCGCCGCCATGATAGGCATGCCCGCTTATCTCAATTCCTACGTCGCCCCTCCCCTCGTAGCCGGCCTGATGACGCAGGGAATGAGCCCCGGCGCAGGCATGGCCTTCATGGTTGGCGGTGCGGTTTCTTCCATACCCGCCATGGCCGCGGTCTGGGCGCTCGTGCGGCGCGAGGTCTTCGCCGCCTATCTGGGGCTGGGATTGCTCGGCGCCGTGCTTGCCGGCCTGCTCTTTCAGCTTGCGTTCTAGCCGTTTCCCCGCCTTGTCCGCGCAAGCGGGTGGCAGCATAGTAACCCCGTCTTTTCCAAACCGGGCGCGGCGAGCCTGCCATGCAGACCACATTCGTAATCGAAACGAACGGCCCCGGCCTTTATGAGTTCACCGGCGAGGTACTGCGCTTCGTCGGAGGAACAGGGATTGAAACCGGCCTTGTGACGCTGTTCGTGCGCCACACTTCGTGTTCGCTGCTCGTGCAGGAAAATGCCGACCCCGACGTCCAGCGCGACCTTCAGGCCTTCTTCTCGCGGCTGGTGCCGCGCGCCGACGATCCGTCGATGGGGTTTCTGGTCCATCGCCTCGAAGGCCCCGACGATATGCCGGCCCACATCAAGGCGGCGCTGACGCAGGTTTCGCTCTCGATTCCGGTCTCCCACGGTCGGCCGGCGCTCGGCACCTGGCAGGGCGTCTACCTGTTCGAACATCGCGATCGTCCGCACCGCCGGCAAGTGGTCGCGCATTTGGGCGGATGACCCCGACTCCAGGCCTTTCCCGATGTCCTGCGCCCGCCCGGCAGGAATGGCCCGGCCCCGGATTTACGGGACGAACATGCGGCGCGCGCGGCGCCTGACACTAAAGTTTCGCTTGTCAATCCTATCAAAACCAAGCACTCTTTGCCTCGTTCGGGCATTTTGCGAACTCGAATGAAAGACCGCATAAGCTCGTCGCCGCGCGTAGATGATACCGTTAGTGGCAGTGTGTTTCCGACGGGGAGTTGGGGTAGCGTGGGCCGTGTGCCCATCGTCTGCAGACGGAGGCGGGAATGGCGTGCCGGGAGCGCCAATAGATTTCCCGGGTGCGCTTGGGCTTGTGGCAGGCGAACACCCTTTATGGGTTAGCCGCTTCATGGCAAGTCTGGTTTGAGGCTGCACGGCAATAGGGATCTTTCCACGACTGACAAAATGCACCTGTTGACCGGACTCTCTTTCAAGGGGGGACGGGTGGCGAAGTTTCCCGGCGGATGTGGTCTCGACCAGCCGGCGGGAGGCGAGAATGTATGGGAAGGATCCCCGGTTCACCTGCAGGCGAACCGGAATGACATGAGGGAAATCTAATCATGAGCCAAAGCGGCGTCGTGAAGTTCTTCAACACCGACAAGGGCTACGGCTTTATCAAGCCGGACGATGGCGGCCCCGATATCTTCGTTCACATTACGGCTGTACAGGCGTCCGGTCTAACCGGCCTCGCCGAAAACCAGAAGGTGAACTACGAGACCGAACCGGACCGTCGCGGCAAGGGACCGAAAGCGGTCAACCTGCAGGTTCTGTAGCTCAGACGCTACCCGCGCAATCAGGTCGTTTGCCCCCTTCGTTTCCGACTGGCAATTGACCCGCGCAGGATTTTCAAGGCGTGCCGATGCCGCGATCCAGCGGCGTCGAGAAGTATTTATTGCACTAAATTTGCCAAAAAATGGCTGAATGGGAACCTTTGGCGTCATTTGGGTCGCCGCGTTAACCCCATATCAAGGATAATTACATAACGAATATGGTGTGAGGGATCAGCACCACCCACCCCCCCAATACCCAGGTGTTGGCGACGACCCCACAGGACCCGAGCCGGTGTGTTTCCAGGCGTCGAGACGCTTCTTGGAAACATACCGATCCCTCACGCCCTCACCTTCACACACGCGCCTTCACGAATAGCGACCCTTGCGCACGCGCTCGCATGCGCCAGCGGTGATCGCGAGGCACGGCGGCACGAACGCTCGTCCGATGCGTGCAAAATCCGAGCGGATCTAGACCAGAAACGGATTGCTCTGTTTTTCGCGTCCGAACGTGCTGCCCGGCCCGTGCCCGCAGACGAAGCTGATATCGTCGCCGAGCGGCAGGAGCTTCTGCTTGATCGAGGCGATCAGTGCGGCATGGTCGCCGCCCGGCAGATCGGTACGGCCGATCGAGCCTGAAAACAGCACGTCGCCGACATGGGCGAAGCGGGCGTCCTCGTTGATGAAGACGACATGGCCGGGCGCATGGCCGGGGCAATGCAGCACCTTGAATGGATGGCCGCCGATATCGACCGTATCGCCCTCTTCGAGCCATCGATCGGGATAGGCGTTTTGAAAGCCGCCGCCGACGCCGAACATCTCCGCCTGCTTCTCGATATTGCCGAGCATGCTCTTGTCGGCGATGTGCGGACCGACGATCTCGGTTCCCAGCGCCTTCTTCAATGCCTCGGCGCCGCCGGCATGGTCGATATGGCCATGGGTGAGCAGGATCGTGTCGACCTTCATGCCGGTCTGGGCAATCGCGTCCAGGATGGTCTCGACATCGCCGCCCGGATCGATCACCACGCCGTGCTTCGATTCGCTGTTCCAGATCAGCGTGCAATTCTGCTGAAAGGGGGTGACCGGCACGATGGCTACCTGCAGCCTGCCGCTGCCACGCTTCGCGCCGGTCTCGTTTTCTTGAGCGTTGTCTGGCGATGTCATCTGGCCCCTCCGGTTTGTTACCGGCAAGGCCTAGTTCGCCAACCCGCCGCTCGCAAGTCCCAAGATGGACGAACTGCTACTTGCGTCCACCCAGAACCGCGCCGACTACGCCGTTCAGTACACCGCCGCCGACCAGTCCGCCGACAATGTCGCCGACGATCGAGCCGGTGCTCATCGCGCCGCCGCCGCCCATCATGCCGGCAATCACGGGACCGAGCGCCATGCCGCCGCCGACACCGCCGACAACGCCGGAAATCAGTTTCGGCAACATTGCCATCGCTGCCTGTTTCAGCACCGAATTGATCGTCGCGCCTCCGACTACGCCGGAAATCGCCTGAATGATGATCGGAACTAGAGATTCCATTAATTTACTCCCGTCTTGTGATGTTCGCATCCGCAACGCACGGAAGCGAACCTTCTTGTCGCAAGAGATTCATACGCGCCTTGGACGAAGGTTCAAAGACGATTCACCTGGATTCATCCACAGCCAAACGCAAAACCGGCGGCCAAAGGCCGCCGGTCTCGACATTGGTTTCATGCGCTCAATCACACGTGTCGTCCGCCGGTATCGCCTGCCTGTATCGTTCAGGCAGCCTTGACGGCAGGGCGTCCACGCACCTCGGCGTCATAGTCCGCCATCAATTGCTTGCAGATGGCCCCGGGGGTGAAGCGATAGGGCCCGATCTCCGAAACGGGCGTCACTTCGGCCGCGGAGCCGGTCAGGAAGCATTCCTCGAAATCAGGCAATTCTTCGGGCATGATCGCGCGTTCGACGAGTTCGTAGCCGCGCCGGTGCGCCAGTTCGATAACCGTCTGGCGCGTGATGCCATTGAGGAAGCAATCCGGCGTCGGCGTGTGGATGACGCCGTTCTTGGTGAAGAAGATATTGGCGCCGGTGGCTTCCGCAACCTGGCCGCGCCAGTCGAGCATCATCGCGTCGGCGTAGCCCTTGGCTTCGGCGGTGTGTTTCGACAGCGTGCAGATCATGTAGAGACCGGCCGCCTTCGACTTGCACGGCGCGGTTCTGGGATCGGGACGGCGCCAGTCGGAGATGTCCAGGCGAATGCCCTTCAGCCGTTCCTCGGGCTTGAAATAGCTTGGCCATTCCCAGGCGGCGATTGCCACATTGATACGGTTGTTCTGCGCCGAAACGCCCATCATTTCGCTGCCGCGCCAGGCGATGGGGCGGATATAGGCGTTGTGCAGGCCCTGCCGCTCGACTTCCTCGATGCAGGCCGCGTTGATCTCTTCCTGGGTAAAGGGAATCTTGAAACCCAGGAGTTCGGCCGATTTGAACAGGCGGGCCGTATGCTCTTCCAGTTTGAAGATGCGGCCCTCATACGCCCGCTCGCCCTCGAAAACCGCGCTTGCATAATGCAGGCCGTGCGTCAGCACATGCACGCGTGCATCTTCCCAGGCGACGAACTCGCCGTTGAACCAGATGAATCCGCCCAATTGGTCGAATGGAACCGACGCCATGGCATTTTCTCCCGCTTTCGGCGTGCCCATTGTATCGTCACGCCGTTCTTTTGCTTATGTATCGAGCCTAGGCGCAAGCGAAAAATATGTCAATAGTACTGACGTATTTTTCGCTTGCATGACTTGCCGGCGGATCCGGCGTCACGTCAGGGAGACAGAATGAAATGAAGGCGGACACACAAAGCCCCGACGACGTGGTCGCCAGTCCGATCGGCACCGCGGACATTCCCCAGATCGCCAATATCGAGTTGCTCTTCTTCGCCTATCGCGCATTCACCGGCGACCCGGACCGGATCCTGACCCGTTTCGGTTTTGGCCGCGCCCACCACCGCGCGCTGTTCTTTGTCAGCCGCCGGCCCGGCATGACCGTCGCCGAACTGATCGCCATTCTCGGCATCACCAAGCAATCCTTGTCGCGCGTGCTTCGCGAACTTATCCAGTCCGGCCATATCCGCCAGCTGACCGGCCGTTCGGATCGCCGTCAGCGCCGCCTCTATCCAACGCGCGCCGGCCATGAACTCATCCTGGAATTGTCGCGGCCACAGTCTCGCCGCATCGCTGACGCACTTGATGCGTGTGGTCTTGGCGACGCGGAATCGGTAGCCTGCTTCATGCAGGCTATGATGGAAAAGCAGGATCGCAAGTTGCTCGACGCGCTTGCCCAAAGTGCCGAATAGCGGTCGCCGGATGATGGACGCCTTGAGCCCCGGGGATGTGAACATGCCGCCCGATCAGGTTTTGGAGCAAGCAAGAACCGCCATCGCCCACCAGGCGCCGGACGACGACGCGCCCCACTTGCTGGTCATCGACGACGACCGGCGCATCCGCGAATTGCTGTCGCGCTATCTGGGCGAACATGGATTCCGCGTTTCTGTGGCGGCCGACGCGGCAATAGCGCGCCACAAGCTCGAATCGATGGAATTCGATCTGCTGATCGTCGACGTGATGATGCCGGGCGAAACCGGCGTGGCCTTTACCCGGTCGCTGCGAGAAACCTCCGCCTTCGTGCCCGTCCTCATGCTGACCGCGCTGGCCGAGATCGACCACCGCATCGAGGGCCTGGAGGCCGGCGCAGACGATTACCTGCCCAAACCGTTCGATCCGCGCGAATTGCTGCTGAGAATATCCTCGATCCTCAAGCGCACTGCCAAGCCCGCGCCGATTGCCATCGAACAGGTGACCTTCGGTCCCTTCGTCTTTTCGGTCGCAAGACGCGAATTGAAGAAATCCGGCGCGCCTGTCCGGCTGACCGACCGCGAGCAGGAGATCATGACGGCGTTCGCCACTCATCCCGGCCAGACCATCGCCCGCCATGAATTGCTCGGCTCCGAAAGTCATTCGGGAGAGCGCAAGATCGATGTCCAGATCAACCGCCTTCGCCGCAAGATCGAGGACGATCCCGCCAATCCGAAATGGCTTCAGACCGTGCGTGGCATCGGCTACAAGCTTTGTGTAGACTGATCGCCCGTCCGCCGGCATAAGGCAGGTCGAATTTGGCGCCGCACGCCGAGCGACGACGCCTCGCAATTGGGCTGGAAGGGGCGCAATTTGGCAGCCGAACACGGTGAACTCCCCTCCTCGCGTTTCCGCCGCAATCCGTGGCGCGTTTTTGCGCGCTGGGTTTCAGCGCACATGCCCAAGGGTCTTTATCAGCGTTCGCTCATCATCATCATCGCCCCGATGGTGCTGCTCCAGTCGGTGCTCGTCTTCGTCTTCATGGAGCGTCACTGGCAATTGGTCACGCAGCGCCTGTCGAAGGCCGTGACCTCCGACATTGCCGCCATCATCGACGTTATCGAAACCTACCCCCAGACCGAGGACCATGCGGCCATCGTCCGCATCGCGCGCGACCGTCTTGACCTCAACATCGCGATCCTGCCGCCCGATCCCTTTCCCCCTGCCGTCTACAAGCCGTTCTTCTCAATTCTCGACGATGTCCTGCGCAACGAAATCGCCGGACAGATCGGTCGCCCCTTCTGGATCGACACCGTCGGCGATTCCGACCTTCTGGAAATCCGCATCCGCCTCGAAAATCCCGACGCCGTGCTGCGTGTCTTTGCCAAGCGCAATTCGGCCTATGCCTCCAACAGCCACATCTTCCTTGTGTGGATGGTCGGCACGTCGTTGGTACTGCTGATCATCGCCATCGCCTTCCTGCGCAACCAGATCCGGCCGATCCAGCAACTGGCCGACGCCGCAGAGCGCTTCGGCAAGGGGCGCGAAATGTCGACCGATTTTCGCATACGCGGCGCCCGCGAGGTACGTCAGGCTGGCCTCGCCTTCCTGCAGATGCGCGAGCGCATCGAGCGGCAATTGCAGCAGCGCACCGACATGCTGACCGGCATCAGTCACGATTTGCGGACCGTGCTGACCCGTTTCAAGTTGCAATTGGCGCTGGTCGGCGAAACGCCGGAGATCGAGGAATTGCAGACCGATGTCGACGAAATGCAGCGCATGCTGCAAGGCTATCTCGACTATGCGCGCGGCGAAGGCGGCGAGCCTGTCGAATCGGTCGACATTGGCGAATTGCTGAAACGCCACGAGAGCGAGGCTGCGGCCAAGGGCAAGAAGTTCGAGGTCCATTGCGATCCGGGCTTTCTCATGCGCGTGCGCCGCAATGCCATGGGCCGGCTGATCGCCAACCTCGTTTCCAACGCCTTTCGCCACGCTGATACGCTGATCATCCGCGTCAAGGGCGGCAATGGCTGGGCGACGCTGACCTTCGACGACGACGGGCCCGGCATTCCCAAAGACCAGCGCGAAGAGGTCTTCAAGCCCTTCATGCGGCTGGACGAGGCACGCAATCAGGATGCCGGCGGCACCGGCCTGGGTCTATCCATCGTGCGTGACATCGCGCGCAGCCATGGCGGCGATATCAATCTGCATGAAAGTCCGATGGGCGGCCTCAGGGCCGTCGTCAGAATGCCGCTGTGAAGCAGTTCCGGAAAAGATGAAACAATCCGGGCGCGGAGATCAATTCTGCGCGCAGCCCGTTACGACGCTGCCCGACGAGGCCATCGGCTTGCCGTTTATAAGCACGGTCGCCGCGCCCGTCGCGACCTTGCCGCCGCAATTGGTCGTCCCGCCGACCACCGCCGCGGGTTTGCCGTTGATGAACACGTTGGACGAACCTTCGACGACAATGTTGCCGCCCGAGGTCGCATCGCCCGAGGTGGCCGCCTGGTTACCCTCGACCGAGACCGTCGGATCGCCGGTTACGACCTGCTGGGGCGCCTGTTGGGCAAGAGCCGGCATCGCCGAGCCGAACATGATCACAAAAGCCGTTCTCGCCAGCATGGCCGTTTCCCTGTTTCCCGACATGAGCCCTGTCCCGTTCAATGAAGCCTGCCGCCGTCGGGCACCTTGAGATCGACATTGGCGAGAACCACCTCGCCGTTCTCGTCGGGAAAGCCCAGGGTCAGGACTTCCGACATGATAGGCCCGATCTGGCGCGGCGGGAAGT
>JAGRLL010000317.1 GCA_020441855.1 Nitratireductor sp.
ACGCCGGAATTGGCCATGCAGAACGCGTAGACCGCGCTGTTGTCGGTTTCGGGTACCGAGAAGGTCAGGTAGGCGCGCAGCTGGCCGCCTGCCGATTCGTCGGTGAAAGAGCCGCTCTGCCAGATCATGGCGTTCTGGGCGTACGCCACGGCGGCCCAGCCCGATGCAAGAAGGGCGGTGAGCAGGCCCGCCGCAACCATTCTCCAATTCCAGCGCATGAAGTTCCCCACTCGCTTTTCAGTTCCGCCCCTGGGCAGACAGTAGGGGTGGGGGCGGGCAGGGGCAAGGCTGTTCGCGGCCACAATGCGCGAACCCAGTCGTGCGGCGAATTGCTTGTCGCCGGAGATCGTCGGGAAGACGCCGGGAAGGCGCGAAAAAATGGCGTCAACGGGGATACAAGCCGGATTGTCTTCGGACTGCCTTTCCCGCATGCTTGTGCGTGAATGGCAGAAAGGGGCGGGAATGGCGGGAAACATCCTTCAGTCGATCCGGAATTTCGTCGAAGGCAACCGCTCGGTACGCCGGGTCGCCGACGATATCGAACTGACCTCGGAACTGATTCTGCTGGTCAGGATGATCTTTGCCGACGGTGTGTTGCAGCCGGAAGAGTTCGAGAATTTCTCCCGCATCTGCGAGACCGCTTTCGCCATTCCGCACGAGGACGTGCCGGAAGTGCTGAAATTCCTCAAGGAATACGGGTACGAGACCAAGGCGGTCAATGCTGCGGCGATCTTTGCCGAGCTTCCGGTCGCGCGCAAGCGCTCGCTGCTGATCCACATGCTGTCGGTGGCGAAGTCCGACAACGAGCTGCACGCCGACGAAGCGGAATTGATACGGCGCACTGCCGCGATTCTCGGGCTGACGCCGGCCGATATCACGGCAATCCGCGAGACATGAAAATCCGGCAAACAGGGATACGTCGCTTTTGGCATGTGGAACGCCGCCAAAGCGTTTGACCCGGCTGGCGACGACGCCTAGTGTCGGCGCCGTGACGATGGCGCCCCGTTTCCGCCGAAAGCGGACAAGGGGCTGAAACCGATTTCGGTGCGGCCGACCCAGTCCGGGGGCCAAGTCCGAAGCTGTCCGACGCTGACGGGTCGTGTTCGCGGCCCGCTTGCCCGCAAGCGCGGGCCAGTTTCGCAATCGGTGACATGCGGGCCTCATGCCCGGCGCCTTTCCAGAATTCGCGCCGGGAGAATGCCCATGACCAACCGAACCACGCTTCCAGCCATTTTCTGCGGGCTTGCCGCGCTGTTCGCGCCGCAGGCCGCACAGGCGCATCTCGGTCATATCGGCGAAATCGCAGGCCACAGCCATTGGCTCGGCTATGGCGCGCTGGCGGCAGCCGCCGCCGCGCTGGCGCTGCTGCCGAAGAAGAAAAAGAAAGAGGCCGACGACGCGGCGGAAGAAGAAACCGCCACGGGCGAAAGCCAGGAAGAAACCGCCTGAGCGGCGGGCCAATCGGATACCCACAATGAAATTTGCACCCGATACCGGGATCATGATCTGCGGCCACGGCAGCCGCAACCAGCATGCCGCCGACGAGTTCGCCAAGCTGGCGAAGGCGATGCGCGCGCGCCATCCCGAAACGCCGGTCGATTACGGCTATCTGGAATTCTGCAATCCGGTGATCCATTCGGGTCTCGACAAATTGCGTGAAGCGGGCGTGAAACGCATCCTCGCCGCGCCCGGCATGCTGTTCGCCGCCGGACACGCCAAGAACGACATTCCTTCCGTTCTGAACGCCTGGGCGGCGACGCACCCCGATGTCAGCGTCGAATACGGGCGCGAACTGGGCGTCGACCTCAAGATGCTGCGCGCGGCGGGCGAGCGCATCGAGGCGGCGCTGGAGAAGGCCGGGGAAAGGGTCTCGCGCCACGAAACCCTGTTGATGGTGGTCGGACGCGGTGCGTCGGATCCCGACGCCAATTCCAATGTCGCCAAGGTCATGCGCATGCTCTGGGAGGGCATGGGTTTCGGCTGGGGGGAGACCTGTTATTCCGGCGTCACCTTCCCGCTGGTCGAGCCGGGGCTGGAACATGCCGCGAAGCTCGGCTACCGGCGCATCGTCGTCTTTCCGTATTTCCTGTTCACCGGCGTTCTGGTCAAACGCATCTATGCCGCAACGGATGCCGTGGCCGAGCGTCATCCCGACATCGAATTCGTCAAGGCGGACTATCTCAACGACCATCCGCTGGTGCTCGATACGCTCGACGAGCGGCTCGCCGAGATCGTCGAGGGCAATGCGGTGATGAACTGCCAGATGTGCAA
>JAGRLL010000318.1 GCA_020441855.1 Nitratireductor sp.
GAGCCGGACGTATAGAGGATGAACAACGGATCCTCCGCGTTCATCTCCTCTGGCGGGCAATCGGCTGAAGCCTCCGCCATCGCCTCGTGGTACCAGATGTCGCGGCCTTCCAGCATCGCCACATCGCCACCGGTGCGCTTGACCACCAGCACGTTGCGCACCGAAGCGCCGTCGCGCTCGGCGATCTCGATCGCCTTGTCGGTGTTCTTCTTGAGCGGCACCTTCTTGCCGCCGCGCAGGCCTTCGTCCGAGGTGATGACGAAATCGGAACGGCAATCCTCGATGCGGCCGGCCAGCGCATCCGGCGAGAAGCCGCCGAAGACGATGGAATGGACCGCGCCGACCCGCGTGCAGGCCAGCATCGCATAGGCCGCTTCCGGGATCATCGGCAGGTAGATGGTGACACGGTCGCCCTTCTTGACGCCGTTTGCCTTCATCACATTGGCGAGCTTGCAGACATGCTCGTGCAACTCGCGATAGGTGATCTTCTTGTCTTCGGAGGGATCGTCGCCCTCCCACACGATGGCAACCTGATCGCCGCGTTTCTCCAGGTGACGGTCGACGCAATTGGCGGAAACGTTGAGCGCGCCGTCCTCGAACCATTTGATCGAGACGTCCGGATATTCATAGGTCGTGTTCTTGACCTTGGTGAAGGGCTTGATCCAGTCGATTCGCTTGCCGTGTTCGGCCCAGAAGCCGTCTGGGTCCTCGACCGAACGCCTGTACCAGGCTTCGTAGGTTGCGCTGTCGATCAGCGCATCCTTCTTCCATTCGGGCTTCACCTTGTGGACATGAACCGTCGTCATCCGTTTCCTCCCAGAATACGCGTATCAGGCACGAATTGCCGGTGCCGCAGCCCCGGCGCCTTGTCGTCCGCGGCTTTCCGGGCGGGTTTTCCCCGTTTCCGGTCGCCAAGTCCATTAGACAATCGCCTGATCCGCACCCCGCATTCAAGTACCAACACGTCGCGACCAGCTCCGATTCATTAAAAATTTAATGAATCGGAGCCAATTGTGTGCGCGTCCGCTCCGCATGTGTTTCGAGTAGGAGGACCGGATGGACTGGCACGGCCGCAGCGGCACCGCCCGCTCAGCACCGATATTCGCCCTGGCGGCATTGCTGGCGCTCGCGCCGGTGCTGTCGGCGTGCGCCTCGCTGGGCGGCGTCAACCGCTATCCGGTGTCGATCAAATGGAACGATTCCTCATGGTGCGTTCCTTTGCGCCTCAAGATAGTGCTGAACCGCGTTTCGCGCCGCTACGGTCCGGTCACCGTTCATTCCAGCCATCGCTGGCTTATCGAGAACTGGCTGAAGGGCGGCAAGCCGCGCTCCTATCACCTGTCGTGCCGCGCCGTCGATTTCGCGGTGCGCGGCGACCCGCCGGGCGTGCTGGAATTCATCAAGGCCCAGCGCGAGGTCGGCGGCTATGCCCGCTACAAACAGGGCTTCTATCACATCGATACCGGACCGAGACGCACCTGGTGACCGGCGTGGATCAGGCAGCAAAACGCCACACCGTCGTGCGCTTGACCTCCATGTCCTCGAGCGCCCGCGTCACCGCGACCTCGTGCACGGACATCGCCTCCAGCCTTTCCTTCGGCAGATAGGCCCGGCCCGGATCGCCGACGAGCACGGTTTTGCCAGCTTCCGCCAGATTTTGGAGCCAGGGCGTCAACGCACCTGCCAGTTCGCGGTCGTAGAACACGTCGCCTGCGAGCACGACGTCGAACGAAGCCGCCAGCGCGGGATCGCCCGTCAGGTCACGATTGTCGAATGATGGTTCGACCGCATTCACGCGCGCATTGAGCGCCACCGCCGCCTCGCTGAATGGATCGATATCGTTCGCGGTTACCGATGTCGCACCCGCCATGGCAGCAGCGATGGCGACGAGGCCGGAGCCGCTGGCCAGATCGAGAACGCGCCTGCCGCGCACACTTTCGGGCGCGTCGAGAATATGACGCGCAAGTCCCTGACCGCCGGCCCAGGCAAAGGCCCAGAAGGGCGGCGGCAGGCCGATCGTCTCCAGCTCTTCCTCCGTCCTGTGCCACAGATCATGCGCCTCGTCGGCCAGATGCAGCCTGATCTCCGGCACGTGCGGCGGTGTCAGCACCGAGGTATTGGCGAGGATGAAAGCAGTGCGGGATTGAAGGGCGGCGCTCACAATTTCTTCAGCGTCTTGCCGTCCAGCCCGCCCATGCGGCAGACCTCCAACCACTCGTCGTCCTTCACGGGCTGCACCGACAGCCGCATCGAGGTGACCAGCGACATGTCCGCCAGTTTCGGATTTGCCTTGACGTCGGCGAGCGTCACCGGTTTCGGCACGTCGGCAAGCGCGCGGATGTCGACGCATTCCCAGCGCTCGTCCTCGGTGGTCGAATCGTGGTGCGCCAGCGCGCAGATTTCGACGATCCCGACAACTTCCAGCCCCTCATTGGAGTGGTAGAAAAAACCGCGATCGCCGAGCGCCATCGCGCGCATGTTGTTGCGCGCCAGGTAGTTGCGCACGCCGTCCCATTCCTGCCCTTCCTTGCCCTTTGCCTTCTGCATCTCCCACGACCATTTGAAGGGTTCGGACTTGAACAGCCAGTATTGCATCACGGCTCCTATTGCGTTTCGGATTTGAGCGGCCGCTCCAGCAGACGGGCGACCGCCTCTCCGGCGGTGATATCGCGATCGATCACATGCGTCACCGCTTCAATGATCGGCGCTTCGATGGTGTGCTGGCGCGCAAGCCGCAGCGCGACGGACGCGGTGAACACACCCTCCGCCAGCTTCAGCCCTTCCAGGGGCCGGCCTTCGCCCAAAGCGATGCCATAGGCGAAATTGCGCGATTGCGGCCCGGAACAGGTCAGCACGAGATCGCCGAGACCCGACAGGCCGGTCAGCGTCTCGGGACGCGCGCCGAGCGCCAGCGCCAGCCGCGACAATTCGGCGAAACCGCGCGCCACCAGCGCCGCCTCGGCGCTTGCGCCCAGCTTCAGGCCGCGCGCCGCGCCAACGCCGAGCGCCAGAACATTCTTCAGCGCCCCGCCAAGTTCGACGCCCTTCAGGTCGTCCGAGGCATAGCACCGGAAGGTGCGTGCCGACAGCCGCCGCGCCAGCCAGGTCGACCATTCCATGTGCCGGCTGGCGATGGTAACCGCTGTCGGCAAACCTCTGGAGACGTCCAGCGCGAAGCTCGGACCCGACAACGACGCGACCGGACAGCCGGGCAAGGCATCGGCGATGATTTCGCCCGGCAGCTTCCCGCTCGCGCGTTCGATGCCCTTGGCGCAACCGACAACGGCCGTGCCGGCTTTCAGGATGGGCGCCATCCTTTCCGTGATCTCCACGAAGGTCTGGGCCGGCACCGCCATCAACACGATATCGGCACCGTCGAGTGCCTGCGCGAAATCTCCGGTCGCCGCGATGCCCTTCTCCAGATCGACGCCTGGCAGATAGCGTTCGTTGCGATGCACTGAATTGATTTCGTCGACCGTCGTTCCGTCCCGCGCCCACAACTGGACCTCGTTGCCCGCCCTGACCGCGACGTCGGCAAGCGCTGTCGCCCACGCACCGCCGCCCAGAACCGCAACTTTTCCCAACGTTCCCATCTCGCCTACCATCGCCGCGCCAGGTTCATGCCTTCACCCCTCTCTTGCCGGAACCGATGACGGCCTCGGCGTCCCTGTCCAGCGGCCAGCGCGAACGCGGCGCGAACGAAAGGCTCGAAGTCTCGCCCTGCTCGAATCGCTCCAGCCCGGTCCAGGCGACCATGACGGCATTGTCACCGCAAAGTTTCAACGGCGGCGCGACAAATCGCCAGCCCCTGTCCGCGCAGGTCGTCGCAAGTGCGCCCCGCAACACCTGATTGGCGGCGACACCGCCCGCCGCGACGAGTGTCGGCGCCTCGTTTGCGGGCCATGCCTCCCTGAATCTTTCCATGGCGCGCACGGCCCGGTCGACCAGCACGTCGCGCACGGCCGCCTGAAAGCAGGCGCACAGATCGGCGACATCCTGTTCGCCAAGCGGCGCAAGCTTCTCGGCCTCCATCCGGATCGCCGTCTTCAGCCCCGAAAAGGAGAAGTTGAGCGTATCCTGACCCCTGAGCGGCCGGGGGAAGTCGAACCGCGAGGGATCGCCGTTCGCCGCCGCGCGCTCCACCGCCGGTCCGCCGGGAAAACCGAGCGACAGCAGCTTCGCCGTCTTGTCGAAAGCCTCGCCCAGCGCATCGTCGATGGTCGATGCCCAGCGTCGGTATTGTCCGAGCCCCTCGACCGCGACGATCTGGGTGTGGCCGCCCGAGACCAGCAGCAGCAGATAGGGAAATTCGATCCCGTCGGTAAGGCGCGCCGTCAGCGCATGCGCTTCGAGATGGTTGACCGCGAGGAATGGCTTGCCGAGGCTCGCCGCCAGTCCCTTCGCCGTCATCAGCCCGACGATGAGCCCGCCGATCAGGCCGGGCCCGCCGGTTGCCGCCACCGCGTCGATGTCGCGAAGCTCCATGCCTGCCTCGCGCACGGCCGCCTCGATCACCCGGTCGAGCGCGGACAGGTGCGCGCGCGCAGCGATTTCCGGCACCACGCCACCGAACGCGGAATGATCCTCGACCTGGCTCAGAACGATATCGGACAGGATGCGCGGCGCGCCATCCGGCCCGCGGCCGACAATCGCCGCCGCCGTTTCGTCACAGCTCGTTTCTATCCCGAGGACGCGCATTGTGCAGCAGATACAAAGCCTGTAGTCAGTCCGGCAATGGCCGAACAATTGCAAGGTGCGATTAGCATCCGGACCCTCAAAAGGAAATGCCGGGCTATCGATGGTGGTTCGGCGGGATGCGGGAATGACGATGACTTCACACGACGATGCGAGCGCGAAACGGACCGAAACCGGTAACGATACCCGGCGGATCAGGATCGGCACGCGCGGCAGCGAACTGGCGCTTGCGCAGGCAGAGGAACTGAAGCGGCGGCTGATCGAGGCCAACCAGGATGCGGGGCTCGATGTCGAGATCAAGGTCATTTCGACCAGGGGCGACCGTGTCACCGACCGCCCGCTTGCCGAGATCGGCGGCAAAGGCCTTTTCACGCAGGAGATCGAGGAAAGGCTTGTCGACGGACGCATCGACATGGCGGTGCATTCCTCGAAGGACATGCCGACCCTGTTGCCGGAAGGGCTGGAACTCTCGTGCTTCCTGCCGCGCGAATCGGCAGCCGACGCCTTTGTCTCTCCGAAATTCAAGAACCTCGACGACCTGCCGCTGAACGCTGTCGTCGGTTCCTCCTCACTGCGCCGGCAGGCGCTGATTCGCCGCCTGCGGCCCGATCTCGAAGTCGTCACCTTCCGCGGCAACGTCCAGTCGCGGCTGCGCAAGCTGGATGAAGGCGAGGTCCATGCGACCCTGCTCGCCCATGCCGGCCTCAACCGGCTTGGCCTGAAAAAACGCGTCGCCTCGCTGTTGCCGCTCGACCTGTTTCCGCCCGCGCCGGGACAGGGCGCCATATGCGTGGAGACCCGCACCGGAGACACCGCAACCGGCGAATTGCTCGCCGGCGTCAACCATGCCGACACCGCCACGGCGCTGGCCTGCGAGCGTGCCTTTCTGGCGGTGCTCGACGGCTCCTGTCGAACGCCGATTGCCGGCCATGCCAGGCTTGATGGCGAGACACTCGCGTTTCACGGCATGATCCTCACGCCCGATGGCAGCAAGGTCCACGAGATCCGCCTCGACGGCCAGGCGACCAGCGCGGCCGAAATCGGGCGGGAAGCGGCAGGCGCGCTGCGCAGCGAGGCCGGCGAAGCCTTCTTCGCCGACTGGGCCTGAATTCCATGGGCGAGCGTGCGACATGAAGGTGCTGGTCACCCGCGCGCGCGCATCCGGCGAGGCGATTGCGGCGCGCCTGCGCGAACGCGGCCACGAACCGGTCCTGCTCCCATTGCTGGAATACAGCGATTGCGATGCGCCGCTGCCGCAAGCCCAGTTTGACGCGCTGGCATTCACCAGCGCAGCCGCCATCTCCATCCTCGCCGCGCGACAGCCGGACGAATGGTCGAGGCTTCTTGCATTGCCCGCCTTCTGCGTCGGCGAGGCGACGGCACGCGCCGCGCGCCAGGCCGGGTTTCGCGAAACCGTTGCCGGGCCGGGAACGGCGGCCGCGCTGGCCGAACTGATTGCCGCGGAACTGATCCCTGACGAGGCGCGGGCCAACACAGGGACGAGAGCCACGCCCCGCCTTCTCTATCTGGCGCCGAAGGAACGAGCCTTCGATCTTGCTGCCACGCTTGCCGCGCACGGTATCGAGGTGGACGAGACCGTGCTTTACAGCGCCCGATTGTGCGATCCCGGCAAAGCGGCACTGGAGTCGGCGCTTGATGCGTGCGCCGGCGGCGCGGCGTTGCTCTACTCGCCGCGCTCGTCGGAAAACCTCATCGGACTTGCGTCAAAATACGCCATCGCCGATCGCCTCGCCGGTTTGACTTTGATGGCAATTTCCGAAAATGTTGCCCGAGCGATTGCCGGGC
>JAGRLL010000319.1 GCA_020441855.1 Nitratireductor sp.
TTCGGCTCGATGGTGGTCACCACCGGCAACAAGTCGGAAATGTCGGTTGGCTACGCCACGCTGTACGGTGACATGAACGGCGGCTTCAACCCGATTAAGGACCTCTACAAGATGCAGGTCTACAAGCTGGCGGCCTGGCGCAACGAGAACCTGCCGCCCGATTGCCTTGGTCCGAACGGTATCGTCATCCCGCAGAACATCATCGACAAGGCGCCTTCGGCCGAATTGCGGCCCGACCAGACCGATCAGGATTCGCTGCCGCCCTATCCGGTGCTCGACGCGATCCTGGAATGCCTGGTGGAGCACGACATGGCGGTCGACGACATTGTCGCGCGCGGGTACGAACGCGATCTCGTGGAGCGCATCGAGCATCTGCTCTACATCGCCGAATACAAGCGCCGGCAATCGGCGCCGGGGGTGAAGATCACGCGCAAGAATTTCGGTCGCGACCGGCGCTACCCGATCACCAACCGGTTCCGGGATCGCTAGGATCCAATGAGCAGCTTCGAAATCAGCCTCGATCCGGAGCGCATCGACCTCGCCCGTACGTCGGAACTGATCCGGCAATCCTATTGGGGCGAAGGCCGGAGCGAAGCGTTCAATCGCCGGGCGTTCGCGCAGTCGATCTGCGTATCCGCCCTTGTCGAAGGACAACAGGTGGGGTTTGCCCGCGCTTCGGGCGACCGAACCATGTTTGCCCGCATTTCCGATGTCATCGTCTGGCCTGAACATCGTGGAGAGGGAATCGGCAAGGCACTGGTGGAAGCCTTGCTCGGCCACCCCGAACTCGCCTCCGTTTCGATCTGGACCCTCAATACATCCGATGCGCAAGCACTGTATGCCCGCTACGGCTTCCGGCCCGTGACCGACGGCAGCGAGATGCGGCTCGACCGGCTGACCGCCGCGTGAACAGTCTTGCCGGCTTCCTCCGCGAGAATGCCCGCTGGGTAGCAGGCGGCTTCC
This sequence comes from Nitratireductor sp., assembly GCA_020441855.1. Classification (GTDB taxonomy): domain Bacteria; phylum Pseudomonadota; class Alphaproteobacteria; order Rhizobiales; family Rhizobiaceae; genus BOKV01. The sequence continues at coordinate 964 of JAGRLL010000319.1, forward strand.
TGCTGACGTTCTTTTCCTCCTACGGCCAGACCTTCTTCATCTCGTTGTCGGCGGGGCATATCCGTGCCGAGTACGGCTTGTCGCATGGCGGCTTCGGTGCGCTGTACATGGTCGCGACGCTGGCGAGCGCGCTGACCCTGCCGCAGATCGGCAAGCTGGTCGACCGCTGGAGCGTGGTGCAGACGGTGTGGCTGACGGTGGCGATGCTGGCGCTGGCCTGCATATCGATGGCGTTGTCGGCCTCGATCGTCATGCTGGCGGTGACGATCTATTTCCTGCGCCTGTTCGGGCAGGGGATGATGAGCCATATCGCCATGACCGCGATGGGCAAATGGTTTGCAGCACAGCGCGGGCGCGCGGTCTCGATCTCGGCCATCGGCGTCAACCTTGGCGAGGCGAGCTTTCCCTTCCTGTTCGTGTTCCTCGCCGGCGCGCTCGGCTGGCGCAATGCCTGGTATGTCGCTGCCCTGACGCTCGCCGTCATTGCCATGCCGGCGATCCAAATGGCGATGCGGGTCGAGCGTACGCCCCGCTCAGGCGATGCGCCTGAAAGGGCGCGCGCGGTACGCGACTGGACGCGCACCGAAACGCTGCGCGATCCTCTCTTCCATATCATGATGGCCGGTGTACTGGCGCCGCCCTTCATCGGCACGACGATCTTCTTCCACCAGGTCTATCTGGTCGAGTTGCGCGGCTGGTCGCTGGAGGCCTTCGCCGCCTCGTTCACGCTCATGTCGGCCTGTGTCGTCATCTTCGCGCTGATCACAGGCTATCTGGTCGACCGTTTTTCGGCCGTGCGATTGCTGCCGGTCTATCTGGTGCCGCTGGCGCTCGCCTGTTTCGTGCTCGCCATGTTCGAAGGGCAATGGTCGGCCTTTGCGTTCATGGCGCTGCTCGGCGTTTCCTACGGCTTTTCGACAACGCTGACGGGAGCGTTGTGGCCGGAACTCTACGGCACGGCCAATCTCGGCTCGATCAGGTCCCTGATCGTGGCGTTGATGGTGTTCTCGACGGCGCTCGGGCCGGGCATTACCGGTTTCCTGATCGACGCAGGCGTGCCTTACCCCTCGCAAATATTCGCGATGAGCCTTTATTGCGTGGTGTGTGTGGCGGCGATGGCGGTCGCTTCCCGTGTGGCGCTTGCGCGCAACGCAGGCTGACCCGGCAGCTAGGCCGCGGCTTCTTTCTTGCCGCGGCGGCGATCCCGATTGGCGTAATATTCCTTCTTGCGCTTGTACATTTGCGCATCGGCGCGGCGCACGAGTGCTTCCATGCTCTCGCCGGGCTCGCTGACGGCAGTACCCAGCGAAACGCTCATCGGCGCGTTGGAATGGTACTGGTTGTTGATGTTCAGCACGTTGGCGATGTTCTCGACCATGGCCGAAACGGTGGCCTTTTCGGCGCCCGGCATCAGCACGCAGAATTCGTCGCCTCCGATGCGGGCCACGCAATTGGGCTGCGACACGGCTTCGCCGAGCACTTCACCCAGCCGGCGCAGCAGGCTGTCGCCGGCATCGTGGCCGAACTTGTCGTTGGTATCCTTCAGGCTGTTGAGGTCGATGATGATGGCGCCGACGGGCCGCAGCGTCTTGCGTTCCAGGCGGTTGAGTTCGTCGGTGTAGAAGGCGCGGTTGTGCAGTCTCGTCAGCACGTCGTGCTTGCCGAGATATTCCAGATAGGCCTCCGCCTTCTTGCGCGCCGTGATGTCGGTGAGGGACACCTGAACCAGCGACCAGTCGATCTCATGGCCGGGGAATACGGAAAATTGCAGCAGGAGATGGCGTATCGTGCCGTCGAGTGCGTAATTGACGACTTCGCGGTGGTGCAGCAGATTGCCGTTCCACAATTCGATGAGTTGTTCGCGGAACTGCGCTTCCATGTCGTCGCGGAAGATGTCGTCCAGGCGTTGCAGCAGGGTATTGCGGTCGGGTGCGCGGAAGAGGTCGAGCGTTGCCTGATTCACGTTGAGAACGCGGATCTCGCTCATGCACTGGCGCACGAATTCAGGATGCACGTCGGTGAAGACGCGCAGATCGGTGATGCCGCGGAAGCGAACCTCCTCAAGCAGCGCCTTGATGCCGCTGAAGTCCTCGACCCAAAGCGATACCGGCGAGTGTTCGAAGACACCCTCGGCGTAACGGCGCGCTTCCTCGCGTTCGGTGACGTCTTCCGTCGTCAGGAGGATGCGCGCGAGATCTTTCTCATGTCCGGGCAGTACGGAAGCCCGAAGCTGGATGTCGAGGCGACGGCCGCCCAGCGTGTAATTGATGGCGTTGGAGGATACCTCGGTCTTGCCCTCCCAGAGCTGCGCGAGTTCGTCGATATGGCTGTCGAGCATGTCGTCGCGGAAAACCATGTCGAGATTGGCGACGAGGTGATCCATGTCGCGCGCTTCGTACAGTTCCAGCGTCTTGGCGTTGACCTGCAATACCCGGATTTCGCGCGAGCACGCTACGACGCGCGATATGTCCTCTCTGAGGTATGCGCGGATATCCTTGACGCCTTCATCTCTCCAGCGGTCAAAGAGTGTCTTGATGCCGCTGTAATCCTCGATCCACATGGGTATGGGTGCGAGGTCGAAAAAGCGTGGTTCGGAAGCGGGGCTGATCATGATGCGAATCCACAAACTCCTGATGCATGTTACAACTAAGCGCGAAAAGGTAATCAACCCATAAAGAACCAGCAAAACTACGTAAGGGCCATGCTCGTCGCGCGAGCAGAGAGCGGCGCGCCGGGAGGTTCGCTTGCGCTCGTGGCGCATTGAACGCTAAAGCGAGGCCCGGATTCGTTTCACAGGAAGCATGAAGCATCATGAACGCAACGGTACGCTTCGCGCCGTCGCCAACCGGCAATATCCATATCGGCAACGCCCGCACGGCGCTGATCAACTGGCTGTTCGCCAGGCAGCGGGGCGGGACGTTCGTCCTGCGCTACGACGACACCGACCGTGCGCGCTCCAGGGAGGAATTCGCGCAGGGCATCGCCCGCGACCTGGCCTGGCTCGGCATCGTGCCCGACCGTGTCGAACGCCAGTCGGCTCGCGAGGCCGAATATGCCGCCGCCACCGCGAAATTGAAGGCGCTCGGGTTGCTCTACGCTTGTTACGAGACGCCCGACGAACTGGACCGGAGGAGAAAACGTCAGGCGGCAAGGGGACTTCCACCCGTCTATGACAGGGCGGGGCTGAAATTGTCGGCCGAGGAAAAGGCAGCGTTCGAGGCCGAAGGCCGCACACCGCACTGGCGTTTCCTGCTGCCGAATTTCGAAGGCGCAAGCGCAGGTGGAGGAGACCCGTTCAGCCCGCAGCGCACGGAAATCACATGGGACGATCTGGTGCGCGGTCCGCAGACGATCGATCTCGCCTCGATGTCCGACCCTGTTCTGGTGCGTGAAGACGGAACCTGGCCCTACACGCTGCCGAGCGTCGTAGACGATATCGATTTTTCCGTGAGTCACATTATCCGCGGTGACGACCATGTTGCCAATACGGCGGTGCAGATCGCGCTGTTTGAAGCGCTCGGCGCAACGCCGCCCGGGTTCGGGCATCACAATCTCTTGATGAATGCGAGCGGCGAGGGGCTGTCGAAAAGGCTCGGCTCGCTGTCGATCCACAACCTTGCCGAAGCCGGTTACGAGCCGATGGCGGTGGCGAGCCTTGCCGTGCTGATCGGCATGTCGGGTTCCGTGGAGGCAATGCGCGATCTCGAAGCGCTGGCCGAGCGGCTCGACCTCACGGCCATTTCGAAGTCGGCCGCCAAGTTCGACATGGCGGAACTGGACGGGCTCAACGCCAAACTCGTGCACGCCTACGAATGGAGCGAGGTGAGTGCCCGCTTTGCTGGCGATGCATTCGGGGGGCAGGGCGAAAGCTTCTGGCCAATTGTGCGCGAGAATATCGTCAAGGTCGGCGATGCGACCGCCTGGTGGGAAGGGCTGATGGCCACCGAACCTGTCATCGGGGACGACGATCGCGAATTCCTGGCGCTCGCCCGCGAAATGTTGCCGCCCGGCGAAATCGATCCGGAGAGCTGGTCGCGCTGGACGACGGCGCTAAAGGAAAGAAGCGGACGCAAGGGAAGGGCGTTGTTCATGCCGCTCAGAAAGGCGCTGACGGGCATGGAGCACGGGCCCGACATGGGCAGGCTGCTTCCCTTTATTGGACGGGAAAGAATTCTGGCCCGACTACCCTGATCTTGCCGCTGGCCGAAGCGACCGGCCGTTCGGGCTTTTCTTCCTCGCCACTCAACGCATCGACGTCCCCGGCGGTGAGGCCGCCTTCGAGGTTGGCGAGCGTTTCGGGATCGAGGCCCGGATCGTTCTTGAATTCGGGCAAGGGGATCTGCTGCCCGAAGGACATGCGCGCCCGGCTCTGGTTTTCGCCGCCGACGGCGCCGGAACTCTCCGCGAGATAGCCCGAGGAGAACCGGCAGGTGCATTCGGAATTGTATTGCTTGCGGTAGTCGAAGGCCGTGGAAAGCTGGCGATAGGGTTCGCCGGTACGATACGAGATCATGTCCTCGCTTTCCTGGTCAGGCATGCCGTGGATGAAGAGTTCGACATCCGTGCCGGGACACATGGACTGGCAGGTCAGATCGTCCTGCTCGAAGCGCTCGCGCACCGTCGAGAAGCTGATCGGAAAATAATAGCCGTCGCATTTGCGCACGCACAAGGTGCGGTACGTGCCGTAACGGCTGGCCAGGCCGGTGTCGGGGTCATAGGCGTTGTTGGAACGCTGGCCGTAATCGTTGTAGGTGCGGATCCCGAAAATCTGTTCGAGCAGAGAGCGTCGCTGCGGCCGCTGGTTGCTGGCCTGGGTTTCGCTGCCGCCGGATCGCATTTCGCAGCCATACCGCCGCATTTCGCGCAGGATGGCATTTCGGCGGGCGGAGTTCTCGCCGCCCGAACCCGACAAGCGGTCGCGCGTCTGTTTGAGTTCGCTCAGATTGGCGTACATCTGGTTCAGGCTCGCATCGATGCGCGCACAGACCGGGCGGCCGCGGCCGAAAATCGAGTCGCAGCCATTGAACTGCGCGGCGCGGCGCGTCTTGGCGATCTGCGCCTCCTGCTCGTTCACCGCGCGGGCATATTGCTGATAGCGGGGCGAGGGGGAAGCGAAGCCGCCGCCCGAATCGATTGCCGCCAGATTGTTGACGAGGCGAAGGCAGATAGCCGACTGGGCGTGAGCCGGCAGGGAAACGAAAGCGAGCGCAGAAGCGGCCAGCACCGCGCCAAGCAGCACTTTCCTTGCGATTTGCGCCGAAACATGGCTCCGCATCAAACGAACCGATCCTGCAAGCGTCGTGAGCGCCCCCGTCCGGAAAGCCTCTAGGCGGTGATTATGACGATTCATGGCCGTCTGGCCAGATTCGTCATGGCCTGTTTCTTCGCGGGTCGTTCGTGGCGGCTCAGATACGGCGTTCTTCGACCCTGGCCATCGCCTCGACGGCGGCGACCGCGCTCATGTTGAAGACGCCACGCGAGGTGACCGACGGTGTGAGCACGTGGACGGGCTTTGCCGTGCCGACGAGGATCGGTCCGACATGGAGCGCTTCCGTCATCTGCTTGACGACGTTCAGCGTGATGTTGGCCGCGTCCAGGTTGGGGAAGACCAGCAGATTGGCCTGCCCCTTCAGTCGGGAAGCGGGAAAGACGCGCTCGCGGATCAATTCCGAAAGGGCGGTGTCGCCATGCATTTCGCCGTCGACCTCCAGGTCGGGATGGTCGCGCAGCAAGATGTCGGCCGCAGCGCGCATCTTCTCGGGGGAAGCGCCGCCGCGCGAGCCGAAATCGGAAGCGGAAAGCAGGGCGGCCTTCGGCGCGATGCCGAAACGGGCGACCTCGCGGGCCGCCAGCACCGTCATTTCGGCGATCTCTTCGGGCGTGGGGTCGTCTGTGACGTAGGTGTCGGTCAGGAACCACGCGCCGGCCTGGTTGATCAGGATGGACAGCCCCGAAAGCGCCCGCACGCCCGGCGCGCGCCCGATGATCATCTCGACATAACCCAAATGGCGCAGGAAGCGTCCGTCCAGTCCGCACAGCATGGCGTCGGCGTCGCCTCGCTCCACGGCCAGCGCGCCGATGACGGTGTTGGAGGAACGCACGATGGTACGAGCGGCTTCCGGCGTCACACCCTGCCTGCCGGCCTTTTCGAGCAGCAGGTCGACATAGTCCCGGTAGCGGTCGTCCTTTTGAGGATTGACCAGTTGGAAATCGCGGCCATGCCTGATCTTCAATCCGTAGCGCTCGACGCGGCTTTCCACCACTTCCGGGCGGCCGATCAGGATGGGTGTGCAGATGCCTTCCTCAAGGGCGATCTGTGCGGCGCGCAGCACGCGCTCGTCCTCGCCGTCGGCATAGACGATGCGCTGACCGCTGGCGCGCGCCTTTTCCACGACCGGCTTCATGATCAGGCCGGAACGGAAGACGAAGCGGTTCAACTGATCGAGATAGGCGTCGAAGTCCGTGATCGGGCGCGTCGCCACGCCGCTATCCATCGCCGCCTTTGCCACGGCGGGCGCGATGCGCAGGATGAGGCGCTGGTCGAAGGGCGAGGGGATCAGATAATCCGGGCCGAAGGCGGGCATGGCGCCGCCATAGGCGCGCGCGGCGACGTCGGATGGTTCCTCTTGGGTGAGGCCGGCGATGGCTTCCACGGCGGCAAGCTTCATCGCCTCGTTGATCGTGGTGGCGCCGACATCGAGCGCGCCGCGGAAGATGTAGGGGAAGCGCAGCACGTTGTTCACCTGGTTCGGATAGTCCGACCGGCCGGTGGCGACGATGGCGTCCTCGCGCACCGCGTGGGCGTCCTCCGGCGTGATCTCCGGAT
>JAGRLL010000320.1 GCA_020441855.1 Nitratireductor sp.
AACAGACCGCGTCTGCTGATGAGCCCGCGCGGACGGGTGCTCGACCAGTCCTTCGTGCGCGATCTGGCGCAAGGACCCGGCGCGGTGATCGTGTGCGGGCGGTTCGAGGGCGTGGACGAACGCGTCATCGAGGGGCGCAATCTGGTCGAGGTTTCCGTCGGCGACTATGTTTTGTCCGGCGGCGAGGTCGCGGCGATGGTATTGCTCGACGCGGTGGTGCGGCTGTTGCCCGGCGTGATGGGCAATGCCGAATCCGGCGAATTCGAAAGTTTCGAGGGTGGGCTGCTCGAACATCCGCATTACACCCGCCCCGCAGAATTCGAGGGGCGGACCATTCCCGAAGTATTGACTTCGGGCGATCACGGCAAGGTCGACCAGTGGCGACGCGAGCAATCCGAAGCATTGACCAGGTCGCGACGACCGGATTTACTCAAAAGGAAACTGGCGGACGAGGGGCAATAGACTGTTTCAGGGCTAACTGGGAGGGGGACTGATTTGTCTGTGATCGTATTGGCGCTCAACCTGCTTGCCGCGGCCGGTCTTCTGGCCGTTGCCTTGAAATACCTCACGGGGCCTGCGCCCGCCGCCTATCACGCATCGATGTTCGAGAAGGCGGATGCGCCGCTGAAGGAGATCCATGTCGATGTCCTGCGCGCGCTCTACCGCAACATGGGCGCCGCCTTTCTGGCGCTGACGGTTGCACTCGCGGCACTCGCCTGGTTCGCGGGCGAAGCGATGTGGGGCCGGATCGCGATCATCGTCATCGGCCTGATCGCCGGATTCGTCAGCACCATTTCGACCTATTCGATGGAAAAGAAGACGGGTGTGGGTACGCCTTGGCGCGCGGCGGCCGTGATTGTCGTGTTGCTGGTTGTCGCCTTTGTGCTGTCGTTTGTTGCCTGAAGGCGCAAACGGTGACGAAAGCGGGCTGAAACGCTCGACAAGGGCGCGAATTTCGTCTAAGGGAGCCGCGACTTTTTCCACAACCGGAAAGAGACAGGCGTACTCGCCCGGCGGATGATTGGTTCCGCCACCCGGCATCCCGTTGGAGGTGTTGCGGTTCGGGCGCTCTGGCCGTCAACAAGAAACAAGCAGTGCAGCGACGAGGGCAAACGCCCCGCGACGTGCTGATACAACAAGGTTTGGAAGCCATGAACATCATTCAGCAGCTCGAGGCCGAACAGGCCGCCGAGATCGAGGCCAAGCGCAAATTCCCCGAATTCGAACCCGGCGACACGGTACGCGTGCAGGTTCGCGTCACGGAAGGCACCCGCACCCGCGTGCAGGCCTATGAAGGCGTGTGCATCGGGCGTGCAGGCAGCGGCCTCAACGAGAACTTCACGGTGCGCAAGATTTCCTACGGCGAAGGCGTGGAACGCGTATTCCCGATGTATTCGCCGCTGGTAGAGGGCGTCGAGGTCGTGCGCCGTGGCCGCGTTCGCCGCGCCAAGCTGTATTACCTGCGCGACCGCCGCGGCAAGTCGGCCCGCATCTCCGAGAATACCGGCATCCGCGCCAAACGTCTGAACGACGCCGAGCGTCAGGCATTCGCCGCCGAGAAAGCCCGCCTGGAAGCCGAGAAGGTTGCCGCCGCCGAGGCGCTGGCCGCCGAAAAGGCAGCCGAGGAAGCCGCCAAGGCAGCAGAGGCCCAGGCTACCGAGCAGGAAGCCCCGGCCGGCAACGAATAAGCTTGTTGCGTCTCAAACCCTTCGCGGTTTGCAATTTTCAAAAAAGGGCGGCTCCCGGTGGGCCGCCCTTTTTCCTTTCGGGGATCGTTCGCACCGACCGGGCAGGATCTGGGCGTGCTTGCGGCGCGGCGATTGCCGGATCACTCAAAGGTTCCCTTTCTTGCAAGGGCGCTCTAATCTTGTCGCACAGGGGTATCCGGTGATTTGATGCGGCGGGGAGCGGCCGCGAGGAGATGACGCATGATCCCGAATAAAGGTTCTGCAATCCGGGGCGTTTCGCTGGCCGGGATATTCGCGATCGTTGCGCTGGCGTTCGTTTTCGCGCTTCCGCGCGCGGCGTCGGCGCAATTGATGGGACCGGCGATCAAGGCCGAACTCGGCCGGGCGATCTCGGCGGCCAAGTCGGAATCGCTGAAAAAGCGTCTCAAGGACATCGACGCCCACTACGCCAAGAGCCTTTACAGCCCGATCTGGATCGGGGGCGGCAAGCCCACCGACAAGGCCGAGCAGATGGTGGACGCGCTCAATCTGTCCTACGAGGACGGGCTGCATCCGGCCGACTACGATTCGTTCGAGCTTTTCGCCAAACTCGGCGCGAAGGGCGTCAATGAGCTTGCCGATCTCGAAGTGCACCTGACGACGGCGGCGGTCTCCTATTCCCAGCACATGAATTCCGGCCGGCTCAATCCGCGCGAGGTCAACCGGGAGATCGTCATCTATCCGGATGCGATTTCGGCCGACACGATCCTGGCGAACATTCGCAAGACGAAGTCCCTGAAGGCCTATCTGAGGCTGCTGGCGCCGCACACCGCGCGTTATGAGCGGCTGCGCCAGACGTTGGCGCTGTTCCGGCGCATCGAAGCCAATGGCGGCTGGTCGAAGGTTCCCTCGGGCGCGACGCTGAAGCCCGGCGCGGTCGATGCGCGCGTGCCCGCGATCCGCAAACGCATGATCGAGGCCGGCACCTTCAAGGGACCCAATGCGGGCCTTGCCTATGACACCGCGCTGGTCGATGCGGTCAAACGCTTCCAGGACCAGAGCGGCACGACCCCGGACGGCGCCGTCGGTCCTGGTACGCTGGCCTTGATGAACATTTCGGTTGCCGAGCGCATCAGGACGATCGAGCTCAACATGGAGCGCAATCGCTGGATGCAGAACGATTTCGCGCCCTACCACATCTTCGTCAACCTGGCCGACCAGGTGGTCAAGCTGGTCAAGAACGGCGAGACGCTGCACGCCGAAGTCGTGCAGGTCGGCCAGCCCTATCACCGCACACCGGTCTTCACCGACCAGATGGAGTATATCGAGCTCAACCCCTACTGGAATGTGCCGTCCTCGATCGCGGTCAACGAATACCTGCCGAAATTGCGCAAGAATCCGGGCGTGCTGGCGGCGCAGAACATCGCGCTGTTGTCCAGCAGCGGGCCGATCAACGCCAGTTCGGTCAACTGGAACAGTTACGGCAAGGGCAATTTCCCGTTCAGCCTTCGCCAGGAACCCGGCCCCGGCAATGCGCTTGGCCGCGTCAAGTTCATGTTCCCGAACGATTTCAACGTCTACATGCACGATACGCCGGCCAAATCGAAATTCGACCGTACGCAGCGCTATTTCAGCCATGGCTGCATCCGGCTGCAGGATCCGCTGAAGATGGCCGAATACATTCTCGGCGCGGAAGGCTGGAGCCGGGCGAAAATCGACCAGGTGATCGCCTCGGGCAAGCGCACGGTCGTGACGCTGAAGAAGAAGATCCCCGTCTATGTCGTCTATCTTACGGCCTTCGTGAACAAGGACGGCTCGACCTGGTTCCGCGAGGACGTATACGGCCGCGACAAGATCCTCTCGGCCGCGCTGGAGAAGGTCAGGGGGCGGTAAGGCCGGTTGTTTTTCGTTCCGGCGACAGATGCAGGCAAATTGTCCGCATTGATTGCCGAAGCTCGCAAAGACCGCTAAATAAGCCGCCATGGAAGCACTGTTCGGACATCCGAGCTACAAGGGTTTCGCACTGCAGGACGTGAAGCGCCTGCCGGCGCGCTTCTTTGCACGCATCCTCATCGTGACGAAGCAGCAAGAGCGGGCCTGACCGGCGCATCTCGCGCGCCCGCCATGCACCACGCCACCCTTGCCGGTGGCCGGCCTTCGCTTTCACGACTTTTCAGCCAGGACACATGATCATGACCAAGCCGCGTACTCTTTACGACAAGATCTGGGACGACCACATCGTTTCCGCCGAAGCCGACGGCACGACATTGCTCTATATCGACCGTCATCTCGTGCACGAGGTCACCAGCCCGCAGGCCTTCGAAGGATTGCGGATCGCCAACCGCAAGGTGCATTCGCCGGAAAAGACCCTTGCGGTGGTCGATCACAACGTGCCGACCAGCCATGACCGGATCAAGGGCATCAAGAACGAGGAAAGCCGTATCCAGGTCGAGGCGCTTGCCCAGAACGCGGCCGATTTTGGCATCGAGTATTATTCGGAAGCCGACAAGCGGCAGGGCATCGTTCACATCATCGGTCCGGAACAGGGTTTCACCCTGCCGGGCATGACCATCGTTTGCGGTGACAGCCACACCTCCACGCATGGCGCCTTCGGTGCGCTGGCGCATGGCATCGGCACGTCCGAGGTCGAGCATGTGCTGGCGACGCAAACGCTGATCCAGCGCAAGGCCAAGAACATGCTGGTCAAGGTCAGCGGCCAATTGCCCGAGGGCGTGACGGCGAAGGACATCATCCTCGCAATCATCGGCGAGATCGGCACGGCGGGCGGTACCGGGCACGTCATCGAATATGCCGGCGAGGCGATCCGTTCGCTGTCGATGGAAGGCCGCATGACGATCTGCAACATGAGCATCGAGGGCGGCGCACGCGCCGGCCTGATCGCGCCCGACGAGGAGACCTTCGCCTATATCAAGGGCAAGCCGAAGGCGCCGACGGGCAAGGCCTGGGACATGGCGCTCGAATACTGGAAGACGCTCTGCACCGACGAGGGCGCGCATTTCGACAAGGTGATCGAACTCGACGCTGCCAATCTGCCGCCGATCGTCTCCTGGGGTTCCTCGCCCGAGGATGTCGTCTCGGTCACCGGCGTGGTGCCCGATCCCGATCAGATCGCCGACGAAGCCAAGCGCGAATCCAAGAAGCGTGCGCTCGCCTATATGGGCCTGACGCCGGGCACGAAGATCACCGACATCACAATAGACCGTGCCTTCATCGGCTCGTGCACCAATGGCCGCATCGAGGATTTGCGCGCGGCGGCGAAGGTCGTCGAGGGCAAAAAGGTCGCCGGGCACGTCAATGCGATGATCGTGCCGGGCTCGGGCCTCGTCAAGGAACAGGCGGAAGCCGAGGGCCTCGACAAGATCTTCATCGAGGCCGGATTCGACTGGCGCGAGCCGGGCTGCTCGATGTGCCTTGCGATGAACGACGACCGCCTCAAGCCCGAGGAGCGTTGCGCCTCGACCTCGAACCGCAATTTCGAGGGCCGTCAGGG
>JAGRLL010000321.1 GCA_020441855.1 Nitratireductor sp.
TGTGGGCGATGCCCGACCTGATGCACGCCATGCTCGAGCAGAAGGTCGGCCACCCGAAGGCCGGCGCCAACACCGCATGGGTGCCCTCGCCGACAGCAGCCACGCTGCACGCCACGCATTATCACAAGGTCAATGTCATGGCGGTGCAGGACAAGCTCAAGGAGCGTGCCCGCGCCAATCTCGACGACATCCTGTCGGTGCCGGTCGCGGCGCGTCCCAACTGGACGCCCGACGACATCCAGAAGGAACTCGACAACAACGCGCAGGGCATTCTGGGCTATGTCGTGCGCTGGATCGATCAGGGGGTGGGTTGCTCCAAGGTGCCCGACATCNNATGTCGGCCTGATGGAGGACCGCGCAACCCTGCGCATCTCATCGCAGCACATCGCGAACTGGCTGCATCACGGCGTCTGCTCCAGGGAGCAGGTGATGGAGACGATGCAGCGCATGGCGGCGGTCGTCGACCGGCAGAATGCGGGCGACCCGAACTATCGGGCGATGGCGCCCGATTTCGACAAGTCCATCGCCTTCGCGGCTGCCTGCGAACTGGTGTTCGAGGGCATCAGCCAGCCCAACGGCTATACCGAACCGATCCTGCACCGCCGCCGGCGCGAGTTGAAGGCGTCGCTCAACGGCTAGCGCAATTTACGGGAACATGCCTGCCCCGGATATGATCCGGGGCGCAGACCGGCTTTCGCTCCGCCATTGCGCGTCATGCAAATGGCCGTATCGTTTCGTCGATTAGGTGAATCGAACCGGCGCCGTCCGCCTTGCGAAAGCCTATTTCTGCCAGGCCGGCTTGCGCTTTTCGAAGAAGGCGGCGATGCCCTCCGCCATGTCGGTCGTCTCCCAGGTGTCGGCGAGGCGCCCGACCGTATCTTCCATGATCGAATCGTCGATTGTCGGCCCAAGGAATCGCGCCAGCTTCTTGCCCGCCGCGACCGCCTGCGGCGAGGCGGCGAGATAGGGCTTGATTTCGGCTTCGACGGCGTCGTCCAGCTCGTCCGCCGGCACCGCGCGCGCGATAAGGCCCAGCTCGTGCGCTTCCCCGGCGCCGAAAATGCGTCCCGAGAAGAAGACGCGCCGCGCCCGGCCCTCGCCCATGCGCGCGAGGCAATAGGGCGAGATCGTCGCCGGTATCAGGCCGAGGCGGACCTCGGTGAAGCCGAATTTCGCCTGATCGGCGGCGATCGCCACGTCGCATACCGAGATCAGCCCCATTCCGCCGCCATAGGACTGGCCGTTGACCTTGCCGATCACCGGCTTCGGCAATTCGTTGAGTGCGCGCAATGCGCGAGCGAGCTTGCGCGCCTCTTCCATGCGCTGCGCGCGCGTCGCCGCCGCCTGCTCGCGCATCCAGCCGAGATCGCCGCCGGCGCAGAAACTCTCTCCCTCGCCGGTCAGCACCACAACGCGAATCCTGGCGTCGCCTGCAATCCGCGCCGCCGCCTCGCCCAGTTCCGTGATCATCGCCGACGACATCGCGTTGTGCTTGTCGGGCCGCGCCAGCGCCAGCGTGGCGACCCCGCGTTCGTCGGTGTCGATGCGGATGGTGGTGAAACTCATGCGATCATCTCCCTCAGGCTCCGCGCGAACGCCGCCGCGCTTTCGAGCTTGTCCATGTCCAACCCGGTTTCGAGGCCCCTGGCCGCCATCAGTTTGGCGACCGACAGCGTGTCGACATTGCCCTTGGCGCCAGGCGCGTAGGGGCAGCCGCCCAGACCGCCGACCGCCGCGTCGAACACACGCACACCCTTGTCGAGGCTGACCTCGATATTGGCGAGCGCCCGGCCTTTGGTGTCGTGATAATGCCCGGCAAGCTTTTCCGCCGGCACTGCTTCCAGCACCGCGTCCAGCATTGCGGCGATCGTCTCGGGCGTGCCGCGGCCGATCGTGTCGCCGAGCGAAACCTCGTAGCAGCCGATGGCCATCAGCCGTCCCGCGACCCGCGCCACGACGGCCGGATCGATCCGCCCTTCATAGGGACAATCGGTGACGCAGGAGACATAACCGCGAACGGGGATGCCATCCGCCTTCGCCGCTTCCATGACCGGCGCGAAACGCTCGAAGCTCTCCTCGATGGAGCAATTGGTGTTCTTCTGCGCGAAAGTCTCGGAAGCCGACGCGAAGATGGCAACCGAGCCGGCCCCGGCAGCGCGCGCGCCTTCATAGCCTTTCAGGTTCGGCGTCAGCACGGCATAGGCGACGCCGGGCTTGCGTGCGATGCCGGCCATCACCTGCGCGGCGTCGGCCATCTGCGGCACCCATTTCGGCGAGACGAAGGAGGTAACCTCGATATGGGAAAACCCGCAATCGCTCAGCATGTCGACCAGCGCGATCTTGTCGGCCGTCGCCACGAAGTTCTTTTCGTTCTGCAACCCGTCGCGCGGGCCCATCTCGAACAGGGTGATGTCGCGCGGCATCGGCTCAACCTTCCTCTTCCAGCATGGCGAGCAGATCGCCCTCGCTGACCTGGTCGCCCGGCGACACGGCGATTTCAGCGATCACACCGTCGCGCGGCGCACCCAGCGCATGCTCCATCTTCATCGCCTCGAGCACGACGAGCGGTGCGCCCCTCTTGACGACCATGCCGGGTTCGGCGTTGACGAGCCGCACCAGGCCGGGCATCGGCGCCGTCAGCCTGTCGCCGCCATGTCCGGCATCCTCGGCGGCCTCCAGCGCATCGACAGCGTGGAATTCATGCGCCGAACCCTGTGAGAAGATCGCGATATGATCGCCCCTTGCATGCTCGTGCCAGCGCGCCAGCGATACGGTCTCCAGCCCTTCGCCCGAGCGCAATTCGTAGCGTTGTCCGCCACGCGCGCTTACCGAGAGTCCGACCGCGCCCGCAGGCGTTTCCACCGTCCAGCCATCTTCGCTCCGCGCCGCCCGCAGCCATTGGCGTTCGCCGCCATGCTCCAGTTCCACCGCGTGGGAGGGTGTCTGCCACAGCGCCCAGCTTCCGATTGCATCGAACGGGTCGTCGCCTTTCCCCTGCGCCGTCAGGCCGAGCGCATCGAGCGCGGCAAGGCCCCAGACGGCGCCGGAGGGTTCCGGCGTGGCGGATAGCACAGGCAGGTGCCGGTCGATCAGACCGGTATCGACATGGCCGGTGGCGAAGGCCTGGTTTTTCGCAAGCGCCGCAAGGAAGGATAGGTTGGTTACCGAGCCGGCTATCTCGGTTGCCTCGAGCGCATCGGACAGCTTGCCGAGCGCCTCCCCGCGATCCGCGCCGTGCGTGATCAGCTTGGCGATCATCGGATCGTAGAACGGCGAGATCTCGTCGCCCTGCCTGACCCCGCTGTCGATACGCGCGCTCTGCGGAAAACGCAGATGGCGCAGCGTGCCGGTCGCCGGCAGGAAACCCTTCGGCACGTCTTCGGCATAGAGCCGCGCCTCGAAGGAATGACCGCTGAGCACGATCTCATCCTGGGCGAGCGGCAGGGCTTCTCCGGCTGCGACTCGCAATTGCCACTCGACGAGGTCGAGCCCGGTCACGCTTTCCGTCACCGGATGCTCGACCTGCAACCGTGTGTTCATTTCCATGAACCAGAAGCCGTCCGGGCGAAGACCCTGCGAGCCGTCGACGATGAACTCGATCGTGCCGGCGCCGCGATAGTCGATGGCCTTCGCTGCCTTGACGGCGGCATCCGTCATCGCCGCGCGCATCTCCTGCGTCATGCCGGGGGCGGGGGCTTCCTCGATCACCTTCTG
>JAGRLL010000322.1 GCA_020441855.1 Nitratireductor sp.
AGTTCTCGGTGGGATTCAACAATCAGACAGGTAGCCGATTGAAGCCGCGGGCTTTATCAGCAGTGTAGGGAACCCGGGCCTGTGCCTCCTTCTTGAAGCGGGCGCGGTCGATTGGACGGGGCATGGGCGTTTCCTCGTGTCGCGCCGCATGCCCGTGAGGAATATGTTCCCATACCGACTTAAGGTTAACCGCCCCTAGATTGGGTCCGGCGCGTCGTCGCCACTGTAGCAGGAGGAGTTCACAACTCGGCTGACGCGATGGAATTTGAGTTAGGCGTCGAGGTTCTCGCTCAACAACGCCTTGGCGCCCGGGACGGGCGTCTCGGGGTCAAGCCAAGCGTCATAGGCCGAAGGGTCGAGGATGACCGGCATTCGGCTATGGAGTTCCTTGACGAGCTCGATTGCGGCAGCAGTTAGGATCGTGCAACTCGTGACGTCGAGGTTGTCGTTGTGAGCCCAAAGGCCGGCGAACGAGAACGGCTTGCGGTCGGGGAGATAAATGAACCACGGGTCTTTCTTCTCATCGTCGGCCTTCGTCAACTCGTAAAATCCGTCAGCCGGTATGAGGCAACGCTTGCTCTTGAACGCCTCCCGGAAGGACGGCTTCTTGTCGGCGTCCTCGTATCGGGTGTTGAACATGGCGAACTTGGGCATCTCCTTTGCTCAAAACGGAACGAGCCACCATCGGCCTTCGTCCACGAACTGATGGCTTTCCTGACCGAGATGGACAAACAGGACGTCTTGCGTTGGCGAGATGTCGTACCTGGGTGGCGTATTGCGACCGCGATCAGTCTCGCTGAGGAGGCTGTACATCGCGTGGACTTCTTCCCAAGAGCCCACGAAGGTGTAGCGTCCGCACATGGTGAGATTTGAGCGCGGTGGGAAGATGTTGGCAAGAGGCTTAGGCGTCTAATCTCATTGTTTAAGAATAGTCCATCTCAGTGATGTCGGTTGACAGAACTGTCAATGAATGTCGAGATGCACAAAGTCTACAAACGCAGGTGAGGGGGGCGGGTTGATGCTTTTTCATTTAGAGAAAATATTCATCGCCACAACGATAATATTCCTGACACTGTCGCCGGCTGCGAACGCCGAATGGAAACTGGAAAAGCGGATTGGCGGCTGGGAAGTCGAACGCGACGCCGACGCTATTTTTGGTACGGTGGGTAGCAGAATGATCACACGGGCAACTAATGTGCCGGGTGACTACAAACTGGTTCTCCGCTGCGAAAATAATTTATCTGACATTTACGTTTTACTAAACGAGCAATTGTTTTCACGCACGCCGAGGACAAAATTTATTGAAGTTATTTATAAATTTGGAACAAGACAAAACTTAACATCAAAATGGATATATAAGCCGGAGGAAGGTAACAGAATATACTTCAATGATACACGTGAAAATAAAGCTAAAGACAGAGAATATATGGCTCTGCTTAAACTACAAACAAGAAATAGTAACATAAACCAAAATACATTCATAGACTTGTTAGCCTCGGACAACATTTGGTTTACATGGCGGCTTTCAACATTCGACACATTCGCAGTGCTTATTCATGGAGACAGGGATTTTCGGCTGCTGTTTGATACCACAGGAACAGCAGAAGCGACGAAGCTGATGTTCACACTTTGTGGGCAACCGAATTTTCCCGCCGTTTGGCTACAGGAATATTCATATGAGCCGAAAAAAAGAGAACGCGTGACGGAAGGGGTTGAGCAACAATCTGGCAGTGCTGACGCCGAAACAAGACGGCTTGTCGGCACCTACGAGTTTCAGCGGGTGGAGGTGCCGAGCGGCAATCAAGGAGGGCAACTGAAACTGAGCGCCAGGCGTAAGTGTTTTGCCTTCCTGCCGCATGGTGAAGACGGCAGCAGTGGAATGGTGCAGATGGCAACAGCTGGAGGCTTCGTGGTCGCTACTAACAAGTCGAGATGGTCTCCAACTCGTGCCCGGGTATTCTGGTACGATGACTACGGTCAGGGATGCCGCGAATCATACCAGCAACTCCTCATTGCTCACGAAGTTGATTTTCTCAATCAGTATCAAAACGATGTCCAGCGAGGTAGGGCAGACCCGGTTCAAATCGCCACATTGGGACAACGCGACAATCCCAACGCGCCGCTTGAACAAGGTGTTCAGCAACTCGGTCGTGAGATCGAAAAGGGCGTGGAGGACGTGACAAACGAAATCGGAAAGGTGCTTAGAAATATTTTTAAGTGATAACACTTGATAGCTACCAATCTTTCATCTGCGCAGTCACTCTTTGTTAAAGGAGCGCTAACGCTTGGCTTAACGTTGAGCATAGGCGAGAACCCAAACTTGGAAATAGACAGAGAATGGGGGTATTGATAGGGGTAGCGCTCAATAATCAAACTGAAAAAACATATAAAAATCAAAAGCTACAGATAAATGTGCGAGTCCTCTCCTGGCACCATCTTTCAAACATATCTTGTTGTTTGAAATAGGCAATTCACTTCCTCAAGGCATAAATACCTGCGGGCTTTCCATGCCAAGGCGGCTTGGCAGTCGTTGCTCGGAAAAAGTTTGCGCTTGCGCCATCAGCTTCCGATGAACCCGGATAGTCGGGCGACAACGAGAAGGTCCGGAGGGCCCGCCGACCGACGGCTTGCTCCAGCAGCGATCTGCTGCCAAGAATGATCAATAGGTTGTGCGAGAGCCCGCGTTGGATCGGCCCGCCGATCTGTTCATGAATGGCGAAAATGATAATGGCGCGCGCGTCCCTGTCGGCTTTGCCCGCACCTTTCCCGGACGGTAGGACTTGAAGCAGGAAAAACATCCGAAGATCGGCATCGGGATGCCGGTGTTGAACGGCGAGGCGGTCATAGGACGGGCGCTCGACGACCTGCTTGATCAGACTTTCACGGATTTCGAGATCGTCGTCTGCGACAATGCGTCGGAGGACCGGACAAGGGCAATCGTTGAAAGCTACATGGAGAAGGACGAGCGCATTCGGCTCCTAGCCTTCGATGAACGCGCCGACATCATGCTGAGCTTCAAGCGCGCCTACGACAATTGCAGCGCGCCCTATTTCCTGTTCGCCCCGGCGGACGACCGCTGGTATCGGGGTTTTCTTGAGGAAACGCTGGCGGTGCTGGAGCGCAATCCGGACATCATTGCCTGCACCGGACGTGTGGCCTTCATCTCGAGGGGCAGGTTCAGCCATATCACCTCGGGCACACGCCCGCTCATGGGCGACACCCGCCAAAACCTGGCGTCCTACATGTCCGATCCGGCGGAAAATGCGCGGGCGTTTTCGCTGATCCGGCATCGCGCGCTGGAGGGCGCGTTTCCGAAAGCCGAATATCCGGGCTGGGACTTCCAGATGATCGCCCGCACCCTGCCGAAGGGGCGCTATTGCGAGATACCCCGCGTTCTCGCCGAGCGCGACACCACCACCTACGCCGCCTATCTGAAGCATGCCGAAGCCTATTTCGGCTGGTCGCCGTTGAGGTTTTTCCCGCTGTCGCGCACGGCGATCGAAGTCTGGCGTGATCGGCGGATACCCAAATCGCTGCCACTCGCAAGAGCGCTTGTCAGGCTCGTTGTTTCCTCGCACCTCTCCTATGCGGCGATGCGCCTGCCGCGCTGGCATCGCTTTCTGCTCGCTTTGCTGGGGCGCGATTTCCAGACCCGCATCGCGGCGCGCCAGCGTGCGGGCGATGCGGATCAGACCGAATCTGGCGGATAGAAGCCCGGCTTCGGCAGCGGTACGACGAAGCGCCCGCCGGCCTCGACGTATTCGCGCTGCTGGGAGAAGATTTCCTCGGCCAGGTTCCACGACAGCAACAGCACGTAATCGGGGCGCCGCTCGGCAATGGCGGATGGCGGCACGATCGGCACATGGACGCCGGGCATGTAAAGGCCCTGCTTGGCCGGATTGCGATCGGCGACAAAGTCCAGGATGTCGCCGTCGATCCCGGCGGCATTGAGCAGCATCGCGCCCTTGGCCGCCGCGCCATACGCCACGACGCTGTGTCCGGCCGCCTTCAGTCCGTGCAGCGTTTCGCGTATCCAGCGCAGGGATAACGCGACCCTGTGCGCGAAGCCGTCGAACAGTTCGCCGTTGTCGACGCCCGCCGCTTCCTCGTTGCGCAGATAGTCCTGCACCACCTCTTCGCTATCGGGGCGGGCTCCATCGACATCGGCATGGCTGGCAAGAATCCGCAATGATCCGCCGTGAATGGGCAGGTGCCTGATGCCGGCAATGCGCATGCCGTGGCGTTCCAGCAGCTTGCCGATGGAGGTCACCGAGAAATAGCTGTGGTGCTCGTGATAGATGGTGTCGAATTCGGTCTTGGCGACCAGATCGACGACATAGGGAAACTCGAAGCTCGCCAGCCCGTCCGGCTTGAGGATCAGGCTCACGCCTTCGATCAGGTCATTCGGATCGGGAACATGGGCGAGGACGTTGTTGGCGGCGATCAGGTCGGCTTGAATGCCGTCGTCCGCCAGCTGTCGAGCCAGTTCGGCGGTGAAGAACGCACAGCGGCAATCAAGCCCTTCCTCGCGCGCTTTGCCCGTCGGGCCCGGAGCGGGGTCGAACCCGAGCACCGAAACGCCGGCCGCCTTGAAATGTCGCAGCAGATAGCCGTCATTGCTGGCGATCTCCAGCACCAGGCTGCTGGCGCCAAGGCGGCGTTCGGCCACCATTTCCCCGGCGAAGCGCCGAGCATGCGAACTGAAGGTATCCGACACCGAGGAATAATAGGGAAAGCTGTCCGTAAACAGCACCGAAGGTGGCGGCGAGTCGGAGATCTGCACCAGCGTGCACTCGGGGCACCAGCCAAGTTCGAGCGCGAAGCGACGGTCCTGCTTGCCGACGTCTTCCGGCTTCACCAACTGGTCGGCAAGCGGCATGTCGCCAAGGTCGAGTACCTTGCGCAAGCCTTCGCTGCCGCACAGGCGGCATGTTCCGGGTCCCGATCGAAAGGTTGCGTTCGTTGGCATGGACGAGTCGCCTTTAGTCCGCCAGGACCGGGCTGGCGAACAGCCTGTCGTCGATCCGGCCGCAGGCGATTGCCCGTTTGAGATGCGGCAGCCGGCTGAACCGCGCGCCCTCGATATCCTCCGGCGTGAGCTTCGCCTTGCGGAATGCTTCGGCGAGCCGCGTCACTTCGCTGTCCACATCGTAACGGAACCAGTCTCCCCCAAGCATCGCCAGCAATTTGTCGCCGCTGACCTTGTAATTGCGCCGGTCGGTGTCGGCCGTCCGGGAAAAGCGCAGACGACCGTCGCACACCTGTCCGGCGATCTTCTTCGCCAGTTCGATGATGGTGACGTTCTGCGCATTGTCGGCGATGTTGAAGGCTTCCCCGCCGACGCGCTCCGCCGGCAGCGAAACCATGGCCGCGAAGCTCCGCGCGACGTCGGCGGCATGGACGAGGGGGCGCCATGCCTTGCCGTCGCTCTTGAGGAATACCTCGCCGGTGGCGCAGGCCCAGGCGACGAGATTGTTGACGACGAGATCGAAGCGGATCATCGGCGACAGACCGTAAACGGTGCCCGAGCGCAGGAAAACGGGTGCGAACGAGGCATCCGCAAGCTTGCCTATGTCCTCCTCCATGCGCAGCTTCGAGACGGCATAGGGTGTCACTGGCGCGAAGGGCGAGGTCTCGGTCAGCAATTCGTCGCCGCTTGCGCCATAGACCGAGCAGCTTGAGGCCGCCAGCAGGATGCGGACACCGGCGGATTTGGCATGCCGGGCGACCCTCACCGCTGCGAGATGATTGATCTCTTTGGTTAGATCGGGATCGAACGAACCAAGCGGATCGTTCGACAATCCGGCCAGATGGATGACGGCATCCTGCCCCTCGAAATCGCCAGGCGCGGTTTCGCGAATATCCTTTCGGATGGTCCGGACCGGCACGGGCGTGTCCGGGAAATCTGCCTCCCTGAGCACGCAATCATCGAACAGGCCGGAATCGAGCCCGGTAACCGCATGACCGGCGCGAACAAGCTCCGGCACCAGAATGCTGCCCAGATATCCGCCATGACCCGTTACCAGAACACGCAATGAACTAACCTCCGGGCAGCCAGCTGGCCTGCTTGTTGCGCCACATCGTTTCGAGCATTTCGGCTTCCGCCGGCGTATCCATGCACTGCCAGAAGCCGTCGTGACGGAACGCCATGACATGTTTGTCGCGGGCCAGCGCCGGGAGCGTATCGTCCTCCCATTGAGTATCATCTCCGGCGATGTAGTCGAAGACACCCTGCTCGAGTACGAAAACGCCGCCATTGACCCACTGGTCGCGCAGGACCGGCTTTTCGCGCATCCGTATGATGCGCTCGCCGTCGAAATCGAAGACCCCGAACCGGCTGGGCGGATGCACGGCGGCGGCAGTGGCGATTTCGCCATGACTCGCGTGGAAACGGTGCATCGCGGCGAGGTCGATGTCGTGCAGACCGTCGGCAACCGAGGAAAAGAAGCTGCCCTCGCCCAGATGGGGACGAAGCCGCTTTAACCTGCCGGCGGTTCGCGTTTCGCCGCCCGTGTCGACGAACTCGACCGCAAAGGGAAGCCGGCGGTCCTCGAAACAGGCGCGGATCTCGTCACCTCGCGCACCGACGGCGACAACGATCTCGCTGAAACCGTGACGATGAAAACCGAGGCATATGTGTTCGAGGATCGGCTTGTCGCCGATCATGGTCAGCGGTTTGGGTCGTTCGCGTCCCATCGGGCCCATCCGGACCCCTTTTCCGCCAGCCAGGATGGCGACCCTGGTCATCTTGAATTTTCATCCCGTTCACCTTTGCCGAAATCGGCAGGACAGGGGCGTCGCCAGGGATGCCCGGATGTCTCGGAAGCGACGGTCATCATGTCTGCTGCAACTTCCTGTGGGATGGAATGGCGGCGAAACCGGCAGTCACGCGGACGGCGTCAGCGGCTTAATGGGCAGCGGGCCCAGAGTCCATAGCGTCGGCGAAATTCCATTTCGGCGCGCTTCGGCGGAAATCTCGTCAACATAGACCGGGTTCATGATGATGACGTGATCGGGATCGAACGCCTTGAGATCGCCCGGCCCGATAACGGGCGTTCCGCTACCCGGCAAGAATTTCCCGGCCTTGTGGGGATTGACGTCAACGGCGCACACGACATCGGCATTCGAAAGCGCAGTCAGGAACCCGACCGCTTTCGAACCCGCGCCCCACAGCACGATCCGTTCGCCATGGTGGTCTGCAAACCATTGCTCCCAGCCGGCAATCTGACGGGTGCAATTTTCAGCAAATCGGGCGATGTCATCGCTGGCCTCGCTGAGCGTTTCCTCGATTTCGAAGACCTCGCCCGGTTCTTCGCGCCGGTCTCCGCCATTGGTCTCGATCCTTGCTTCGGCGCACAGGAACTGATTGTCATATTCGCGATAAAGCCTTGTCAGTTCGAAACCGGCATCACGTAGTGTTCCGGCAAGGCTGCCCGGCGTGAAATAGTGACAGTGCTCGTAATAGACGTCCCAGAACGCGCCTTCACGAAAAATACGTGTCGAATCGGGAACGTCGATACTCAGGACCACCCCTGGCCGGTCCGTCATGACCATCCGGACAAGGCGGAGGAATTTAGGCAAGTCGCCGATATGTTCGAGCGTGTGCCGGCATAAGACCAGATCGGGATTCAGCCCGGCATGATCCGTAGACAGGGTTTCGGCGAGAAAGCGAAGGTCGGTGCCATGGGGAACCGCATGGCGCCCCGCGACGAAGGCCGGGTCAATGCCGATCCCACGTGCTCCCGCGATGGCGCATAATCCGATCAGGAAGGCGCCCTTGCCACAGCCGATTTCGACGACCGTCTTGCCCTGGAGGTGGTGGCGCTCGGCCATTTGTTCGGCGATAGCGCGTGCATAGGCATTGAAATGGTCCGAAAAGCTCTGCGTCTCTTCATAGTTCGCGGAGAATTGCTGTGTTTGCGGATCGAAGCGCCTGTTCGAGACAAGGCCGGTTCTGGCGCCCCTGACGAGCTCGATCGATCCGCGCGGGCAACGCAAGGCTGCTTCCCGGTCGCCGAAAAGTTCACAGCACAGGACCGGGACGTCAGTGATTCTCTGCACCAAAGCCTGCATCGTTACGTGTCGCCACTCCCGCTTTCCAGTTGCAACAATTAATAAATACAACCAAAAGTTGATATTTGTTGCATATTAGGCGCAACAGTAAAAAATTTTCCACAGCCCAGCCCGGCCGGTCAGTGAGTTTATTGTCTGCAATCAGCCCGGCCATCTAAGATCGCGGTGAAATTCATGCAAACCTAAAAAACAAAGCGGGCGTCAAATGACTAGATTGTCTTCTAATGGATTGGTCGACGCACTTCGCGCCGAGATCGTGCCGATCGTAGCCAATTCCGATTCGCGCGCATTTCTCGTGAACATCGACGCGGAATCGAAGCGGCAAACCGTAACGGTTCATTGCGCCCATGGCGTTTCGAAACGTTCCGAGCGCAGCAAGCTCGAAAAGATCCTGCGCGAGCGCAAACCCGGCATGGCAATTCGCGTCAAGGCGCATCGCGCCCGCGAACTGGAACGGGCGAAGTCGCTCGAGGATCTGGTCCGTTCGGTTTCCACCGGCGACATCGTTTACGATCCCACGGGCGGGTTCGAACGCTCTCGCCGTCTCGCCGGTTTTGCAGCTCGGCTGCGTGAAGCGCTGGATCGGAAAGTGGCTGGCGTTTACTGGTCGGCCGAGTGGCGTACGCTTTACGTCGTGCTCGACATCAAGCGCTATTTCGCCAGCCAGAAAGCCCGCATCGCCGATCTGGCCGGTACCGAGATCGCCGTCTGGAACATGCTGCGCGAAACATGCGGCGAAAGCGCGTCGGATTTCGTTTCGTCCATCCGACTCGGATTCGAGGCGCCGCAAGGCGCGGTCATCCCCGTCGACCGCAAATCCTACCGTGTCAGGCCGTCTGCCCTGATGCGCGCCGCACGCAAGGCTGCCGCACCAGCCCTTGGCGCAGCATTTGGTCTGAGCGCGATGAACGCGGCGCAGGCCCAGGAAATCAAGCTGCCGCCGGAAGTCATGTCCGGCCTGCCGGCGGTTTCCGCCGTCAACGGCAAGATCGCCTTCTTCGGCGGCAGGGCGGCGAACGAGGACCTTACCGACCCTGGCTTCTCAAGTGCGCTGCAGCCGGAAAACAGAGGTTTCATGAGGGGGGTCATGGGATCGCTTTCAATCCCCCTGGGACACTCCTTCGGCGTGCAGTTCGATGGATTGATGGGAAGCCTCAACGAACGTTCGGCCTCGGGTGGCGGCGTGCACCTGTTCTGGCGCGATCCCGGTGTCGGTCTTCTGGGTGTCATCGGTTCCTCGACCACGCTCAAGCAACAGATCGCGGTCGACAACGGCTTTTCCTCCTTCCTGACCGATGGCGACTTCCACATCAGCCGGATCGGCGGTGAAGCCGAAATCTATCTGAACAATTTCACGATTGCCGCAACGGCAGGCAACCAGTACGTCGATGCCGACATCCCCACGAATGGCCAGTTCAACGAAAGCAACGCCGAAGGCTTTTTCGGGGATATCAGACTCAGCTGGTACGCCAGCGAAAACCTGGTCTTCTCGGTAGGCGCGGAACAGAGTCCGGCCTCCGACACGGCGGCCACCTTTGGTGTCGAATACCAGCCGGCTTTCGCGGGGCTGTCCAACATGTCGCTGTTCTTCGACGGCGCCTATGCCGACGAGGACCAGTACCGCGCGCTTGCCGGTGTCCGGTTCTATATCGGCGAATCCAAGAGCCTGATGCGCCGTCACCGCGAGGACGATCCGCAGAACAATCTCGTGATTGGCCCGGCGTCCACCGGCGCGACTTCGGCATCAACCTATTTCTACTGATCACTTCGCAATTGCCGTTCTCCATTCGACACCGGGGCTGGTTATCTGGCCCCGGTGTTTGTTTGTCAGCCGCACATCGTTCGCACCGCCCGTCAGCCACGTTTGGCCCGGCGAGCTGGATGCGATGCTGACTTCGTCGATCAGCGACAAGATTCGACCATGAAAACCGTTCTTTTTGTCTGGGAGCTTGGCGAAGGGCTTGGGCATGCTGCACCGCTGGCCGCCATCGCCCGTTCGCTGCAGGCGCGAGCCGAGCCGCTTGGCGGCATACGTCCGGTCTTCGCGTTC
Organism: Nitratireductor sp.; assembly: GCA_020441855.1. GTDB lineage: Bacteria > Pseudomonadota > Alphaproteobacteria > Rhizobiales > Rhizobiaceae > BOKV01. Next base: position 10,124 of record JAGRLL010000322.1, read on the forward strand.
CGCGATCCGGTGTTCACCCGCCGGATTTTCGGAGGCGAAGACTGGCCGGTCCTTCCCGCGCCGCAATTTACCGGCGATCTCGAAGCCGCTTCCTACGCGGCAAGTTATGCCCAGTTGCTGGCGGCAATCGGCTTCGCCAGATGGTCCGATCTGCAGGCGATCGTTGCGGCCTGGGACGATCTCTACAGGCTGGTCGAGCCGGATCTGATTATCGCCGATCACAGCCCGACAGCATGTTTTGCCGCACGCGGTAGGATCCCGGTTCTAGCGATCGGATCCGGGTTCACGCTGCCGCCTTCCGAGTTTCCCGAGTACCCGGCATTGCGACGGGACATGCAGCCTCCGGCAATTCAGTCGCGCATTCTGGACATCGCCAACCGCTTGCTGAAAGCACGCAACGTCGCACCGTTGAAGCACCTGCCGCAATTGTTGCAGGGTGATGCGCGGGCAGTCTTCGGCCTGCCGCATCTAGATCCCTACGGCCCGTTTCGCCACGACAGGTTGCTCGGCCCCTATGAGCCGGGCGCGATGGCCGATCCCATCGCCCAGGATGCTGGCGTGTTCTATTACGGTCATTCCAGACTGCCCGTGACTGACACCGTCGTCGAAGGGCTTGTCGCGGCAAGGCTGCCGATCCACGCCTTCGTCAACGGTCCGCCGAGCGCGGCAAGCGAGCTTTTGCGTCAACACGCGAAGGTATTTCACGATCGACCGCCGGAACTGGCGCAAGTATTCGGGCAATGCAGCGTGATCGTTTCTCATGGCGGTGCCGGGCTGACGCAGGCGGCGCTGGCGGCGGGCCGGCCACAGGTGATCCTGCCGATCCATGTCGAGTCCCAGATCAACGGCTTGAGAATTGCAGCGATGGGCGCTGGATTGGTGGTGGCCGAAGCGACGCCGTCCAATGCAGGCGAAGCGGCGCGCACGGTCAGCCAGGTGCGCCTGTTCCACGAGAAGGCGCGGGAGATCGCCGAGGGCATCACGCGACTGGGGCTTCCCGCCGATCCGCCGGCCACTGCCGCCGAACTTGCCTTGCGGCTGCTCGGATTGATCAGCGCTCCGGAGGATTCGACGCAAGGTCCACGTCAAGACAAAACGCACTGAACTGATCGCCGAGCGACAGCGCCCCGGGGATGGATTTGCCGTGCTCGCGGCCAAACCGGTTTGCGCCCCGCAGCCACCCCAGTTGCAGCGAGAAAGCCGCCAGACCGCCAAGGAGCGCGCTGACGGAACGTTCGAAAAATCCTGTCCGCCGGGCTTCGCGCCATTGACGCAGCATGCCTTCGCGGCCGCGCGCAAGCGCACGCGCAATCGAGGGATCGCCCAGCATGCCGGCAAGTCGCCGGTCGTTGAACACGATCGCGTATTCAGCAGCGGCCAGCCCGTAACGGTATTGACGCCGCAGATAGTCGAAGAATTGCGGATGCAGAATGTGGCCCGTGCGCAGCCTTGTCTCGACGCGGAAGGACGCGCCGGCCCTGAGTGCGGCCTGGGTCACGTGATAATCGTCCGGCGCATAGGGTAGATTCAGTGTAAGCGGAGCGGCGCTGGTGAAATACTCTCTCCGGAAAACCGCGTTTGCGGTTACTGCCGTGACCAGGCCCAGAGGGTCGGTGACAACCTCCGGTGTGGTATTGGGCAACGCGCTCCAGGCCCGAAAGAACCGGCCGCCACCGCTTGGCACTGCATCCGTGAAACCGGCGAAGATGTCTGCGCCGGCATGGGCATCGGCCAATGCCGCGATGCGGTCGAGCCAGAGCGGACCCGGGATGCAATCGTCGTCCGTGGTGACGACATATTCCTCCTGCGCGTCGACGAGCCCCAGCTGGCGAGCCGGACCGATGCCAAGATTCTCGGAACTGGCGAGATAGGTCAGCAGGTCTTCATACGGGGCAATGACCGATCGGTAAGCATCGCTGTCGCTGCCATCGTTGACGATGACCAGCGCAAAATCGCGACGGCGTCTCAATTGCGGTGCAAGCGCAGAGAGAAGCCGAGCGAGATCGTTCGGCCGATTGCGGGTCGGTACGACGATCCGGAAACGCGCCGCCGGCCTGGCGTTCTCATTCTTTTCCATCTGGTTCCGCTTCCCGCAACTTTGTTTCGAACCGCCGGACAAGTGCTTCGTAGAGCGCGATGTCGGCTTCATTGTGCTTGCGGATCAGCGCGCGCAACGGCTCGTCTGCATGTATCTGCGGGTTCTTCACATAAGTGCGCCCGGTATCGACGCGCGCGGCATGCCTGCCGGAATCGAATGTGAGATCGAGCAGACGGAACAACAATTGCATTGAAGGCAGATGCTGCTCGTGCAGGCCGACAAACTCGAATTTGGTGGCCTGGTCCAGCGCCCGTTCGAGCAGGTCATTGCCCGGTTCGATGTCGCGCTCACCCGGTTCCATCGGGCTGCGGCCCGCGAACTGCCGCGCCTGATGGTTGCTGTATTGCGCAACCAGGAAGGGGTCGCTCGATGCCAGCAATCTCTCCAGAGGTTCGGTTCGGCTTTCGGCGACGCGCGAAGCCAGTTTCGGGCTCAATCGCGACAGGTCGAGATCGCGGGTGAACCTGTAATGCGACAGGCACCGTTCGACAGGATCGCGCACGAAACTCGCGCGGAAGACCGGGAAGGGCAGGTGGTTGATGAAATCGGTGCCGAAATGGCCCGAGATCAGCCGGTTGCCGGCCAGATTCCACGGGTCGGTGCGCCATGCCGACGCCAATTGCCCGGTTTCGACCCAATAGGACGTCGGGCCCTGGCCAAGCGCTTCGGCCAGCGCCAGCCGCACCGCCGTTCCGGTGGTCTCGGCGATATGCATCAGCACAACCGGCTTGCGCGGGCCTTCACCCCGGCTGGCTTTTCTGGTCTGGAAAGGCAGTTTGAATAAGCGCATGCCCGTTCTCGTATAATCCGTGCCAGTTGGTACATGATTGTCGTGTCCAATGCGACCGGCAGACTCAACGCCAAATCAGGGTGAAGCCGGAGCTCACGCCAGCGGGGTTGGGCTCCACGGCTTTTGCGGATGGAGAACTGCCTGACAGACAAGGAATGATCTGACAATCGGGAGAAAGTGGGCATTGCAGTCACGCATCCTCAGGACTGTTCGATCGGGATAAGCGCCACTCACGAAGTCGAACGCGACCCTTTGCCGGATACCATCCGTCTCGGGATTGTTTTATTTCCGGCGGTACGCGGTACATTGTCAGTTCGGGCTCTCCCACCTG
>JAGRLL010000034.1:0-788 GCA_020441855.1 Nitratireductor sp.
CAGCCCATGGGCTTCTATGCGCCGGCGCAAATCGTGCGCGACGCGGTTGAGCATGGCGTCGAAATCCGCCCCGTCTGTGTCAATTCAAGCCGTTGGGATTGCACGCTCGAACCCCGGGACGCCGATGATGGCCGGTTCGCCGTTCGCCTCGGCTTGCGTCTGGTCAAGGGACTGGGAAATGCGGAAGCCGCGCGCCTCGTCTCCTGCCGTGCCGAGCAGCCATTCCGCTCGGTCGATGATCTTTGGCGGCGCGCCGCCATTCGCGCCGCGGCCCTCAGTGAGCTTGCCGAGGCCGATGCGTTCCGGCCCTCCATCGGCCTTGCCCGGCGGGAGGCACTTTGGTCGATCAAGGCGCTACGCGACGAACCGTTACCGCTATTCGCCGCGGCGGCAGTCCGGGAAGCCTTGCCGGTCGCCGAGCAGACGGAGCCAACCGTCTCGTTGCGGCCGATGACTGCCGGCAGCGAAGTCGTCGAGGATTACGGTCATGTCGGGCTGACGCTGCGCCAGCATCCCGTTTCCTTTCTGCGGAAGGACCTCGCGGCCCGGCGATTCCTGACCAGCGCCGACGCTGTCGCTTCGCGTGACCGGCGTTGGGTCGATGTCGCCGGCCTGGTCCTCGTCCGGCAGCGGCCGGGTTCGGCGAAGGGTGTCATGTTCATGACCATCGAGGACGAAACCACTGTCGCCAACATCGTCATCTGGGAGAAGGTCTTCAAGCAGTTTCGCCGGACCGTCCTTGGTGCCGGCATGATCGGGATCAAGGGCAGGGTGCAGCGCGAAGGCGA
>JAGRLL010000034.1:890-4880 GCA_020441855.1 Nitratireductor sp.
GCGACGAGTTCCACCATGGATCGCCAGCCCCGGATTCGAGAGGTCTGCAGAAAGCGTGGGATCTCGCGCACGGCTACGGGCATACCGACCAAATCCAGGTGAAGACGCGGGATTTTCGGTAGGCAAAGCACGATTTCGTAAAAGAAAAATATGCTTCAGCATAAAGCCCGCTCTGATGGGGAACGCAAATGTTGCGAGCAAGGTTGACGTTTTCGGGCAACGCGCAGCCACGTCGAAAAAGTTGAATTCCCGACCCCGCGAATGGCCAGGCGGAAATTCAGGTAAACGAGACTGGGCCGTTGCTGACACCCAATGTCGGCAGCGGAGCGTCGTTGCCTGCGTCGCACGCGGCACGCCATTGGTCGAAGCGGCTTGACTCCGAATATGCGCAGCAATACATATGCAAGATGATGCAACAAAGCATATTTCAGATGTTGGCTGACCCTACGCGGTTTCGTATCGTCGAGGCTTTGGCAGGCGGCGAGCGGGCCGTGGGCGACCTGGTTCAGGCCGTCGACATCGATCAGTCCGGCGTTTCGCGGCACCTGCGGATCCTCGACGAAGCCGGCTTCGTCACGATGAGGCCTGACGGGGCGAGGCGCCTTTATTCGCTCCGGCCCGAGCCGTTCCAGGCGATCGACGAATGGGTTCGGAGCTATCGCGAGCTTTGGGAGGGCCGGCTCGATCGGTTTGACGCCGCCTTGGCGCGACGGCGTGGCGCGCTGCAGCGCGAGGGGGGAAAGTGATGATAGAGGCCAGCGAGCCGGGCGCAGCTACGATCAGGCTGGAGCGGGTTTACGACGCATCGGTGGACGAGGTCTGGGCGCTATGGGCCACCAGGGAAGGGCTCGAGGCGTGGTTCGCGCCCGAGGGCATGCGCTTCGAGTTATTGACTCTCGATCTGCGAGTCGGTGGTGCCTTCGAACACGTGATGACGGCGGTGGGCGCCGAGCAGGTCGCCTATTTTGCGAACCGGAACAGATCGTCAACGGCGCGGGTGAGCGGTCGGTTCGTCGAGATCGTGCCTCACCGGCGCCTGCGAATCCGCTTCGACATCGACTTCGTCCCGGGCGTCCAGGCCTATCCCTACGACATGATGGTCGAGCTTCACCCCGAGGCCGGGCGAGTCCGGATGGTGCTGACGGCCGATCGCCACCCGGACCCCGAGATGACACGCGGCGCAATCGCCGGACTGACCAGCCAGCTGCAACGGTTTGACTTAGCCATAAAAGCACGAGTAGCAAAGGAGCAACGACCGTAATGCGACCTCTTCTCTATTCCATCAACGTCACGCTCGATGGCTGCGTCGACCACAGGGCCATACCCACGGACGAGGCGCTGCAGCAAGAACAACTGCGTGCAACACATCAGCACGCCACCGAGAGTATCGGCCGGGCCGATGCTCTGCTCTTTGGCCGCGTCACCTACCAGATGATGGAAGAGGCGTGGAGGCATGAGACGCGGACCATCACGCCGCCTGACTGGACCGAGCCTTTCGCGCGCACCATCGACGCAATGAAGAAATACGTCGTTTCAAACACACTCGAGCGGGTCGATTGGAACGCGGAACGGGTTAGCGGTAACCTCGGCGAGGCGGTCCGGAAGCTCAAGCAGCAGCCGGGCAGGGCGCTGTTCACGGGCGGCGTAAAGCTGCCGATGGCGCTGGCGGAGCTGGGCCTGATCGACGAGTATGAATTCGTGGTACAGCCCAGGCTTGCCGGTCATGGGCCCACCTTGTTCGCCGGGCTCTCCAAATATATCGAGTTGAAGCTCGTCGACCGGCAAGAGCTCAGCTCAGGCGCTGTAGCGCTGCGCTACGAGCCGAGAAGGTAACGCGTGAGCCCGCCCCCTACATGGCCGGCCTGATCCCAGTTGTCCTAGTAGATAGCGTGCCGCGCTTTGCGCCGCGTCCCGAACTGGTAGGCGCGACGTTGGGCCTTGCTCGGCATCCTCTGAATTGCCCGAGGCTAGATGGTTGTTTCAGGGGAATGATTGCCAGATGCAAACCGGCAGCGAATGACCCCTGCCGATTGTCAGATTGATCCCGACGCTCATGAGGGGCGAAGGTTATCGAGTAGGCCGGCAATATCGACATTAAGCCTTCCAGCGATCCGGTACTCCCTTGCTTGACCTCGGCCCATTGAGTTTTTTGTCCAGGATCCTTCGATGAGTCCCCTTCTTCCAAGGGCGCCAAGAACCTCATCGGCAGCACCGCGCGTCATCCCGGTGACAGCGACAATATTGGAAATCGTTATCGGCTCGCCCTTGCAGTGCAGGTCTAGGATAACCGTTACCATCGCGTATTGCCGTAGTCGTGCGCCTGGCGTCTCGCCGGCCAGCGGGAATCCAACGACCTGATGCAGCATCACATCGTGAATAAGCTGGAAGCCAAGCTTCGCCCTTGCCTCGGAACTACCCGTTGTCATTATCCGGTTTCGAAGCCATCGCTCGCGGTGCGCCCCCGCTCTGCGATGCTCATTGACCCCTTGGTGATCGGGGAGTTCGAAACCGTACCAGACGGCCCCATGGCCTTTAGCTCGGTGAGCCTGTTGTATACGCCACAGGCTCCCCGACCATAAGGTCAAGGAGGTTGGAATCATCCCGGTTGATTCCATACCGCTGGTAAGGGTTTCGACGCCCTTGAGGCAGTGCGTCGCTGCCTCAACTGAATCCATACCGAAAACGAACGGATTTGTCGCGGTCTCTTCGCGTTTTAGACGAAGGAAGGCGTCCGGACCGGAGAAAGGTCGATGCTGGGTGGCCAGAGGCGAGGTCGAGGCGGCGCGGCAGGCTCGACCGTGTTTGCTGCGGGCGCTTTCGTCCGCTTTTTGCTTGGGGCAGTCGCGTTCGCGCGACCGCGCCTCAGTCGCCGGCAGCAGGACGGCCTTCGGCAATGAGCCGCAGAAGCTCAGCCCTGGGTACGGAACTGTTGCTGACGTAAGCGGCAACGATCTCCGTGGTCAGGCCGATCAAATTGGCTGTCGGCTTTTGATGGTGGCGACATCGTCGGTACAGGAAGAACCGGTCCTCGCAAAGACCTTGATGATAGCGGCATGCATCAGCCGGCGCTGTCTGCGGCATGAATCCGCGACGGTTCGTGCTGGAAATGCGGCTCAGGCGCAAAGACCACCCCCACTCTTATCGGCTTATTTCCCTTGTTCCAGCCCGGACCTTGTCGATCAACCCGCGTATGTGGAACGGCCCGCGGTGCAAGGTGCTCTTCAGTCGATTTCACCACATGGGAACGGTGCGGTCATATGTCCGGCCTATTTGCGCGGTCATGACCGCTGGCCTCGATGAAGTCCGCGAAGCAGGTGGCTGGATCAAGGGGGCGCGCTTTGTGCGCGTCACGGGTTTCGGCCTGCCCTGTTTCGGGATTTCGTCCCGTGGTTCATCGTCTGTTGTGCACCCTACCTGCTGGCGGTTGCCGGGCAGCTCGTCTCGGCGGTCCTGCGCTTATGCGGCGGCAGATCCTGCCTCAATTCCTATTGGGTCTCGATAAACTCCACCTCTGGTCAGCAATGCCCAGATCATCCGGGCGATCTTATTGGCGAGCGCCACCGCCACGACCTTGAAGGGTCGCCGCGTAAGCATGTTCTTCAGCCACGGCCAAACTCGGTCGCGATACTGCACATGACGTAGCACCGATGCCGCCCCCGTCGTCAGCAATGATCGCAGTACCGGATTGCCCATCTTCGATATCCGCCCTAACCGTTCTTTGCCGCCGCTGGAATGCGCTTTCGGGGTTAGCCCGATCCAGGCTGCAAAGTGGCGAGCAGATTTGAAGCCGGCGGGATCAGGAACGAATGCCTTTACGGCCATGGCGATAATAGCGCCAACGCCAGGGATGGTCGCGAGGCGCCGCATCTCATCATCCTGCTTGGCTTGGATGACGATCTCACGTTCGAGCTTGTCGATCTGTGTGGCGAGCATCTCGATCTGATTGATAATTTCGGTCAGGGCAAAGCGCGCAGCCGGAGGCAGTCGAGT
>JAGRLL010000034.1:4966-12764 GCA_020441855.1 Nitratireductor sp.
ATGGGCGCGCAACGCGTTGATCGCTTGGGTTCGCTGACGCACGAGCAGCGCCCGCGTTCTGAGGACCATCACTGCTGCCTGCTGCTCTGCAGTCTTGACCGGCACGAACCGCATCGTCTTTCGCGTCACCGCTTCAGCAATTGCCTCCGCATCGGCGGCGTCGGTCTTGCCGCGCTTGACGAACGGCTTGACGTATTGGGGCGGCAGCAATCTGACGTCGTGCCCGAAGGCCGAGATCTCCCGCGCCCAGTGGTGCGCACTCGCACATGCTTCCATACCCACCAGGCACGGTGGCAGTCTTTCGAAGAAGCGCAGCACTTCAGCACGGCGTAGCTTTCGGTTGAACAGCGGCGTCCCGTCGACGTCCGCGCCAAAAGCTTGGAAAACGTGCTTCGCCAAGTCCAGTCCAACAGTGGTAACATCTTTCACGGAACGGCCCTCCTTGTGGCGTTTGCAGCAACGACCACACTTTAGCACTTTGATGCTGTCGGAGCGGGCCGTTCCACCTCATCAAGGGGTCGGACTACGCAAGCGTGCCGCCGCTTATGGCTTCGCCAACGCGGTGATCGCGGTCCAGGCCGGAACCGACGGGCGCCTGTCGAGCGGGGAATGGTCCCCGCAGCTACGGGAGTCACACCATGTCGCAAGAACTCAGCCTCGCTCAGAACCACGCCTGGAACCTCGCGCGCACCCTGATGACGCCGGTCATCCTCTTCAAGGTCGATGAAGACGCATACGGCGTTCTTCCTGCCGACGACCTCGATGACGACGAGGTCAACGCCCTCTACTTTTACGACCCCTACACGGGTGGCCAGCCGGTTCATTGAACCGTCTCTTGCCCGGCGTGCCGCTTGCGAGCGGCAGGCCGCAAGGGAAGCTGCGCCGCGGCAGGAGCCGCGCCCTTGCCCCCTTTGCTCTTCGCGCCGGTCGCTAAGGTGTTCCGCGAAGTGTGCGGAGAAGATAAACTGAATGAAAGGTCGGCCGAAAGGCCGCTGGGAGAAAAGAATGGAAAAAGCGGATATCGAAGAGCTGCGAGGCAGGGTGGGTTGTGCGGCCGTGCTGGAGACCGGAGGGTTCGCGATCGACTTGAAGGAAAGCACGCGCAAGGCGGTGAAGTATCGCCGTGGCGATGACATCATCATCGTTATCCACGATGGCAAGGGCTGGTTTGATCCGCTCTCCGACGCCAAGGGTGATGTCTATTCGCTCGTTCAGCATCTGGACGGCGGCGATTTTCTGGAAGCGTTTGTGCAAGTCGCGTCCCTGGTCGGCTTCGAGCCCCGCGAGCCAGAATGGAAACGACAGTCGCGCGAGGCGGAACCTGACCAATCCATACCGGATCGTTGGGGTGCCCGGCGCAAGCCCTGGCGCGGGTCGGCAACCTGGCGATATCTGCGCGACGACCGGCACATTCCCGAACAGGTCCTCCGGGCAGCCATCGCCCAGGACCTTCTGCGGGAAGGGCCGCGTGGGAGCATGTGGGCCGCTCATCAGGGTGCCGATGGCGTGGTCACCGGTTGGGAGGAACGTGGTCCCGAATGGCGCGGCTTTGCAACCGGCGGCAGCAAGGTCTTGTTCCGCTTCGGGTTCAAGGGCGCCGCTCGCATCTGCGTAACCGAAGCCGCCATCGATGCCATGAGCCTTGGCGCGATCGAGAAGGCCCGGCGCGATACGCTTTATGTCAGCACTGGCGGCGGCTGGTCGCCGGCCACCGACGGCGCCATTCGCATGTTGGGGGAACGGCCCGATGTCCGCTTCGTCGCCGCGACCGATGCGAACACGCAGGGCGAAGCGTTCGTGGCGCGGTTGCGTGAGCTTGCCGGTGAACTCTCCTGCGACTTCGAACGTCTGAAGCCGCGTGCGGAGGACTGGAATGCGATGCTGAAGGAGGGGGCAATCGCCTGATCGGGCAGACCGGCACCTCCAGCGCTCATGATGCGCGATCGAGGATCGCTGGCCCGACCTTCGCCGTCGTCATCTCGATCCGCAATGGCGCGCCAAGTCTTGACGCGGCCTCCAGCTTCGCAGCTTCCACATCGGCCGACTTAGCTCTGGCGTGTAGATCTCCAAGATGATCTCGCCGGTAGCGACGAGGATTGGGGCGAAGACGAGTGCGCGGCTCATCGGCGGATCAGCCCGGGCATGCGGCCGAATTGGGGAGGAAGAAGAAGGAAATAAAACGAATGAAACCCGGCTGCCGCATACCCGCCAGCCGCGTCAAGTGTGAAGCTTCGCCCGGCTCCGCCGGCACTTGACCCGGCCGGACGGAGAGGCGGCCGCTGGGGAGGGGTCAGGAAGGGCTGAAGATGATGGTGATCCCCGAGGATGCGTCGCGCTCCAGTCCGACGAGGCTGAAGGAGCCCGCCAATGAACCCCTCTTCTCCTATCCGCAAAGTCTACCAGGGTATTGCCGACCGCCGGCAGATGTTCCGCATGTTCGATCGCCACACGCAGCGCCCCAATCGTTTCGAGGATGCCGATGCCGGCCTCTATCGCGGGGAGTGGTTCGAGCTTACCGAGATCGAGCATGATTACATGTTCAACATCCTGCCGCCGCTCTTCATGAACGGCGAGATGTTCGCCATGCGCGAATTCCTGACGGGCTGCATCACCAGCGTCTTCTTCACCCTGAAGATCGACGACCGGATGCGGTTCTTCCACGCCTATTGCGACCTTGCCGACAAGGGTTCGCCCGCACACATGCGCGCCGCCATTGTCGAGCGGGAAAGCCGTCCAGTCCGTGCAATGACCCGCGAAGAGCGGATCGAGCATATCTGGAGTTCAAGCCACGACGAATACCGCGGCTATGCCGATTGGCGCTTTCCGCAGGCGCAGCGCGGGCGGCGAACGGTCCTGTTCTTCGGTCGCGACCGAAGCCGCGAGGTCAAGCTGCTCGACGACCTCACGGATGCGGAGATCGCAGCCAAGCTGCCGGTGCATCTGCGCTACCTCCCCGACGCAATCGCGGCATGAGGGGAGGAGGCGATGTTCACCTTTTCCGTGACGGATGTCCGCGTCGTGATGATGCGCGGGCGGCTCGACGCCTACGTCAACGGCGGCTTCCGCAATCCTCATTATGGGCTTTATCCCGGCCGTGATGAAAAGCCCGGTGTCTGGCTGGTCGGCGACGAGGGCGTCTACATCCTCTCCAACGGCAAGCTCGCGGAAGGGCAGCGTCCGTTCGTCGTCTATGCCGAAGAGTGCAACCCGAAGACCAACCCCGATTACTGGCACTACAAGCGTCAGCATTTCGGCGGGGATGACGGAATCGAGTTTCTCGATGGCTTCATGCTCGTGAAGCTGATCGCGGCCAGGCCCGGCTGCACGCATCTGAAGATCGTCTTGCAGCCGAACTCGATGCAGCTCCTCGCAGTCCAGCAGGACTAGCATTTCCGCGATGGGCGCCGTCTGGCGGCCGCTCGCACCCCAATCCCGAACATCCGCACATGTCGAGCCTGCTGGAGGACACCAGCGGAGCGGCGAAGTGCGCCTTCAGCTAGGAGAAACAACATGTCGCACGACGACCCTTTCACCATCGATCTTTTCGGCAATACAGCCCTTTCGTCCGGTCTCGGTCTTGGCGTGATGGCCTTTGCCGGCAACTTTGAACCCGACGACGATCCCGACCCATCGTCCCCGGCGCCGGCGATGCCGATCGCAGCTGCCGCCCGCGCACCCTCCAAGCCCGTCCGGGAACGTGGTTCGAACTTCTATCTCACCGACGACCGAGGTCTCGCGCAGGGCTGGAAGGAGCGCGCCCGCGACAACGTTGCTGCGATCCGGCTCGCGGCGAAAATCGACGCGGATGAGCGCCCGGCGACCGCTGAAGAACAAGCGCAACTGATCCGTTTCACCGGTTTCGGTGCGTCCGATCTTGCCAATGGCGTCTTTCGCCGGCCTGGCGAGATCGATTTCCGCAAGGGCTGGGATGAAATTGGCATCGATCTGGAGGATGCCGTCGGCGAGAGCGATTATGCTTCCCTCGCACGCTGCACCCAGTACGCCCATTTCACGCCGGAGTTCATCGTCCGGGCGATCTGGTCGGGTCTCAAGCGCATGGGATGGCGCGGCGGGCGTGTACTGGAGCCAGGCATTGGCACGGGGCTGTTTGCAGCGCTCATGCCGGAAGGCCTGCGCGACGTCTCCCATGTCACCGGCATCGAGCTCGATCCGGTCACGGCGCGCATCGCCCGGCTGTTGCAGCCGCAGGCGCGCATCGTCACCGCCGATTTCGCCCGCACGGAATTGCCATCGAGCTTCGACCTCGCCATCGGAAATCCGCCCTTTTCCGACCGAACGGTCCGTTCCGACCGGGCCTATCGATCGCTGTCCTTGCGCCTGCACGACTACTTCATCGCGCGGTCGATCGACCTGTTGAAGCCGGGCGGCTTCGCGGCCTTCGTCACCAGCTCGGGCACGATGGACAAGGCCGACCGCAGCGCGCGTAAGCATATCGCGAAGTCGTCGGACCTGATCGCTGCGGTCCGGCTGCCCGAGGGAAGTTTCCGCGCGGACGCCGGGACGGATGTCGTTGTCGACATCCTGTTTTTCCGCAAGCGCAAGTCGGGCGAGCCGGAAGGCGACCAGTCCTGGCTTGACACCGAGGAGGTCCGGCCGGCCACAGCCGATGAGGGCGCGATCCGTGTCAACCGCTGGTTGGCGCGCCACCCGGATTTTGTGCTCGGCACGCATGCGCTGACCTCTGGTCCCTTCGGCGAGACCTACACATGCGTGCCCCGCGACGGCGAGAATCTTCATGCGGCCTTGTCGGTCGCCGTCAATCTCCTTCCGGAAGACCGCTATGACGGCGAACCCTCGGAAATCGATCCTGATCTGGATGGAGCGGGCAATCAGACCGGCGTCGATCTGCCCAATGGCCGGCATGTGCGTGAAGGGAGCTTCTTCTTCGACAACGCACGCGGCCTGATGCAAATCATCGACGGCGAGCCGGTTGCGATCAAGGCGCGCAAGGGCCGGGGCGGCGACGGCATTCCCGAAAAGCACGTCCGCATCATCCGCAAGCTTATCCCGGTCCGCGATGCGGTGCGCGAGGTGCTGAAAGCCCAGGAACTGGACCAGCCCTGTCAAGGTATTCAGTTCAGGCTGCGCATTGCCTGGTCGAGTTTCGTTCGTGACTTCGGACCGATCAACCACACCACCGTCTCGATCAGCGAGGACGTGGAGACCGGCGAGACGCGCGAAAGCCATCGGCGTCCCAATCTCCAGCCCTTTCTCGACGACCCCGATTGCTGGCTGGTCGCCTCGATCGAGGACTACGATCTCGAAAACGACACGGCCAGACCCGGACCGATCTTCACGGAGCGCGTTATCTCTCCGCCGGCGCCGCCGGTGATTTCCAGCGCGGCCGACGCGCTCGCCGTCGTTCTCAATGAACGGGGCCGGGTCGATGTCGATCATATCGCCGAGCTGCTGCACTGTGATCCGCAGGACGTTGTCTCCGAGCTTGGCAGCGCGATCTTCCAGGACCCCGCCGACGGCTCGTGGCAGATGGCTGATGCCTATCTGTCAGGCCATGTCCGCGACAAGCTGAAGGTCGCGGAAGCCGCTGCCCTTCTCGATCCAGTCTACGAGCGCAACGTCACGGCCCTGCAGGGCGTGCAGCCGGTCGATCTTCGCCCGTCCGACATCACCGCGCGTCTCGGCGCGCCGTGGATCCCCGCCCTCGATGTAGTGGCCTTCGTCAAGGAGACAATGAACGTCGACATCAAGATCCATCATATGCCGGAACTGGCTTCCTGGACTGTCGATGCGCGCCAGCTTGGTTATCTCGCCGTCGGCACATCGGAATGGGGGACCGGCCGCCGGCATGCAGGTGAGCTGCTGACTGATGCGCTTAACAGTCGCGTGCCGCAGATCTTCGACACGATCAAGGACGGCGACAGCGAACGGCGCGTGCTCAACGTCGTTGATACCGAGGCAGCCAAGGAGAAGCTCCACAAGATCAAGGAGGCCTTCCAGCGCTGGATCTGGTCCGATCCCGACCGCACCGACCGGTTGGCCCGTGTTTACAATGACCGCTTCAACAATATCGCGCCACGAGCGTTCGACGGTTCCCATCTGAAGCTTCCAGGCGCCTCGGGCGCCTTTTCTCTTTATGGGCATCAGATGCGTGGAATCTGGCGCATCGTGTCGGCCGGTTCGACCTATCTCGCCCACGCCGTCGGTGCCGGTAAGACCATGACGATGGCGGCCGCCATCATGGAGCAGCGCCGTCTCGGCCTGATCGCCAAGGCTATGCTCACCGTGCCCGGCCACTGCCTGGCGCAGGTGGCGCGCGAGTTCCTGGCGCTCTATCCGACCGCGAGGATCCTGGTCGCCGACGAAACCAACTTCACCAAGGACAAGCGTGCGCGCTTCTTGTCGCGGGCGGCAACCGCGACCTGGGACGCGATCATCATCACGCATTCCGCCTTCAAGTTCATCGGCGTCCCGTCTGCCTTCGAACAGCAGATGATCCATGACGAGCTGGAGCTCTACGAAACGCTCCTGACCAAGGTCGAAGGTGATGACCGTGTCTCGCGCAAACGCCTCGAGCGCCTGAAGGAGGGCCTGCAGGAGCGGCTCGAAGCACTCTCCACCCGCAAGGACGATCTTCTCACCATTGCCGAGATCGGCGTGGACCAGATCATCGTCGATGAGGCGCAGGAATTCCGCAAGCTCTCCTTCGCCACCAATATGTCGACGCTCAAGGGGGTCGATCCGAACGGCTCGCAGCGCGCATGGGACCTTTATGTGAAGTCCCGCTTCATCGAAACCAGGAACCCGGGTCGGGCGCTCGTCCTTGCCTCCGGAACCGCGATTACCAACACCCTTGGAGAGATGTTCTCTGTCCAGCGGCTGATGGATCACGCTGCGCTGATGGAACGCGGACTGCACGAGTTCGATGCCTGGGCGAGCACCTTTGGCGATACGACCACGGAATTGGAGCTTCAGCCATCCGGCAAATACAAGCCGGTTTCGCGCTTTGCCAGCTTCGTCAACGTCCCCGAGCTGATCGCCATGTTCCGCTCTTTCGCCGACGTGGTGATGCCGGAGGATCTGCGCCAATTCGTGAAGGTGCCGGCGATCTCCACGGGCAAGCGCCAGATCATCACATCTAAGCCGACGCAGGCTTTCAAACACTACCAGATGGTCCTGGCCGCGCGTATCGCGGAAATCGAGAAGCGTGACCGGCCTCCTGAACCCGGCGATGACATCCTGCTCTCGGTGATCACTGATGGTCGCCATGCTGCGATCGACCTGCGTCTGGTCGACGCCGACAATGACAATGAGGCGGACAACAAGCTCAATGCCCTCATCTCGAACGCATTCGATATTTGGAGGGCGACGGCCGGCAACGCCTATGTTCGCCATGGCGGCAAGCCTTTCGAACTGCCGGGCGCCGCGCAGATGATCTTCAGCGATCTCGGCACGATCAGCGTCGAGAAGAGCAGGGGTTTTTCCGCCTATCGCTGGATCCGTGACGAACTCATCCGCATGGGCGTGCCAGCCGGCGAGATTGCTTTCATGCAGGACTATAAAAAGTCGGAGGCCAAGCAGCGTCTGTTCGGCGACGTGCGCGCCGGCAAGGTCCGCTTCCTGATCGGCAGTTCCGAGACGATGGGCACCGGCGTCAATGCGCAACTGAGGCTCAAGGCGCTCCACCATCTCGACGTGCCCTGGCTCCCGTCGCAGATCGAGCAACGCGAGGGTCGCATCGTCCGTCAGGGCAACCAGCACGACGAGGTCGATATCTTCGCTTACGCTACCGAAGGTTCGCTCGACGCCACCATGTGGC
>JAGRLL010000034.1:12897-13318 GCA_020441855.1 Nitratireductor sp.
TGCAGAAGGCTGGGCTTGAAGCCGACATCGCCCGGCTGGAGCGGCTGCGCGCCGCTCATATCGACGATCAGCACTCCGTTCGCCGGCAGCTTCGCGACGCCGAGCGCGATATCGAGCTCTGCACGCGGCGGATTACTGAAATCGGCCAGGATATCGAGATTTTGGTTCCGACCGCCGGGGAGGCATTCACCATGACGGTGGTCGGCAAAGTCTACACCGAACGCAAGGAGGCAGGTCGCGCACTCATGAAGGAGATCCTGACCCTGGTGCAGCTTCAGCATGAAGGCGAGAGCATCATCGGCTCTGTCGGCGGTTTCGATCTCGAATATGACGGCCAGCGCTTCGGCAAGGACGGCTATCGTTATACCACCATGCTGATGCGCACCGGCGCCGATACCGAAATCGAACTTGCCATGACGGT
>JAGRLL010000323.1 GCA_020441855.1 Nitratireductor sp.
CGAAACGTCGTGAAATCGTGATGGCCGACGAGGCGCTGCGCGGCCTCGTGCATGGCGCCGACATCGAGTGGCTTGAAGACATACCAGGCGCGGCCGCGGTCGAGCGCAAGCGGCGCGCGGCGGCTGACGATGCGGTAGCGGTAGTGGCGCTTTTTCGCCGAAAACCGGGCGTCGAAATCCGGCGCGACGATGGCGCATTCGAGGATCGCGACGGCATGGTCGTTCACCTTCAGGATGCCGTTCATCGCCTCACGCACTTTATCGGGGTCCCATTCCTTCTCGAGGTCGAAATGGGCGACCTGTCCGCTTGCATGCACGCCGGCATCGGTGCGCCCGGCGGCAAAGAAGCGAATTTCCTCGCGGCTGAACTGCTCGGCCGCCTCTTCCAGCGCCTGCTGCACCGTCATCAGGCTTTCCTGGCGCTGCCAGCCGGCAAAGGCAGCGCCGTCATATTCGATGGTCACGCGGTAGCGGGGCATCAGGAAAGCACCACGCCCTTTTCGAGCCGCACGCCGCGCAGGAATTCCTCGGCCTCGGCCGGCTTCTTGCCGGCACGCTGAAGCCTTGTGAGGCGGACGGCGCCATCGCCGCAAGCAATGGTCAGGCGGTTGTCGAGCACCGTACCGGGGCGACCCGAACCCTCGCCGAGCGTCGAGCGCAGCGCCTTGACCCGTTCCTTGCCGATCTCGCACCATGCGCCGGGAAAGGGCGACAGGCCGCGAATGTGGTTGTGGACTTCCCTTGCCGGGCGAGACCAGTCGATGCGGCTTTCGGACTTCTCTATCTTTGCGGCGTAGGTCACCCCCTCGTCCGGCTGCGGCGTCAGCCCGAGCGTGTCGCGCTCCAGCGCCGAGACGGCGCGTACGATGAGATCGCCGCCCAGTTGCGAAAGTCCGTCATGCAATTCGCCGGCAATCATGTCGGGAGCAATGGCCAGCCGCTCGGCCAGCGCCATCGGGCCGGTGTCCAGACCCTCATCCATCTTCATGATGGTGACGCCCGTCTCGGCGTCGCCGGCCATGATCGCCCTTTGGATGGGTGCGGCACCGCGCCAGCGCGGCAGCAACGAGGCGTGGATGTTGTAACAGCCGAGCCGGGGCGCATCGAGAATGGCTTTCGGCAGGAGCAGACCGTAGGCGACGACCACGGCAAGGTCGGTATCGTGGCCGGCAAAGGCTTGCTGCTCCGTCTCGCCTTTCAGCGATTGCGGCGTGAAAACCGGTATGCCGAAACTCTCGGCCTTTTCGTGCACGGGCGATTTACGCAATTCCATGCCGCGGCCAGCCGGGCGCGGCGGCTGGCAATAGGCTGCCACGATGTCGTGGCCCTGGCCGAGCAGTGCGACGAGCGCCGGCACCGAAAAGTCCGGCGTTCCCATGAAGACGATTTTGAGCGGCATCGCGCGGTCCGGTTACCCTACCATGCGCCTGGTGTCGCCGGTTGGCTTTCCGCTCTGCTTGGCGAGCTTGGTGAACTTCTTGATCACCATGTCGCGTTTGAGCCGCGACAACAGGTCGATGAACAGTTTTCCGTCGAGATGGTCGATCTCGTGTTGCAGGCAGGTCGACAGGATGCCGTCGGCCTGAAGCAATTGCTCGTGGCCGTCGCGGTCGAGATAGCTGACCGTCACCGAAGCGGGGCGCTCGACCTCGGCGTAATAATCGGGGATCGAAAGACAGCCCTCCTCATAGATGGAAGGCTCGTCGCCCAGACTGACGATCTTCGGATTGATCAGGAAGAGCGGTTCGCGCTTCGGCTCCTTTGCTTCCGCGCCATCCTCCCCGTCGTCTTTCTCGTGCGGCGAGACGTCGATGGTCACGATACGCAGCGGCACGCCGATCTGGATGCCGGCAAGGCCGATGCCCGGCGCGTCGTACATCGTCTCCAGCATGTCGTCGAGCAGGCGGCGCAGGTCGTCGTCGACGCGCTCGACAGGCTTCGACACCTGGCGCAGAACGGGATCGGGCAGGGTTATGATCGGCTTGATGGTCATTCTTTTCCCCAGTTGGCTCTCAGATATGGAACAGGCCGCCGGCGGTCAAGCATTCCGGAGCCCGGAGCCGTCTGGAAGCTGCATATTATTCATGTTTTGTTCTTTTGACGGAATCGGATAGGATGCGCGGATGCAGCCCAATGACCTCGCCTTGGCCCTTTCGCACCTCCTGTCGCAAACCGTGCTCACGCTTGGCGGCCGCGCCATCAGTGCGGGCGAGATACTGGCCGCGTTCGGCGCCTTTATCGTCGCCGTTCTTGTGCTTTGGCTCTTTCTTTCGTGGCGCGCGGGCCAGCGCCGGGCGGCAGAGGCCGCGGTCGCGGCCGAGCGCGCGCACGAGGCGGAGACGCGCATGGCGGAGCTGATCGCCACGCAGAACGCGCTTGCCGGGCGCATGCAGACGATGAGCGAAATCTTCACCTCGCGACAGGGCGACATGATGCGCCTCGTCGACGAACGGCTGCACAATATGAGCGGGCGGCTCGGCCAGTCGATCACCGAGACGACCAAATCGACACAGGAAAGCCTCGCCCAATTGCAGGAGCGCCTCGCCGTCATCGACACGGCGCAGACCAACATTCAGGGCCTGGCGAGCCAGGTGGTCGAATTGCAGGCGATCCTCGCCAACAAGCAGACGCGAGGCGCCTTCGGCGAGGCGCGGATGCAAGCGATCGTGCAGGACGGCCTGCCGCAGGGCGCCTACGCCTTCCAGGCGACGCTGACGAACGGCGCGCGGCCCGACTGCCTGATCTACATGCCGAACGACGCGCCGGCGCTGGTGGTCGACGCCAAGTTCCCGCTGGAGGCTTTTCACGCCATCCGCGATGCCGGGTCACCGGAAACGGTCAAGGCCGCAGGCCAGCAATTCCGCCGCGATGTGGAAATCCACATCAAGGCGATCTCGGAGAAATATTTCCTCAAGGGCGAGACGCAGGAAACGGCCTTCATGTTCGTGCCGTCGGAATCGATCTTCGCCGAGATCCACGAGAATTTCGAAGGGCTGGTGCAGCGCGCTCACCGCGCTGGCATCGTCATCGTCTCGCCCTCGCTGCTGATGCTGTCAATCCAGGTGGTGAAATCCGTGCTGCGCGACTCCCAGATGCGCGAACAGGCGCACCTGATCCAGCGCGAGGTCGTGGCGCTGATGGAAGACCTCACCCGCCTCGACGACCGCGTACGCAAGCTGTCTGGCCATTTCACGCAGACGCAGAAGGATGTCGAACAGATCCTGATCTCGACCGACAAGATCACGCGGCGCGGCACGCGCATCTCGGAGATGGATTTCGAGGACGAGAAGAAGAGCGCCGACCGGCCGAGGCTGAAAGCGGTGGAATAGAAGAGGCTCCCCGGTCTTCTACCTGCAAGACTTTCGCCCGCAAGTCTGTAGCCTGCAAACCTATTTCAAACTGCCCATCAGCCTGTCGATCGGCGCATAATCGTCGGTCAGCATCACGGCGGCACGCTCCTTCAACATGCGATCCAGGATGGCTTGCGGCAGCCTTGTCGAGGTATGCGGATCGGGTGCCAGCCCTTCAATCGTCCCGGTATCGGTGGGGGCTTCGCCTGCCAGCACGATGAAGACAAGCTGGCCGCCCGGATCGGGTTCCGCCCGCTCGGCCCACACCTCGACGACGGGAAAGACGTCTTGCAGCGTGCGCACGATGGATGCCAGCGCATGCAGGCGTCCGGCGTGGTCGACGACATTCATCAGGTAGACGCCGCCCGGATTGAGCCGTTCGGCGACGAGCGAGAAAAACTCTCGCGTGACGAGATGCGCCGGCACCGTGATGTCGGTGAAGGCGTCGCCGATGATAACGTCGTAACGGTCCGACCAGACCGCCAGCACCCGTCTCGCGTCGTCGTCGAACACCCTTGCCGAAGCGGGATCGAACCAGAAATCACTGGCGGCGATCTCGGTCACGACCGGATCGATCTCGGCCACGGTCACATCGATCGCCTCGTTCCCTGCCCAGGCGCGGGGGATGGAAAAGGTGCCGCCGCCGATGAAATAGGCACTGAACCTGCGCTCGCCCATGCGCAAGCGGGCGAGGCTCTCGATCATCGAGGCATGGGCGGTGAACATCACCTGCGGCTGATCGCGCGCCGAAATACCGTGTACGAGATGATCCAGCACCATGAGCCGGACCGGGCTCCCGGGATCGGAAGAGACATCGACCACCCGGATGCAGAAATAGCGGCTTTCGCGCGTGCAGGGGCTTTGCGCGGCGAGGCCGACGCCGGTGAGCGCAATCGCGGCGAGCGCAACGATGCCGGGCGCACCCAGATCGCCCGGTCCGCGCCGGCGCGACAAGAGGAGCAGGATGGCGGCGACCGCGACATAGGCGACGGCGACCACGCCGAGCGTTGCAACCGATCCAAGCCAGGAAATGAAGACGAAGCCGGCAAGCAGGGTGCCGGCGATCGCGCCGATGGCGCCGGCCGCGAACATCGCGCCGAGCGCGCGGCCGGGTTGATCGGGCCTGGAATCGACTGAAATGCGGGCCAGCACCGGCGAGGGAATGCCGGCAAAGAAGGATGGCAGGAAGAACACGATCGTCGCGATGACGATGATTGCGGCAACGGGCTGCGGCAGGACGGTGAGAACCGGACCCGCGCTCCAGCGCAACAGGAAGGTCGCGCCGGCGACCGTCAGTGCCGCAGCCGCCATGCTCCAGCCGGTAACCAGCAGGGCGGAACCGGCGGGACGTTCGGCAATGCGTCCACCAGCCCAATGGCCGGCGGAAAAGCCGGCGAGCACCACCGCGATGACGGCAGTCCAGGTATAAAGCGACATGCCGAGATAGGGCGCCAGCATGCGCCCGGCAACGATCTCGACGACAAGGCTTGCCGCCGAAACTGCCGCCTGCAGCGCCACGAGCAGCCAGACCGGGGGTAGCGCCGGGCTACCCGCAACACCATCAGCCGACTGGGACAAGCGACTCCTCCTGCCGCGCATTTTGAAACATTAAGCCGGGAACCGAGCTCTGCGGCAAGCAGTCCGTTCCCGGCGCGGCCGGGCGGCTAGGCCAATTCCCCCAGCACCTTTGCCGCAATCCCGAAAGAGCGTTTCCTCGCCTCGTGATCGTGGATCTGGCCAGTGAGGATCAGTTCGTCGGGCTGGTAGCGCGCGATGAACTCGGCGAGTTTCGCCTTTACGGTCTGCGGCGAGCCGACCGCGGTCACCGAAAGAGCGTGATCGACCTGAGCGACGAGGCCCGGATCGGTGTTCTTCGCGAAATCGGCGTCCGGACGCGGCAGCAGGCCGGGCCTGCCCGATCTCAGATTGATGAAGGCCTGCTGCATGGAGGTTCGAAGATAATGGGCCGTATCGTCGTCCTCGGCGGCAAAGACGTTGACGGCCAGCATGAAGCGCGGCTTCCCGAGATGCTGCGAGGGACGAAAGGTCTCGCGGTAGACAAGAAGCGCTTCTTCCAGTGCCGCCGGTGCAAAATGAGAGGCAAAGGCATAGGGCAAGCCCAGATGCGCGGCGAGTTGCGCACCGTACAGGCTGGAGCCCAGAATCCAGACCGGAACATGGGTGCCGGCGCCGGGTACGGCGCGCACGTGGGCGTCGATCGCCTCGTCGGAGAAATAATGGATCAGTTCCACGACATTCTCGGGAAAATGGTCCGCACCCTCGAGATTTCGGCGCAGCGCCCGGGCCGTCGCCATGTCGGTTCCCGGCGCGCGGCCGAGACCCAGATCGATGCGGTCCGGATAGAGGGTGGCGAGCGTGCCGAATTGTTCGGCAATGACCAGCGGCGCGTGGTTCGGCAACATGACGCCGCCGGCACCGACCCGGATCGATCTGGTGCCCCCGGCGACGTAACCGATCAGCACCGAGGTCGCCGCGCTGGCGATACCCGACATGTTGTGGTGTTCGGCAAGCCAGTATCGCTGGTAGCCGCAGGCTTCCGCGTGACGCGCAAGGTCGAGTGTGTTGGAAAGAGCGTCGGCGGGTGTTGCTCCTTCGGGAACGGGAGCGAGGTCGAGTACGGAAAAGGGAACCATCGGCAAGGATTTTCGAAACGCGGGGTCAATCGTTCCAATCTAGGCCAATGGAGAAGAAATGAAAGGGTCGCTTCCGTCGCGGATGCCGATATTCCGGCACCCGCGATCGGTAGCGACGGCCTAGCCGGCGGCGGCGCTGAACTCCTCCTCGGAGAGACCGCCGCTGCCATCGGTGTCGGCGGCGGCGAACTGTTCTTCGGTCCACTCGATGCCGGCGTCCTTCGCCTCGACCAGGGTGACCTGACCGTCGCCGTCGGCATCCACCGACTTGAAGTCCATCGTGGACGCCATGGCCTGCGATGTGACAAGGGCCGGGGATGCCGCGAGGCCGAGTACGGTGAGTGCGAAAACGAGCTTCTTCATGTTCCTACTCCTTTGTTCGGTCGGCAGGCTTTCCTGCCAACGCGGAGAGAAATGGCGAGCAAAATCGCCACAACCATGGCCGCTTAAATAAACTATTGTTTCTTCTATTTATTATTTTTGTATAATACACGTTATACGTGAATAATATTGACGATTTTCTGTCCTTTTCGCCATTAATATGACGAAATATTATTTTATCCATTTGATGTTGACTTGAAGCCATCTTCCATCCTTCAGCCCCCCCTCAGGCGGCGATCGGAAAGGAACCGGTGACAGCGTCTCGCGCGCAAAAACACGCAGAATCAGCCGTAGCGGAACGATTTGCCAATCAGGCAACGCGCGGCGAAAGATTTTTTCCTTTCGACGCGAATCGGCAGTTCGCACAGACGCATCGAAATCGCTTCCCTCGTCCTATCTTCATGGCAAGCGGGGCGGATTGCCCCAAGCGATGCCTGAAGAAAGACCGGAAACGTCATGGCCAAACCGATCCAGCTCGAAACCAACGTGTTCGTCGCGCCGCAGTTGCGCGAAGCCGATTTCGAAGAAATCGCGGCGATGGGTTTCCGCTCGGTCGTCGACAACCGCCCGGACGGCGAGGCGGATGACCAGCTTCCCCATCACGCGGCACGGCGGGCGGCAGAGCAACACGGCCTGGCATTCCGCTACGCGCCGGTCAGGAATTTCGACATCAACGAAGACGAACCGGTCGAAGCCTTCGCCGCCGCCCTCGAGGAACTGCCGGGCCCGATTCTTTTCTATTGCCGTTCCGGCACGCGCTGCACCCTTTTGTGGGCGCAGGCATCGGTGGGCCGCCTCGGCCTCGCCGAGACGACGCGGATCGCGGCGGCAGCGGGCTTCGACCTCGCACCGATCCGCGACACGCTGGAAGAGCGCCTGGGCCTGCTGGCGGCATAATTTCGCTCATTGCCATTCCGCGCGATGCGCGGGCCTGCGCGGGCGCGGCGCATCAGCGCCGGCGGCCTCTTCGGCCGCCCGGGGCTACATCCCCTACAAAACCTTTTGGCAGCGCTCATAGCCATTCCGCGCGATGCGCGGGCCTGCGCGGGCGCGGCGCATCAGCGTCGGCGACCTCTTCGGCCGCTTGATCGCTCAAACGGCACGTCAGCCGTAGCGTTCCACGAAATTGCGCAGGATCTTCGAGGCAGGTCCCGGATCGCCCTTGTGGGCGGCGGCGATCAGTTCGTCGGCCTCGTGCGGCTCGAAATAGCCCTTGTGGCGGTAGATGTTGATCCTCAATTCGAAAACCGATCCATCGGCCTCGGGATGGAATTGCGTGGCGTAGACGTTCTCGCCGAAGCGGATCATCTGATGCGGGCAGGCCGGTGAGGACAGGAGGTGCCGGCAGCCGGGCGGCAATTCCTGCAATGCCTCCTTGTGGCCGACGAAGATATCGAAACTTTCGGGCAGATCGCGCAACAAGGGATCGTCATGGCCGTCTGGCCCGACGCTGGCGCGCGCGACGGAGACGGGCTCGAAATAGCGTTCCCTGGAAACCCTGCCGCCCAGATGATGGCCAAGGATTCCGATGCCATAGCAACAGCCGAGATAGGGGAAGTCGCGGGCGACGATCTCCGGCATCAGCGACAGGACCGCATGCTCCATGCGCTTTTCAAGCGGCGGCTTCAGGTGCTCGGGATCGGAAACGCAGCCGGGACCGCCACCGACAATCACGGCGGAATAATCGTCAAGATCGAGGCCGGAAGGCAGTTCCTCGCGTTCCAGCCGGACACGGCGGACATCGCCCCCGCGCAGGCCCGAACGCCCCAGTATGGCCTCGTACTCGTTGTCGGAAGCCTCGGCCTCCGGTCGCAATTGCAGGAGCAGGAAGGGTTTCATGGATTAATATTCCCGGTCGGGGCTGAAGCCCCTCTCCGGCTCTTTTTTTGGTTCCCGGTCGGGGCTGAAGCCCCTCCCCGGCTCTTTTTTTGTTTCCCGGTCGGGGCTGAAGCCCCTCCCCGGCTCTTGATCAAAAATCGCTGCGCCGCTGCAGGGCTGCGGCAAGCGTGCCCTCGTCGAGATAATCGAGTTCACCGCCGACCGGCACGCCGTGGGCAAGCCGGCTAACCTTGACGCCGGTATCCGCCAACTGGTCGGCGAGGTAATGCGCCGTGGTCTGGCCCTCGACCGTTGCGTTGACGGCGATGATGACTTCCTTGACCGCATTTTCGGAATTGGCGACCGACACGACACGATCGACCAGCGCGGCGATGTTGAGATCCTCGGGGCCGACACCGTCGAGCGGCGACAGCGTGCCGCCAAGCACATGATAGCGCGCCGACATCGCGCCCGCGCGCTCCAGCGCCCAAAGATCGGAAACGTCCTCGACGACGATGATGGTGCCGGGATCGCGGCGCGGATCGGTGCACACCGAGCACGGATCCGCGGTGTCGACATTGCCGCAGGTCGAGCACACGCGCACCTTGTCGGCAGCTTCCGCCGCGGCGGTGGCGAGCGGCACCAGCAATTGCTCCTTCTTCTTGATGAGATGGAGCGCGGCGCGCCGAGCCGAGCGCGGTCCAAGCCCCGGCAGGCGGGCCAGCAGCTGGATCAGGCGTTCGATTTCGGGACCGGCGATGGGTTTCGCTGACATGGAGGAATGAGCCTCGAACGGCGGATGGCCGACCGCCTTAAAACGGCAGTTTCATGCCGGGCGGAATCGGCAGGCCGGCGGTCAGTTCGCGCGTTTTTTCGGCGATGACGTCCTCAAGCCTTTCCTTCGCCTGGTTGTGGGCAGCGAGGATGAGGTCTTCCAGGATATCGCCCTCGCCCTCCTTCACCAGCGAAGGATCGATCGAAACCGCCTTCATCGCGCCCTTGCCGGAAAGCGTCACGGTGACCATGCCGCCGCCAGAAGTGCCTTCGGCCTCGACTTCCGCAAGCCCTTCCTGCATCTCCTGCATCTTCGCCTGCATTTCCCTGGCCTGTTTCATCAGGCCCATAATGTCTTTCATGGCCGTTCCTTCGCGGTGGTGGTTGCTTCATGTGCGGGCGAACCGCCCTTCCCAATGCCAGTTGGGATCAATCGAAAAAGTCGTCAAGGCCGGTTTCGTCGGGCGCGCTTGCCGGTTCGCCCTCTCCATCGATATCCGTGACGGCCTCGGGCTGGCGCAGCTTGACGTCGACGATACGCGCGCCGGGAAAGCGTGTCATGATGGCGTCGACCGCCGGGTTGGTGCGCGCCTGTTCGGCACGCTCGTTCATCTCGGCCTGTTCTGCTTCCTCGATCGTCTGACGGCCACCCTCGCGGCTGGTCGCCAACATCCAGCGTTTGCCGGTCCATTGCTGCAATCTGGCGGAAAGATCCTGCACGAAATTGGGCGGCGGATTGCCGGCGATGGCGAACTGGATGCGTCCGTCGGCAAAATCGATCAGGCGAACGTGGCGCTTGAGCGAGGTGCGCATGCGGATATCGCGTTTGTCCTCGGCCAGCAGGATCAGATCCTCGAAGGTCGCGAGGGTCAGCAATTCCGGTGCTTCGGCGGGCTGCGTCTGAATTTCGGGTTTGGCTTCGCTCCCGGCCTGCGGGCGGCGGGCCACCATCGCGGTCGGCGCGCCCGAGGACGCCGGCGCGCGAGGCATTTCACCGGCATGAGCGGAAGCCGGGCTGGCATGCGATGCGCCATGGCCGTTTCCACCGCCGCCCGGCCCGGCTCCTGGCCCTGACGGGCGGGCGGGTTGCGCGCCGCCTTCGAGCGAGCGCATCACCTCGTCGGGTGCGGGCAGGCTGGCGGCATGGGTGAGCCGCACCAGCACCATGTCGGCGGCCGGCAGCGGGCGTTCGCTCGCCTCGATCTCGGCAATGCCCTTGACCAATATCTGCCAGGCGCGGCCGAGCACGCGTACGGAAAGGTCGCGGGCGAATTCGGCACCCCGGCTGCGCTCGGCCTCGGTAAGCGAGGCATCCTCGGCGGCCTGCGGCACATATTTCAGACGTGTGACGTAATGGACGAAATCGGCGAGATCCGTCATCACCACGGACGGATCGGCGCCAAGATCGTATTGTTCCTTGAGTTCGCCGAGCGCGGCGGCGACGTCACCCTTCATGACATGCTCGAACAGGTCGATGATGCGCGCCTTGTCGGCGAGACCCAGCATGGCCCGCAGGCTTGCGGCGTCGACCTTGCCGGCGGCATGCGCGATCGCCTGATCCAGGATCGATAGCGCATCGCGCACCGATCCTTCCGCCGCGCGCGCGACCAGCGCCAGCGCCTCGTCATCGGCCTCCATGCCCTCGGCGGCGACGATCCCCCGCAAATGTTCGGCAAGCACGCCGGCATCGACCCGGCGCAGGTCGAAACGCTGGCAGCGCGACAACACCGTGACCGGCACCTTGCGAATCTCGGTGGTGGCGAAGATGAATTTCAGATGCGCCGGCGGCTCCTCGAGCGTCTTCAACAACGCGTTGAAGGAATGGTTGGAGAGCTGATGCACCTCGTCGATGATGTAGACCTTGTAGCGGGCGATGGCCGGGGCGTATTGCGCCGATTCGATGATATCGCGAATGTTGTCGATGCCGGTATGGGAGGCCGCGTCCATCTCGATGACATCGACATGGCGGCCTTCCATGATGGCCCGGCAGTGCTCGCCCTCCTTCGACAGGTCGATGGTGGGGCGGTCGACATCGCCCGATTTGTAATTCAGCGCCCGCGCCAGAATGCGCGCTGTCGAGGTCTTGCCGACGCCGCGCACGCCGGTCAGCATGTAGGCCTGCGCGATGCGGCCGGTATGGAAGGCATTGGTGAGCGTCGTCACCATCGCCTCCTGTCCGATCAGGTCGGCGAAGCTCTGCGGGCGGTACTTGCGCGCAAGGACGCGATAACCCTCGTCGCGCTTCGAGCCCACTTTCTGGTCGCCGGTCTTTTCGGAATCCGTCATGCGCGAACTATAGCGGCTTTGCCCCGGCGATGAACAGCTTGGGACGGTGAATGAACAGGCAAAACGGAGGAAAGGTGGAAGGCTGGTTTAAGGCGACCCGGACCGAAACTCGTTGGGGCTGCTTCCTTCCGGACCTGACCCGGTTGGCGAGGAGTCCGTCCGCCGCCAGCCTTCCGAGGGCACATATCTGCCTTTGACGGCAAAAATGCAAGTGAAGGGCCGGGTTTTCGTGCTAGAGCCCCTACCCATGAACGGTTTCGAACTGGACCAAAGACTGGCCGGCGACACCCTGCCGGTCACGATGCTGGAAAGCGGGCCGCTGTTGGTGATGAATGACCGGCGCTGGCCCTGGCTGATCCTGGTGCCCGCGTTTGCAGGTGCGGTCGAACTGCACGAGCTCGACGCGGAC
The DNA here is from genome assembly GCA_020441855.1 of Nitratireductor sp. GTDB lineage: Bacteria > Pseudomonadota > Alphaproteobacteria > Rhizobiales > Rhizobiaceae > BOKV01. The sequence goes on from JAGRLL010000323.1 coordinate 11,673, forward strand.
GCGGCTCGGCGCATTCATCAGGAAACCGATCTTGTCGCCGCGGCACTCAAGCGGGTCACGAATTGCACCAAGATCAATACCGGCGCGCTCGGCAACATGGTGCGGCAGCTTCACATCCACATCGTCGCGCGCAGCGAGGGCGACGCCAACTGGCCGGGCCCGGTCTGGGGCTACGGCGCGCGCGTGCCATACGAAACCGGCGACGCGCATCAATTCGCCGACAGGATCAAGGCGGCGCTCGAACGCTGAAACAAGCCATTTCTTCAAAAGGACCAATTTCCCGTGGCCATCGAATTCGATTCCCTTCCCCTGCCCGAACCAAGCTCGCTGACCGGCTTCGCCGGCAACAAGATCGTTCGCGATTCGGAAAAGCGGGACGCCGAGAGCCTGGCGGAAGCCACCGCCAACACGGCGTGCAGGTGCTATCTCTTCGTGCCGGGCAAGGCGGTCTTCGGCAAGGGCGAAACGCAGGACGCGCCTGCGCAGATCCTGTTCACGGTCGAAGAAGCCGAAAAGCTGGGTGGCCAGATCGAGCAATCCATCCTGCTCGGCCACGACGATGGCGCGCCCAGGCTTGCGGTGCGGCTCGACGTCGAGGCCGATTCACTCGGCGACGCCTATGACGTGCTCGACTTCCGCAGCGTGCTCTATTCCAAACAGGCCGGCGAAAACGATCTCGCGGCCATCGCACAAGGCGGCAGCATCATGCACTGGCACATGATGAACCGATTCTGCGGCAAGTGCGGTCACGAGAGCAAGCCGGCCATCGGCGGCTACCGGCGCGATTGCGCGCATTGCGGCAGCACGCTCTTCCCGCGCACCGATCCGGTCGTGATCATGCTCACGATAGACGGAGACCGCTGCCTGCTCGGGCGCAGCCCGCATTTTCCGCCCGGCTGGTATTCGACGCTGGCAGGGTTCGTCGAACCGGGAGAGACGATCGAGGACGCGGTGCGGCGCGAGACTTTCGAGGAGGCGGGCATTCGCATCGGCCGCGTACGCTATCATGCGAGCCAGCCCTGGCCGTTCCCCCATTCGCTGATGATCGGCGCCTTCGGCGAGGCGATCTCGCACGATATCCACATCGACGACGAACTGGAGGATTGCCGCTGGTTCACGCGCGAGGAAGTGCGCCAGATGATCGCCGGCGAGCACCCCGAAGGCGTGCGCTGCCCGCCACGCAAGGCGATTGCCTATACGCTGGTGAGTGCCTGGGCGCAGGGCTAGCGCCGTGAGCACGGGACGCACCGCGCTTGTCACCGGCGCCAATCGCGGCATCGGGCTCGCCATTGCAGGCGGCCTTCGGGAACTCGGTCATCGCGTGCTGGTCGGCGCGCGGAATGTGGAGGAAGGTCGGCAGGCCGCCCGATCCATCGGTGCGGAACACCTCGAACTCGACCTGACCAAACCCGAAACCTTCGCAGCCCGGGTGGAATCGAGCGGCGGCATCGACATTCTGGTCAACAATGCCGGCGTGCTGTTCGACGGGCCGATGCTGGACGATCCGGCGGGTTTCGAGGCCTCGATGGCGGTGATGGTGCACGGCCCGTATCATCTGATCCGGGCCTGCGTGCCGGCCATGCGCGAACGGGGCTGGGGCCGAATCGTCAACGTTTCGTCGGACTGGGGTTCGTTTCATGAGGGGCTGGAAGGGCCGAATGCCTATGGTGTCGCAAAGGCCGCGCTCAATGCGCTGACGCTGGCGCTGTCGAGGCAATTGCCGCCCGAGATCAAGATCAACGCCATGTGTCCGGGCTGGGTAAGAACCCGCATGACCAGCAGCGCGGCTCCGCTCACGCCCGAACAGGGTGCCGACACGGCGATCTGGCTTGCCACGCTCGACGACGACGGACCTAGCGGCGGATTCTTCAGGGAACGCAAAAAGCTGCCATGGTAGGTCAGTCTTCCTCGACTTCCTCGCTCAGCTTTTCGCGGAATTCGTGCGCGGGATAGACGCCAAGAATGCGCATGTGGCGCGAAAAGAATTCGAGTTCCTCCAGCGCGCGCTTGACCGCCGGATCGTCGGGGTGGCCCTCGATGTCGGCATAGAACAGGGTGGCGAAGAACTTGCCGCCGAGCTGGTAGCTCTCCAGCTTGGTCATATTGACGCCAT
>JAGRLL010000324.1 GCA_020441855.1 Nitratireductor sp.
GCGAATAGGCGGTGCCGACGACGAAATTGCGAAACGACAGCAGATGAATGAGCAGCGCGGTCGCTGCGATCTGCGCCAGCCCGCCGATTACGACCCAGATCGCAAATTCCCGATCGGGCGTCGGCAGCGCGAAGCCCGCGCCGTAATGCAGAAAAGCAACGAATGCGAGCGCGAAGGGGACGCCGAAACCAAAGCGCACGAAGGTCGCGCCAGTGGTGCCCATGGCGCCCTTGAGGTGCTTTTGAAGCGCCGAACGCAAATTCTGCAGGAAGGCGGCGGCAAAGGTGATGGGGATCCACAATTCCATGACAATCCCTTTCGTGAATCGTTACGCATCGCTGGGCGTCAGGCCCATTCGGTGCGAAGCAACTGAAAGCTCGAAGCAGCCACACCGGATGGCCGCGACAAATGATTTCACGAAAGTAAGCCGGGTCTCGTCCCCGAAAGCGCCATGAAGAAACGCGCCGGCAAACGCTTGCGGTCCTGCAGGACGACAAAGGCATGGCCGATTGTGCAAGGCATATCGCTGAAAACCCATGTTCCCGGCATTGGCTGATATTATCACGGTTCGCGACCAGCGCCAATTTACCGGTCGCTTGGCGGGCGCTTGCCGAACGCTTCCCGGACCGGGGCACGGCCGGCAAGCATTTCCTTCGTCATGAACCTCTGCCATAGGAATGCAATGAGCGAATCCTCTCCCCGCAAGACCGCCATCGACGCGGCAGAAATCACCGACTGGGTATTCGACCTCGACAACACGCTTTATCCGCGCCATTGCGACCTGTTCGGGCAGATCGACATCAAGATGACGGCCTACGTGTCGCGGCTGACAGGACTGGCGCATGACGCCGCGCGCATGTTGCAGAAGGAACTTTATCGCGATCACGGCACGACGCTGAACGGGCTTATGGCGCAATATCACATCGACCCGCACCATTATCTGGCCGACGTGCACGACATCGACTATTCCGTGATCGAGCCCGACCCTGGCCTGGGCGAAGCGATTGCCGCACTACCTGGCCGAAAACATGTCTTCACCAATGGCGACGTCCCGCATGCCAGGAAGACGCTCGCGGCGATCGGCATCCCGGAAGCGACGTTCCATTCGATCTTCGACATCGTGGCCTCCGATTTCGCACCGAAGCCGCAGCGTCTGCCCTATGACAGGTTCATTTCCGCGCACGCCATCGAACCCGACCGGGCGGTAATGTTCGAGGACATGCCGCGCAATCTGGCGACGGCGAAGGAACTCGGCATGACGACCGTGCTGGTCATGCCGAAGCCGGGCCGCGAGCACAGGGCGGAATATTGGGAGATCGCCGGCCACGAGGACCCGCATGTCGACCACCTGACCGACGACATAGGCGAATTTCTGGCCAGCCTGCTGCGCTGAAGCGCAACAAAAAAGCCCGGGAAACCCGGGCTTTCGGTTTTCGGCAGTTGCCAGATATCAGTGGCGCCAAAGATTAGTGGCGGATGGAGCCTGGACGCGCCAGCGTCTCCCCCTCCCACACGGCATGGCCGTTTCCGGCCAGAACCTGACCGGACGCATAACCGCCGTCAACGCGGAACACACGGGCTTCCGGCGTCGGGCGCAATGCGCTGTTGCGGGTGCTTTCACCGAGAAGGGCATTGTGGCGGGCGGCGGAGAAATCGCGCTTTACCGCACGGATGGTGAAGCCATGGCGGGACAGTTCGCGGACCACGCGAACCGAATCAGCAACGAAATGAAAGGCCCTGAAATTGGCCTGTGCCATTGTCATGCTCCCTGTGTGGCCGTGTTACGGCTCTGTCGATGCTCTTCGCGGCACTTTTGTCGGCCGCTTTTCATGATCTGAATCTAGAACCTGAAAAACGGCCATTATGTGCAATCCGACACATTGCGTTACCCGAGTGCGCATGAAACCGGGCTGCACGGTGAAAGATCATACATTTCAAGGGTTAAGTTCGAACCCCGTCGAAAGATAAAAGTTTATCCTTTATTGCGGGCGGGCAGGACGGGCCCGCAAATCCGGCGCGATTGTGACCAATCCAACATTCGCCTCATTGGCCGAGGGCTCAATCCAGGCGGTAGTGATTGCGGATGATATTCCAGCCTTCCTCGGCTGAATCGACGCAATGGAACAGATCCGGATCGCCCGGCGCAATGGTGCCCTGACGCGCAAGCTCCTTGAAATCGATCACCTTTTCCCAGAATTGCCGGCCGAAAAGCAGAAGAGGCATGGCCTCCATGCGTCCAGTCTGGATAAGCGTCAGCGATTCGAAGAGCTCGTCCATGGTGCCGAAACCGCCGGGGAAGAAGGCGATCGCCTTGGCGCGCATGAGGAAATGCATCTTGCGGATGGCAAAATAGTGGAAGTTGAAGCACAGGCCCGGCGTCACGAAATTGTTGGGCACCTGTTCGTGCGGCAGAACGACGTTAAGACCGATCGAGGGGGCGTCGACATCCGCCGCGCCGCGGTTGCCCGCTTCCATGACGCCCGGTCCGCCGCCGGTGACAATCACCATTTCCCGGCTGTAGGTGGTCGCCGAATAGGCGGAGACAATGCGGGCGAAACTGCGCGCCTGTTCATAATAACCCGACAGGTTTTCAAGATTGCGCTTTTGTTCCTCGTTGCGCGCCGCCCAGGCTTCCTTTCCCGGTTCGGGGATGCGGGCGCCGCCGAACATGACGACAGTCGACCTGATCCCGCGCTCCTGCAGGATCAGTTCCGGCTTCATCAATTCCAGCTGCAGCCGTACGGGCCGCAATTCGTCGCGTGTCAGGAAATCCAGATCGTCGACGGCCAGGCGATAGGCGGGCGCGCGCGTCTGCGGCGTGTCGGGTATGCGCCGCGCTTTCTCGATGTCTTCGGGCGAGTGCGGCATCGGTATCCAGCACGCCCGTTCATGATCGTTCATGTCCCTCGTCCCCTGATTTTGGAAAAGCGCTCGCCGCCGGCGTTCCCGTTCATGTTTCCCGGCGCATCCATTGGCCGATTCACCAGATTGACCGATCCGGGTGCTTCGCCTATGCCTCCGTCCGCGCACCGAGGAATTTACGCAGGCAGGAGTTAAGGAAATGGCCAACCATGCAGCACTCGAACAAACCATCGAGAAAGCGTTCGAGAACCGTGACCAGGTCGGCCTGACGACGACGGGCGAGATACGCAACGCCGTCGACGAGGCGCTCGGCCTGCTCGACAGCGGCAAGGCGCGTGTGGCCGAACGCGGCGAGGACGGCAAATGGACCGTCAACCAATGGCTCAAGAAGGCGGTCCTGCTCTCCTTCCGGCTCAACGATATGGGCGTGGTCAAATCCGGACCCGGCGAATCCACGTGGTGGGACAAGATTCCATCCAAGTTCGAAGGCTGGGGCGACAACCAGTGGCGGGCGGCCGGCTTTCGCGCCGTGCCGAACTGCGTGGTGCGCCGGTCGGCCTATGTCGCGCCCGGTGTGGTGCTGATGCCTTCCTTCGTCAATCTCGGCGCCTATGTCGGCGAGGGCACGATGGTCGACACCTGGGCNNCGACCGTCGGTTCCTGCGCGCAGATTGGCAAGAACGTGCATCTTTCGGGCGGCGTGGGCATCGGCGGCGTGCTGGAGCCGATGCAGGCCGGACCGACCATCATCGAGGACAATTGCTTCATCGGCGCGCGTTCGGAAGTTGTCGAGGGTTGCATCGTGCGCGAGGGCTCGGT
>JAGRLL010000325.1 GCA_020441855.1 Nitratireductor sp.
GAAATCCACGGCGAAATCGAGGGCGAGAGCCACGAAGAAGCCGCGCAACGTTCCCGCGGGCATTCCTTCGGCTGGATCATCGGCCAGATCATCGTCATCGACATGGTGTTTTCGATCGACAGCATCGTCACGGCCATCGGCATGGCGGAAGATGTCGAGGTCATGATCGCGGCGGTGATCGTCGCGGTCGCCGTCATGTATGTCGCCTCCGGCACCATTGCGGACTTCGTTCACCGCCATCCGACAACCAAGATGCTCGCGCTTTCCTTCCTGGTGCTGATCGGGGTCTCGCTGGTCGCCGACGGCCTCGGCTTCCACATTCCGCGTGGCTACATCTATTTTGCCATGGCGTTCTCGGCAGGTGTCGAGTTCATCAATATCGGCGTGCGACGCCGCAAGCGCGGGCGCGAAGGGGGCTGAATCCGCATTTCAGGCGGTTAGCCCCAGATAATCAGCCCAATCTGGCGGCATGATGCTTTTTTAGGCTGGATTTTTCATTCGAGTGCCTTTCAAATGCGAGGAGAGCCGGCTGGGGATATACCGGTGCAGCATTCGGGTAACATGGCAGAGACGGGCTTAGACGGGGCAGGCAAGACTGGTGGCGGATCGGCCACGCCGATGCTCGAAGTCCGCGACATCGTCAAGACCTTCGGTCCGCTGACGGCCAACGATCATGTCAGCCTCGCCATCGGCGAGGGCGAAATCCACGCATTGCTGGGCGAGAACGGCGCCGGCAAGTCGACGCTGGTCAAGATGCTCTACGGATCGCTGCAGCCCGACAGCGGCGACATCGTCTGGCGTGGCGAGAAGGTGTCGATCACCAGTCCCTCGCAGGCAAGGCGCATCGGCATCGGCATGGTGTTCCAGCATTTCTCGCTGTTCGAATCGCTGTCCGTCGCCGACAATATCCTGCTGTCGCTGGAACCCGACCTTGCAAAGGGCAACATCGCTGAAAAAGCCCGGCAATTGTCCGAGGATTACGGCCTGCCGCTCAATCCGCATTCGATCATCGGCGATCTTTCGGTCGGCGAACGTCAACGCGTCGAGATCGTGCGCTGCCTGCTGCAGAATCCCGACCTCATCATTCTCGACGAACCCACCTCGGTGCTGACGCCGCAGGAGGCCGACAATTTGTTCGTCACGCTGGAAAGGCTGAAATCGGAGGGCAAGTCGATCCTCTATATCAGCCACCGGCTTGAAGAAGTGAAACGTCTTTGCGACCGCGCGACCATCCTGCGCCACGGCAAGGTGGTGGGCGAATGTGATCCACGCCAGGAAACAGCGGCATCGCTGGCAAGCCTGATGGTCGGTTCCTCGGTCGACGAGATACGCAAGGAAGCAGCCGACACGTCCGGCAAGGAAGCGCTGCTGACCCTGAACGGGATCGACCTGCCGGCATCCTCGCCCTTCGCGGTTGCGCTTTCGGGGATAACGCTCGATGTTCGCGCCGGCGAGGTGATCGGCGTGGCGGGCGTCGCCGGCAACGGCCAGAGCGAGTTCTTCCGCGTCGTCTCGGGCGAGGAGACCTTGCGCGACGCAAACGCCATCCTCATCCGCGGTCAACCGGCCGCCAATCTCGGCATCAACCAGCGCCGCCGCATGGGCGCAGCCTTCGTGCCTGAGGAGCGTCTCGGCCATGGTGCGGTGCCGGAAATGCCGCTGACCGGCAATCTGCTCCTGTCGCGTCATTCTTCCGACCGTGCGGCGTTCGTGGGGCTTGGGCCAATCGGTCTGGTGCGCACCGACATCATTCGTGACGCTTCGGCGCGCGTCAGCGAGGAGATGGACGTGCGCAAGAGCGGGGCCGATCCGGATGCGGGCTCGCTTTCAGGCGGGAACCTGCAGAAATTCATCATGGGGCGCGAACTCGACCGGCAGCCTTCGGTCATCGTGGTCAACCAGCCCACATGGGGTGTCGACGCCGGTGCTGCGGCGCGCATCCGTCAGGCCCTGATCGATCTGGCGCGCTCGGGATCGGCCGTGCTCGTGATCTCGCAGGATCTCGACGAGATTTTCGAAATTTCGGATTCAATCGTCGTCATGCATGACGGTTATATGTCGGCACGCGTACCGATAAGCGAGGCGACCTACGAGAAGATCGGCCTGCTGATGGGCGGCGCCAATCCGGGGCACGAAATGCCCGAGATGCCGGATACCGCCCATCATGGAGGGGTCGCCTGATGCGGATCGAACTGGTAAAGCGATCGCAGCATTCGACCTTCTTCGCGCTGGCTTCGCCCTTCATCGCCTTCGCTTTGACGCTGATTGCCGGCGCCATCCTGTTTGCCGCGATCGGCAAATCGCCGCTGACGGGGCTGTATCTGTATTTCGTCGAACCGCTGACACAATTGTGGTCGGTGCACGAACTTGCCGTCAAGGCCGGCCCGTTGATCATGATCGCAGTGGGCTTGAGTGTTTGCTACCGCTCCAACAACTGGAACATCGGTGCCGAGGGCCAGTTCATCGCGGGCGCGATTCTCGGTTCGGCGATCCCGATCCTGATGCCCGGTTTCCAGAATTTCCTCACCCTGCCGCTGATGCTGTTGCTGGCCATGGCCGGTGGCGCGCTTTATGCGGGCATTCCCGCCTATTTGAAGGCCCGCTTCAACGCCAACGAAATTCTGACCAGCCTTATGCTGGTCTATGTTGCACAGCTCTTCCTCGACTGGCTGGTGCGCGGACCGTGGCGCAATCCGCAAGGTTATTCGTTCCCCGGATCGATCCGCTTTCCCGATGCCGCGACCCTGCCGGAAATCTTTCCCAGCCAGGGTGCGGCGCATTACGGTTTCGTGCTGGCGCTCATTGCCGCAATTGCGGTGTGGTTCTTCCTTTCGCGTACGCTGAAAGGCTTCGAGGTTCGCGTGCTCGGCGCAAGCCCGCGGGCAGGACGCTTTGCCGGCTTTTCCACCAAGGGCATGATCTTCCTGTCTTTCATGTTGTCCGGCGCGCTTGCAGGGCTTGCCGGCATCGCGGAAGTCTCGGGCGCCATCGGGCAATTGCGCGAGGTCATTTCACCGGGCTACGGCTTCACCGCCATCATCGTTGCTTTCCTTGGCCGCCTCAATCCGCTCGGCGCCATCGTCGCGGGACTGCTATTGGCATTGACCTATCTGGGCGGCGAGGCGGCGCAAATATCGCTTGGCATTTCCGACAAGGTCGTACGTGTCTTCCAGGGCATGCTGCTGTTCTTCGTGCTCGCCTGCGACACGCTCATTCACTACCGCGTTCGCTTCGTAACGGCGATTTCGGGAGAAGCGCGCAATGCTTGAAAACATCCTTCTGACCATCGCGACGGCGGCCACGCCGCTGCTGCTGGCAGCCATCGGCGAACTGGTGGTCGAGCGGTCGGGCGTGCTCAATCTGGGCGTCGAAGGCATCATGATCATGGGCGCGGTGACGGGTTTCGCCGTGTCGCTGTCTACCGGCAATCCCTGGCTCGGGCTGATAGCGGCGACCATTGCAGGCGCGCTCTTTTCCCAGCTCTTTGCGTTTCTCGTCATCACCATAGCCACCAACCAGGTCGCGACCGGCTTGTCGCTGACCCTGCTCGGCATCGGCCTTTCGGGCATGATCGGCGAGAGCTTCGTCGGCCAGCCGGGCGTCAAACTGCCGACGCTGGATATTCCGATCCTCTCCGACCTGCCGGTTGTCGGCAAGCTGCTCTTTGCGCAGGATCCGCTGTTCTATCTGTCGATAGTGCTGGTCTTCGCGGTGATGTGGTTCCTGTTCAGAACGCGCACCGGACTGACGCTGCGCTCCATCGGCGACAACCACACCTCGGCGCATGCGCTTGGGATATCGGTGCACAAGTACCGTTATTTCGCGGTCATGTTCGGTGGTGCCTGCGGCGGCATGGCGGGGGCGCATCTGACCCTGGTCTACACGTCGCAATGGATCGAGAACATGAGCGCGGGCAGGGGATGGATCGCGCTGGCGCTGGTCGTCTTCGCATCCTGGCGTCCCTTGCGCGTGCTGCTCGGCGCCTATCTCTTCGGCGCGATCACCATCGTGCAATTGCACATCCAGGCAACCAATCTGCGCGATCTGGAATCTCTGCCGGCTCCGCTCTACTGGCTGGCGGAAATCGTCAAATCGATCCCCTCCCAGTTTCTGTCGTCCTTGCCCTATCTGGCAACGATCCTCGTACTTGTTATAATCTCGTCCAACCGGCGATTGACGCTGATCAACACTCCGGCCTCCCTGGGGCGGCCGTTCGTTCCGGATCGCTGACACCGCCCCAGGACGGGTATATCCACACCATTTGTTCAGAGGCCGGCAACCACACCGGCTTCCTTAGTGAGAGAAGGGAACACGCATGAAGAAGCTGTTATTCGCGATGGCCGCATCTGCGGCAGCAATCGCATTTGCGGGCACCGCCGAAGCCAAGGTCAAGGCCTGCTACATCTATGTCGGACCGGTTGGCGATTTCGGATGGTCCTACCAGCACGACCAGGGCCGTCTCGCCGTCGAGGAAGCCATGGGCGACGAAGTCGAAACCGCTTATCTGGAGAGCGTGCCGGAAGGTCCGGACGCCGAGCGCGCGATGGAGCGTTTCGCACGCTCGGGCTGCAACATCGTCTTCGCGACCTCGTTCGGATACATGGAGCAGATCAACGCCGTCGCCGGCAAGTTTCCCGACGTGAAGTTCGAACACGCAACTGGCTACAAGCGCGATCATCCCAACGTCTCGACCTACGGTTCGAAATTCTATCAGGGGCGCTACATTCAGGGCCAGATCGCGGCCTCGATCTCCAAGGCGGGCGTGGCCGGCTACATTGCCTCCGTACCCATTCCCGAGGTTGTGCGCGGCATCAATTCCTTCATGCTGGGCGCGCAATCGGTCAATCCCGATTTCAGCGTCAAGGTCGTCTGGGTCAATGAGTGGTTCAATCCCGGCAAGGAATCCGACGCGGCCAAAGCCCTGATCGACCAGGGCGCCGACATCATCACGCAGCACACCGATTCCACCGCACCGATGCAGGTCGCTGCCGAACGTGGTGTCAAAGCCTTCGGCCAGGCTTCCGACATGATCAAGTTCGGACCCGAGACGCAGCTTACCGCGGTCGTCGACAATTGGGCTCCCTATTATATCGAGCGGGTCAAGGCCGTAGCCGATGGCACGTGGGAACAGATTGATGTGTGGCATGGCATGGCCGAAGGCAACGTCGTCATGGCGCCCTACAAGAACATGCCGGACGACGTAAAAGCCAAGGCAGAGGAAACCCAGGCTGCCATTACCTCCGGCGAGTTCGAGCCGTTTACCGGCCCGATCACCAAGCAGGACGGCACCGAGTGGCTGAAGGAAGGCGAAAAGGCCGATATCGGCACGCTGCTCGGCCTGAACTTCTACGTGAAGGGCGTCGACGACAAGCTGCCGAACTAAGCCTTGCTTCGAGGTTCAACCAGAAAGGCGCGCCCGAAACGGCGCGCCTTTTTTGTCAGGATGCATCCTCGCGTCATCGTCAATCCGTTTTCCGAAATGAAGCTTGTTGCAAAGCCAGTTTAGCTGCCACTAACAGTAGCGGTATCCACTCAAAATACTTGTCGGCTGTACCGAGTTGTGTTTGTTTGCCGGGTAGTTTGTGACGGATTGAATGCGGAGTTAAGCTCTTGGTGGACGTCGTTTTGGGGAACGGCGAAGAAGCCCGCGTGCATGATCGGGTTATTGTCGTGGCCGGACCCTCGGCTGCCGGCAAATCGTCTTTTATCGGACAATTGAGGAATGGCACCCTTGGCGGCGATATCCGATCGCTGCTTCCCGACGACGCGGCCATGTGGCCGGACATTCGCGAGACAGCCATCGCCGAAAGGGTCGCCGGCGAAAGCGTGCTGGTGCACTACAATGTGCTCGAAATCGAAAGGTCCGGCTTTCGGGCGGAACTCGACGATCCGAGCATTCAATCCTTGATGCGTGCGTCCGCGCTGACGATTGTCAACATCGCTCCGGATTACGACAGACTTTTGCAGCAATATCTCGCCCGCAAGGAACGGATGCATAAAGCCAGTCTCCAATTTCAATGCAGGAAAAGCTGGCCAAGACGGGCGTACGGTTCGTTCTTTCGCGAGCCGGCCTTCAAAGTCCTTGCCTGGGCGGGTGTGAAAAAGCGCCGGAACAGACGATTGCATTTTTATCCGGCGATTGTGGATCGTTGTGTTGGTGCGTGGTTCGATCTTATCGGCCAGATCGCGCGATCGCACCCCAATTTCACCGTCATCGATATCGTGCCCATAGGGTCGCCATATGCGTTCCGGAATTCCGGCTGCAGCCCTTCGCCCGCCGCTTGCCGGTCCGCAGCAAGAATTCTCGCTGGTTCTACAGAACGGGCTGGCTGCAGGTCCTGGCCGGTTGCGGCCTGATGCCTTGACGCGTCGGTTCAATTTTCACTCAACACCTGCGGCCTGAAGATGCATTGACCGCATCGCAAGCGCTGGTAAATGGGGCGGATGGACAGGTTCATTCTTTTTGGGGCGGGCCTTCTCGGCCTTGGTGGTGTGGCAGCGGCGGCGGCGGGGGCGCATGCGACCGGTGATCCGCGACTGGGCGGTTCGGTGGCGCTGGTCTGCCTGACCCACGCGCCGGCCTTGCTGGCGCTGGCCCTGCATGGCAGGCGCGGCGTCCTGACGAACCTTGTCGCGCTTGCGCTCTTTGTCGGCGCCACCCTGTTTTCGGTGGATATCGCGTTGCGCGTATTCGACCATGGCCGCCTGTTCGCGATGGCGGCCCCCATTGGTGGCATGATCATGATGGCGGGCTGGGCAGTGCTGATCCTGTCGGCCTTCGCGCCTCGACGCTGAAAAACGCGCCGAACGGCGAACAGGGCCATCAGCCTGCTTGCTTGAAGCGTTTCGTACGGAAATGCGGCAGCATCATCGGGATGGTGGGCGCTGACGGGTTCGAACCGCCGACCTACTCGGTGTAAACGAGTTGCTCTCCCAGCTGAGCTAAGCGCCCGAAAATTCCATGGCCCGCATTCGCGAGACCATCTCCATTCCTGCCCGCCTGGAAGCTGAACCGCAACCAGAAACCGGGAAGAAATGGCGCGAGTGACGGGGCTCGAACCCGCGACCTCCGGCGTGACAGGCCGGCGCGCTAACCAACTGAGCTACACCCGCGCATACAGGCGAGCACCGCTTGGGACCCACGCCACTAGGGCAGATCTGGCAGGCCGGCAACTAGCCCACATGGCTCTTCCCCATTCCTGTCCC
>JAGRLL010000326.1 GCA_020441855.1 Nitratireductor sp.
AACAGCTTGGCGCTGGAGGACACCTGGGCATGGACTTCCATGCCGATGATGACCTCCCAGTCGCCGGTGGCGCCGGGAATGAAACGCTTGGGATCGGGCGTGCGTGTGTCGACGAGGGTCATGCTGATCAATTCCGGTTGGACCGTTCTGGCTATACGGATTTGGCGGGCTAGTGCAAGGGGCTGGGCAGGCAGTTGGAGGGCGACATGCCGTCGCCCGGCATCATGCTTCCTCCAATTCCTTCAGCAGCGCCTTCGCCTCGGCGCGCGCATCGCCGTCGAATTCGTCGACACCCGCCTGGCCGTACCAGTAGCTCGCATTGGAATGGTCGCCCTCGATGCGATGCAGCAGCGCGTACAGGCGGTCGAAAAACGCCTCTCCCTCATGCCCGACGACAAGCTCGTGCGCAACGTTCCAGGCCGGGCCCATGGCGTAGCGCTCCTTGTCGAGGGCGTCGATGGCCTCGGTGATGGCGATAAGGTCGGCCTGGTTCATTTCCTGCTCCTTCGACTCCAAGCACACTCTGGGCGTACCCTGGGCGCACCCTGGAACGGTTTCGCGACGGGTGCGCCAATCTAGCATTCCCGTACCCAACATCAAACGCACGCCCGCCCGGATTGCTCCCCTCGCGGCAGACCGGCAATCAAACGCCGCAGGGCTTCGGGTGGACAAGGCCCTCCGACCCCCCTATATCGCGGTTGATATTGGAGTTTTGATGTTCTCTTCCAACGAGACCCGTTGAAGCCCGGCCGGATTTGTTCCGGCAGGGCGAAACACTGAAGCAATCGCGGCCGAACACGGCTGCGCGATTTTTCATGGCCTATTGCGGCCAGTGTCTCAACGGATTGCCGACATGGACATCTCACGCGCCGAACAGCGCATTCTCCACCTGCTCGCGCAAGGCGGGCGAATTGAAATCGTCAAGCAAAACAAACAGATCGTCGAAACGGCGTGCCTGACACGCGAGGGCTGGCACTATCCCGGCCTCGATATCGAACTGTTCAGGAAGCTGAAACGCAAACGATCCATCGCCTCGAAAGGCGGCGGTCCCTACCAGATCACGCGACGCGGTCTGGAACTGGTTCGCAGCCAGCTCGACAATTGCTAGCTCCAGACGAGGAAAAGCGGGCGGCCACACACGGTCACCCGTTCGTCCTTAAACGTCCTACCACCACTTCTCCGGCGTGAAGCGCCCGGCGGCCTGTTCGATGACATGACCCGCCTGGAACAGCGTTTCCTCGCCGAAGGGGCGACCGATCAGTTGCAGACCGAGCGGCAGGCCCTCACTGTTCAGACCGGCCGGCACTGCGATGCCGGGCAGGCCGGCCATGTTGACCGTCACCGTGAAGACGTCGTTAAGATACATCTTCACCGGGTCGGCGGCCATTGCCTGGTCGGCGACGCCGAAGGCGGCAGAAGGCGTGGCCGGCGTCAGAATGGCGTCGATGCCCTGCTCGAAGGCCTGCTCGAAGTCGCGCTTGANNCTTGATCAGCGTGCGCACCTTCTGGGCGCGCAGGTAATAGGCATCGTAATAACCGGCCGAGAGCACATAAGTACCGATCATGACGCGGCGCTTGACCTCCGCGCCGAAACCGGCAGCGCGGCTCTTTTCATACATTTCGATAATGTCCCGGCCCTCTTCGCGCAGGCCGTAGCGCACGCCGTCATAGCGCGCCAGGTTGGAAGAGGCCTCCGCCGGAGCGACGATGTAATAGGCCGGCAAGGCGTATTTAGTATGCGGCAGGGAAATGTCGATGATCTCGGCGCCGGCCTCGCGGAACCATTCGGCGCCCTGCCTCCAAAGCGCATCGATTTCCTCCGGCATGCCGTCGACGCGGTATTCTTTCGGGATGCCGATCTTCATGCCCCTGATCGACTTGCCGATGGCCGCCTCGTAATCGGGCACGGCAATGTCGACCGAAGTCGTATCCTTGTCGTCGACGCTCGCCATGGATTTGAGCATGATCGCGGCATCGCGCACGTCGCGGGCGATCGGGCCTGCCTGATCGAGCGAGGAAGCGAAGGCGACGATGCCCCAGCGCGAGCAGCGGCCATAGGTCGGCTTGATGCCGACCGTTCCGGTGAAAGCCGCGGGCTGGCGAATGGAGCCGCCCGTGTCGGTGGCGGTCGCGCCGGCGCAAAGATGCGCGGCAACGGAAGCCGCCGACCCGCCGGACGAGCCGCCCGGCACCAGTTCGGCATTCGAGCCGCGCGAGCGCCACGGGCTGACGACCGGGCCGTAATAGGAAGTTTCATTGGACGAGCCCATGGCGAATTCGTCCATGTTCAGCTTGCCGAGCATGACCGCGCCGTCGGCCCACAGATTGGCCGTGACCGTGGATTCGTAATGCGGCAGGAAGCGGTCGAGCACGTGACTGCATGCCTGCGTGTGCACGCCCCGCGTCGCATAGAGGTCCTTGATGCCGAGCGGGATACCTTCCAGCGAGCCGCCGGCACCTTTGGCCAGCTTCGCGTCGGAAGCTTTCGCCATTTCGCGCGCGCGCTCATGCGTGACCTCGACATAGGCGTTGAAGTTCTTGTTGGCCGCGTCGATGGCCGTCAAATAGGCCTCGGTCAACTCTGTCGCGGTGAATTCGCCGGCTTTCAGCTTTTCGCGCGCTTCGGCGATGGTGAATTGGGTCAGATCGGTCATCGTCTACCTAAAGCATCTTTTCATAAAACCGGCTCCAGCCGGAATCGGGATAGTCGAGCACGGCACCGCACCGGGCAAAGCCATTGCGCTCGTAGATACGCCATGCCGGTTCGAAACCCGGCGCCTCGCCGGTTTCCAGCACCAGCCGGCGCAAACCATGTTCGCGGCCCAGCTGCTCGACACGTTGCAGCAGCGCCGAACCCACGTGCTTGCCCCGCACAGCAGGCACGGTGAACATCCGCTTGACCTCGCCCAGTTCGGCATCGTGCCGCTTCAGGGAGGCCATGCCGACCGCGCCGCGCGCTTCGTCTCGCGCGACGAACACCGTAACCCCCGGCTCGGCCATCTGCTCGACGGTGAGCTGGAACTGGAACTCGCGCGGGGTCAACGGGATCATGTAAGCGTTCAGCTCCGCGACCATGGCGCGCACATCGTCCTGCAACGGCGTTTCGGCGGCGATCGTGCATTCTGTGGCGATCAGTTCGGACACCGGACGAACTCTTTTTCGACGATCCAGTGCCCCTCGGTCGATGTGCTGCTGCGTTCGAGCGCGAGCTGCGTCAGGTATTCGTTCTGCGAGGTAATGTAGAGGCGCCCTTCATCGGACGGCATCATCGTGAACATGTCCGGTCTGGTTACGCCCGAATCGTCGCCGCATGCCGAGATCGCAAGGTACTGGTAGACCTTGCCGTCGCCGACATCGCGGACATCCATGAACTGAACGAAGTTGCAGCCGTACTCGTAGCCGAACACGCCGTCCTTCGTAAGCTGCAGGATATCGGTCTCCTCCACGACTTCCGCCGTGCAGGCCTTGATGTCGGTCACGTATTTCTGTCCATCCGACAAAAAGGAAGGAATTGCGTCGGCGTGGGCAAGGGTGGACGCGGCCATGACGCCAAGGGCCGCCAGAAACGTTTTCGCGATCATTCCACCACCTTCGGCACCAGGAAGAAATGATCCTCGCTGATCGGCGCGTTGGCGACGATATCGGCGGCCTTGTCGCCTTCGGTGACGACATCGGCGCGTTTCTTCATGGCCATCTCGACGACCGAGGTCATCGGTTCGACACCTTCGACATCGACCTCGTTCAATTGTTCGACGAAGCCCAGGATGGCGTTCAGTTCGGCCTGCATTTTCACCGCGTCCTCGTCGGTGACGGCGATACGGGCAAGATGGGCGACGCGCTTGACTGTGGCGAGGTCGACGGACATGGCGGAAATCCGGATTACTGGGTGTGAAAGCTCTTTCACCCGCTATAGCCGGATGCCAATGGAGGATCAATGGGACGGCTTGATCAAGCGCCCTCCCCGCCGCGCCGACCTGTCAATCCGCCGTTGCGATCTTGTAGCCGGCGAACAGGAAGAAACAGCCGAGTGCACCCTCGATCCATCGATGCGCGCGACCATAGAGTCTGCGCACCGGGCCAGACGACAGCAAGAGCGCATATCCGCCATGCCCGACAAAGGAGATGACGAAAGAGCCTGCGACGAACAGCGCGACAATCGCCGGCGGTGCGTCGCCGGCCCCGCCAACACTGGCGATCGCCAGCCAGAAGAAAATCGCCTTGGGATTGGTAACCTGCAGCAGATAGGCGGCAAGCCAGGTCCGCCATGCATTAAGGTAGCGCACAGGCGCTACGGTGATCTCTCCCCGGTGGGAAGCATTGCGAAAGGCCTTGAAGGCGAGCCAGAAGAGATACGCCGCGCCGACCATGCGAACCAGCGTCATCAGTTCGGCGACCTGCGCCAAAATCGCGGTGATGCCCACAACGGTGGCAACGCAGATTGTGGCCGAACCGCAGCCCACACCCAATGCGGTGATCAGGGACGGCAATCGCCCCCGGCTGGTCGCCACGCCCAGAATGAGCGCAACGCTCGGCCCCGGCGACAGGACCGCGACAATCAAGATCGACCAGGCGAGAAAGAACTGCGGCAGATATTCGGCCATGGTACCCACCTCTTTTCGGCAATGGCGGAAGCTATCCGGAATGTTCAGAACGGATCAAGAACGGCTTTGTCACCCGGACAAGTTTTGCCGGCCGCAGGCAGTCTTCGCGGCGCCGCCATGGCAAGCACGGTCCGGACCGTCTGAGACGCGTATCCATTCCGGTTCAGACAGGCCTCGCACTCCGCCAGCCCAGAACAAGACCGGCCACGACCAGAACGATGAGCAATCCGGTGCCGACGGGCACCGCCGCGGGCGCGATGCGCTGCATCAGGAAACCCGAACTTATCGAGCCAGAGGCACTGCCGATGGCGTATGCGAGCGAAAAGACCGCACTGCCGGCGGCGAGCATGCCGCCGCGATATTGTTCGCCCAGCAGCGTGAGTGCACAGGTATAGAGCGCGAAGGCAGCCGCGCCCAGGCAGGCGAGCGCCAGCAATATCGCCGTGCCCGATGCGAGCGCCGGAATGGACAGGAAGGTCAGCCCCGCCACAGCCCCGCACAGGATCACGACAAGCTTTCGCGGCCATTTGTCGAGCAATATGCCGATAAACGGCTGCGCAAGCGCTGTCGGGAAGGACATGATGGAGACGCTCAGCGCGGCGAAGGCCTCGGAGTGGCCGGTGCGCACGAAATAGACCGGCATGGTGGAGATGGCAACGATGTCGGCAAAACCGAAGAGCGTCACGATCACAACCAGCACGGGCGCGACCGTGATGAAACGCAGGATCGCGCCCGGCGGCACCCTTTCGGGCCACGTCCTCGTCTTTCGCAACAGAAGGACCGTCACGAAGGCGATAAGCGCGTCATTGACCGCCATGAAGGCGAAGGCAAAACCGTTCTCGGCACCAAAAAACGGGATGACAAGCGGGCCCGAGGCGAACCCGATGCCCATCCCCGCCGCGTAGATGCCCGAAACCCTGCCGCGCAGTCGGTCGGGGCACGCAGTATTCAGCCAGGCCTCGCTCATCGCGAATACGATGCCGACGCAGAAGCCAAGCGCGAAACGCGCCACGAACCACACGAGCAGATGATCCGAAATGGCGAAACAGGCGAGCGAGGCCGCACTACCCAGCAGACCGGCGACGATCAGGTGATCGCCGCGCAGCAGCGCCGTCAGCCGACTGATCATCAGCGTTCCCGCAGCAAGTCCCACTGCCAGACCGGCGGCGTTCAAACCGATCATGCCCGCCGGTACGGAGCGGTTCTCGAGGACAAGCGAAATCAGCGGATAGGTCAGACCCTGCGCCACCGCGAAGGAGGTGACGCCCAGAACGACAATCGCAATCGCCATCCAGTCCGGCTCGGCCACGCTTTCTTCGACCGCGACACCCATGAACCCGTTCGCCTTGTTGTTTGTCTGCCGAAAAACGCGGCAGGCCCCCCGCACCGTCCCGGCGCATGCCGAGTGACTTTTCGGGACTGCATTTTTTTGAGGCTGCAATGAAGCCGGCAGGAATAGAAACCTGCGAGCCGCAGCGTCAGCGAAGGAGCCCCGGTTCGCCAAGGGATGTCACACGAACAAATCCACCTGCTCGAACTTGCGCACGTCGATGATGCCGATGTCGGAGATGCGCAATTCTGGGATGACGACCAGCGCCAGCAGCGAGTGCTGCATGTAGGCGTTGTTGAGGCTGCATCCCATCTGCGCCATGGCCGCGACCATGCGCGCCGCCTTCTCGGCAACGATCTCGGCCGGTTCGTCGCTCATCAGCCCGGCGATGGGCAGTTCGACCAGCGCCAGTTCCTCGCCCTTGTGGAAGACGGTGACGCCGCCGCCGACCTCCCTCAGCCGGTTGGCGGCCGCCGCCATGTCCTTGCGCGAGGTGCCGACGACGATCATGTGATGGCTGTCATGGGCGACTGTCGCGGCGACGGCGCATTTCTTGTCGTAGCCGAAGCCGGTGACGAAGCCGTTGACCACGCCACCCGTGGCGCGGTGACGCTCGACCAGCGCGATCTGGCAGACGTCGCGTTTGCGGTCCATCTGCACGACGCCGTCCTCGACCTCGAGCGTCTTTTCGAGGGCGCGCGTGGGCGCCTGGTTCTCAATAACGCCGATGACGCGCGCCTTGACCTTCTTTTCGCCTTGCGGGGCGGCAATCTCGAAATCGGCAGCCTCCAGGTCGCGCTTCATGTTGACCGTGTTGCGCGCGCTGTCGGGATAGACGAATTCCGGCATCTTTGCCTTCAGGCCTTCGGCATCCGACAGCAATTCACCGCGTCCATAGACGGCGTCGATCTTCACTTCGGCGAGGTTGGAGACCAGAAGGAAGTCGGCGCGGCGGCCGGGTGCGATGGAGCCGAGCTCGCGCGAAAGGCCAAAGTGTTCGGCCGTGTTCAGCGTGGCCATCTGGATCGCGGTGACGGGCTTCAGCCCCTGCTGGATTGCGTGACGCACGACGCGGTCCATATGTCCGTCATGGACCAGCGTGCCGGAATGGCAATCGTCGGTGCACAGGATGAAATTGCGCGGATCGAGGCCCATCTCGGTCACGGCGCGGATCTGTTCGGCGACGTCGTACCAGGCCGAGCCCAGCCGCAGCATCGCCTTCATGCCCTGACGCACACGGGCGATCGCGTCGATCATGCGCGTGCCCTCGTGATCGTCGGCGGGCCCACCTGCGGCATAGGCGTGGAAGGCGGGACCAAGATCGGGCGAGGCATAATGGCCGCCGACCGTCTTGCGCGCCGCCATGGTGGCGGCGATCTCGCCCATCATCTTTTCGTCGGCGGCGGCAACGCCCGGAAAGTTCATCACCTCGCCAAGACCGATGATGTTGGGCCAGGCCATCGCTTCGGCCACCTCCGCGGCGCCGAGTTCGGCGCCGGCATGCTCCAGACCGGGCGCCGACGGCACGCAGGAGGGCATCTGCACGAAGACGTTGACCGGCAGGCCGGCAGCCTCGTCGTGCATCAGTCGCACGCCGGCAAGACCCAGCACATTGGCGATCTCGTGGGGGTCGATGAACATGCTCGTCGTGCCGTGCGGAACGACGGCGCGGGCAAACTCTGTCACGGTCAGCATGCCGCTTTCGACGTGCATGTGGCCGTCGCACAGGCCCGGCACGATGTAGCGGCCGGCGGCATCGACGATCTCGGTATCCTCGCCGATGCAATGGCCGGCATCCGGCCCGCAATAGGCGAAGCGGCCTGCCGAGACCGCGATGTCGGTCGCCGGAACGATCTCGCCCGAATGGACATTGACCCAGCGCGCGCGCCTGACAACGAGATCGGCGGGGGTTCGTCCCGCCGCCACATCGACCAGTCGCGGCGCGCATTCGCGCCATGTCTTGAGTTCACGCATGGTACTGAAATCCTTGCTACACAGCCTTGCCGCCCAGTTTTCTACCCGTCCCGTTTCCTTGCGCCGTCATTGCCCCGTCACTGCGCCGGGTCGAAGACCCAGACGCCCTGCGCCCCCTTCTCGTAATCCTCGCGTTTCGTCGTCATTGCAACATAATCCACGTTTGCCCATACCGGCGCCAGATCACGGTAGTGCGACGAAAGGAAATGGCCGCTTTGCCCGGTCGAGATCACGAATTTCGACTTGTCCAGATCGGACAGATCGTAGATGCCGCGATAGACCGAGGCATGGACGTTGAAATAGGGATGCTTCTCGCGGAAATCTGTGCGTCCGCGAAGCAGCGTGTAGGAGCCGCCGGCACTTTCCTGGAAGATCGTGAAGAAGCGCGACAGGAGATCGACCGAAGAAAACGGCCGATGCTCGCCGAAGGCCAGATGCGCGGCGCCCCAGCGCCATTTCTTCCAGTCGTCCCCCTGCGCGGCGTTGAGTTCCTCGAGCGCTTTCGTGAGCGCGCCGGAAAGAACCAGCCCGCAGGATTCGGTCGCATTCGTATCGACCCGGTCGCACCAGTCACGCGTTGTGCGTCCGCTCAAGGCGTCGATCACGGGCTGCAAATTGCCCTTTGCGAAGCGTTCGTAGTCGTTGCCGAGTTCGTCGCCGAACAAGGCACTCTGGAAATGACGCCACCATGCGGTGAGGATCAGCGGTTCGGCCCGGTCGGCCAGCATATGCCCGTCCCATGCCGACAGCGCCCCGAGCATGGCCTCGTCCTGAACGGCGCCCCGTTCGAGTTGCGCCATCGCCAGGTCACGGAATGAAACCAGCGCTTTCGACAGCGTGTCGGCCTGGATGTCGCGCATCGTGGCCAGCGAGTGCCTTTCATTACGGCCGATCACCAGTTCCTCGACGCGGGC